>JACRAS010000157.1 GCA_016234705.1 Betaproteobacteria bacterium | reverse complement strand
GGTTTCACGCTGAACCGCCTCCACCACGGCCGCTTGGATTTCTTCGACCCCGCGTTCGTACACAGCCACAAGCAAATCTTCTTTAGCGGCAAAATGGTAATAGAGCGAACCGGGCTGCATGTCGCAGGCCTCCGCGATTTCGCGTATTGAACTCCCCGAATAGCCATGCTCGGCAAAAATCCGTGCCGCAGCATCCAACACCACCGGCGATCGATTATCTATCCGCGGACCGCGCAACGACTTCACCGCCATTTTTTTACCATCAATAAACAAAACTAACGACCGTTTTCTTAATATACCGAGCAGCGGGAATCGTGTCAATACTCCCTGAAACATACTCCCTGAAACATGATTCGCCGCTTGGCTCGTACTCTACGTGTTTCCACGATACTATGAGCTTGTCCTATCACGTCGGCGCGACGTTATTCGTTAGGCAAAATTAAAGGAGTCCGTTGATGAAAGTGTTCGTCCTTTATTGGCATCCGGAGCCCCAAAGTTTTAACCGTGCTATGTTTCGCACGGCTTGTGAGGCGCTTGCCGGCGCGGGGCATGAGGTGAAAACTTCCGACCTTCATGAAATGCGCTTCGACCCGGTTTCCAGCCGGAAGAGCTTCGTGACCGTCAAAGATCCAAACTTCTTTAAACAGCAGATCGAAGAAACGCACGCTACCGAAATGAATGGCTTTTCGGCAGAAATAGAGTCTGAGATGCAAAAGATTGAGTGGTGCGATTTGATGATCTGGCAGTTTCCGCTATGGTGGTTCGGGTTGCCGGCAGTTCTCAAAGGGTGGGTTGATCGTGTTTTTGCGAAGGGGCGGGTCTACGCCGGCAATCAGATTTACGAGACCGGCGTTTTTCGCGGAAAGCGAGCGCTACTATCATTGACAACAGGCGGCCCGGAGAAGGTCTATCGTAAAGGAGCATTCAACGGGGATATCGCCGGAGTATTGCGCCCGATTCAGCGGGGTATATTGCAGTTCGTTGGTTTCGAGGTAATGGCACCACAGATCGTGTATGGGGCTGATCGCGTCACGGACGAGCAACGAAAACAGCACTTGGCGACCTATGCCCTGCGCCTGCAGAGCATTGCTCACGAATCGCCCATTGATGTCGGAATCTATTGAAGGGCACCACGCGCGCCGCCGAATTCGACTATCCTCCCGCTTGCATGGCTAGCCTCTATCTGGTCCGTCACGGCCAGGCCTCCTTCACCGCTGAGAACTACGACCGCCTGAGCGAGCTCGGCCGGCGGCAGTCGGTCTGGCTCGGCGAATATTTCGCCGAGCGCGGCATCGTATTCTCGCGCGCGGTCTGCGGCACGCTGGAGCGCCAGCGCCAGACGGCGCGCGCGATCCTCGAAACGATGGGTTCGGCGCTGACGCCTGCGGAACATCCCGACTGGAACGAGTATTCGGCCGAAGCGCTGTACCAGGCCTACCACGGCGACGAATGGTCGCAGGCTCGCGCCAAAGGCGACGTGCGCGTGGTCTACCGCACCATCAAGGCGGCGCTGGCGGCCTGGTCGGAAGACAAGTTGCAAGGGCCGCTGCCCGAAACCTGGCGCGACTTCGGCGAACGCATTGCCGCGGCCATGCAAAGCGCCTGCGCCGATCTCCCCGATGATGCCAATGTGCTTGCCGCGACTTCAGGCGGGGCCATCGGACGCGGGATCGCCGACCTGCTGCAGGCGCCCGCGCAGATCGCGATAGAGTTCAGCCTGCAGTTTCGCAACTCCGGATTCTGCGAGATCTTCTTCAACCCGCGCTCGATGCGCCTGGTGAGCTTCAATTGCGTGCCGCACCTGGAGCGCCGCGACCGGCGCGAGGCAATTACCTACTCTTGAATCGAAGGCAGGCCGGCAATCCTAGTGCAGCCTCGGCTTCTTCAGGAAATCGTTGCGATCGGCCGAGCGCACGCTGAGGCGTAGGACGTCTCCCTGGCGCGCCAGCATCAAGGGAACCTCGACGCCCGGCCCGCCCAGGCGCCAGACCTTGCGCAAAAAGTCGGCGAGGCTGAGCGTGCGCTCGCCCGCGACCCCCAGCACCAGATCGCCCGCCTGCACCCCGGCACGCTCGGCCGGGCTGCCTGGGGCCAGGCCGCCCACGATCAGGCGCCCCTCAGCTTGCTGCGTGTACATGCCCAGCCACGGATGCGGCGCGCTCGCCGCGCGCCCATGCGCGAGCAAGTCCACGAGGATGGGTTCGAGCAGATCGATGGGCACGAACATATTGCCCTGCTCCGACGCCTCGCCCACGGCCTCCTGCAACAGCAGCGAGCCGATGCCCACCAGCCGCCCGCCTTCGTCCAGCAGCGCCGCGCCGCCCCACTGCGGATGTGCCGGCACGGTAAACAAAGCGTCCTCGATCAGGTATTCCCAATATCCGGCGAACTCGCGCTTGGCGATCACTTTGGCCTTGAGCGCATGCGCGCGCCCGCCGTGGCCGATGACGAACACCTCGTCACCGGCGGCCACGCGAGCGGCGGAACCGCGTTCGAGCAGCGGCGCGCGCAGATTGCCCAGCGGCTGCACCAGTCCGAAGCCGGTGGCCTGGTCGTAAGCGAGCGCATGGCCGGCAACGACCACGCCGGCATTGGTCGTGAGCCAGATGTTCTCGGCCTCGGTGATCAGGTAGCCGATGGTGAGCACGAGTCCGTCCTCGCGGATTACCACGCCGTAGCCGACGCGTTCCGTGCCGAGTATGCCGCCGGTAAACGCATCCTCGGGTATTTCGGCGCGCAGCAGCACGACCGCGTCCAACGCCTGCGCGAGATCGAAGCCGACCTCCTCCTCGCGCGGCTGCAGGGATTCGTCAAAAGCCCAGGGTTTCGAATCCGACATAAGGAAGCGATTTTGCCACGTTGCCGACTTTTCGGCCGGGGTCGCTGCAGACGCCTGGCTGGCGCCGGTTTCGGCGGCTCAGCCGGGCGGCAATCCGTGTTCCGGTCGCGTCGTCCGGCGCAGGAAGGCATCGGGCGCGAGCAGGGCGAAGCGGCCCGACTCCGCGACCCGGCGCGCGAGCTTCAGCCGGACCTTGTCGCGCGTCAGGAGATGGCTCGCGCGCGCATGCCGGGCCAGTTCCGGAAACTTTTGCTTATCGGGGTCCGCGCACAGAGGCAAACCCATCGCTTCGGCACGCTCGGGGATGTCGAACACCCTGGCATGCGCGAGCTAACGCTCGAACGCGAGCGCCTGCGCCGCGGCATGCGGCTTTGGTTGCGCGTGGCCCGGGGCGCGGCGCAACTCCCGCAAGCAAGCGTCGCTCGCCGCCAGGCGTAAGGTTCGGCGCTCGATCGCGTTCACGATGAACTGCAGCTGTGGGTCGCCGAAGGCGACCCGGTCGAGGACGACGTTGGTGTCAAGTACCAGCAGCGGGATGGGTGGAGTCTGTTCGATCAACAAGGTTGGCGACGAATCAATCTTTGGATACCCCGTCTACGCCGGCGAGAGAATGTGGATCACGCGGCTCGCAATCATCTCCTTCGTCTTTGCCCCATACGCCGCCATGTGCGGTGCGGCCGCATGCGCCTTCAACGCGTCCATACTTGCCCATTTTTCGAGCACCAGAAATGTATCCGCGCCGTACTTCGTTTGAAACTTGGGACCGTCCTCGAAATCGACGGCGGCGCCGTACTCGATGCAGCCATGTTCGGCTTTGACCGCGGGGACATTGGCCCGGAACGCCTGCAAAATGGAATCGCGCATGCCGGGCTTGGCTGTAATGACGGCGACGATGTGGATCATGGTTTCTTACTCCCTAAAGTGAATTGCCTGATGGACGAGCACGCATGATAACCGAAGGGTTGGCTCCCCACTCAGCCCGTTAGTCCGGATGCTCGAGCAAGAACACCTCCGCGGAAGGAACGCGCGGTATCACGATCTTCAGAAAGTGGGTGGCGTTGCGGTGCAGCCAGCGATCCGCCTCGTCCTTCGAGTGCACGACGAACTCGCCTTTGCCGCCGGAGGCGGCGGCGAAGTATTTCACCTTGTCCCCAGGCGCGGTCGCGCTGACGCTCAGGCGCAGTTCCTTCGGCTGGCCGGCGGGAATCTGCTCGTAGAACAGGTCAAACATGCGTTGCCGGTCGATGTAAATCGTGCGGATAGAGGCATCCTGGCCGTTCTTGTGCACGTCCTTGATCACCTTGTCGTGAAACATCCCGGTGAGATCGGTGTTCTGCTCGTAATTGGGCGCGAGAAATTCGATCATGTAGTCGGTGACGGGCTTGTCGTACTCGTCGACCACGCGCACGTTGATCTGCAGGTGCATGTGGTGGTCCTCATCATTGGGGTCCGAGTCCTGGACGGCGTCCGAATTTTCCCTCCATTTCTGCTGCAGGTCCCGGTATTGCGCATAGTGGGGGCATCCCAGCGCGTCCAATAGGCATTTGCGGAACTGCGCCTGCTGCTCGTCGCTCTCGCCGTCGCCGCGGATGGTGGGATCGGTGATGCTCGCGTGGTCCCGGTGCGCCATTACCACCAGGGGAAATACCATGGCTTCGTCGTACCTGCGCTTCCACGGGATGAGCGCGCCCTGCACCAAGGCGACACTATCCCGCTCCATCATGCGCATGACGGTCGGTACTTCGTTCTGGGTGAAATCCAGCGTGGCGCCATAGGCGTTCAGATTGGCGGCGGCGACGCGCACGGTGCCGTCGGAGCCGTTCTCGTTCACCATCTGCCGCAATCCGTGCTGGTAGGGCATCGAGCCGACGATAACGAAAGGCCAGACAAGATCCACGCCGTAGATAGTCGCGGCGTCGCCTTCGCCCGGCGCGAACAGATCGCGCGACGCGAGGTCCCACTGAAACGGCGAGCCCAGCGCAAGGCCGTCCAGCATCAGCTTGCCGGTGTGGAAACCGTGATCCCAGCCTTTGACCACGCGGCCGAGAATGGTCTGGCCCACATCGGCCAGTTTGGAGCCGAAATTGGCGGGCGCGATCATCACCAAGCGCTGCACCGGCATTTGCGCGGGCTGCGTGCCCGCGTAGTAGGCCGAGAGCCAGGTACGCGCCACCAGGCCGCCGGTCGAATGCACGATCAGGTCGAACGGCAGCCTGAGTTCATTGCCTTTCGTCTTTGCGTCGACCGCCGCCTGCATCGCCTTGGCCGCGTCCTCGATGGACACGCCGTCGTCCATCGATAGGTAGTCGGCGAGAAACAGGTCGAGAACCTGGAAGCCCTGGGCCTTGATAAAATCCGCGAGCGCCTGGAACGAGCCCGAGTTGTCGGACCAGCCGTGAACAATGACCACTTGATTCCGTGTGCGATCTTGCATGAGGCCGCCCCCTGTTCGCAGGCCTTATGGTAATCCAGAACATAAAAATGGCGTGGAACCCAGATGACAGCCCTTGGTTTCAGAGGGTAATAGGCCCGTGATTAATCGCCAGCAGTGACGTATAACGTAGCTTAACTAAGGAGATCAGCCATGGAATTTGAATTCATCCTTTATGAAAAGGATCCGAAAGCCCACTATATGGTAAAGGGAACTCCGAATAGATATGTCCCATTTGTCACCCAAAGCGCCGCTTTCGTTCGGAGAAGCGGTGCTGCCGAAAAAGGAAACTCGATGAAAAAGGATCGTTTGAAACGCTGGCTGCCATCGCTCGCATGCGTGTTCTTGGCGTTCGGTAGCGGGGCGGCCCTCGGCCAGGAGAAAAAGATCGTGCTGCGGGTGGCGGATGCCTTTCCCCTCGGCCACTATATCGCCGAACACGCGGCGAAGTTCTGGATGGAAGCCGTCAAGCGGAGCAGCAACGGCGCGGTGGATTTCGAGTACTACCCGGCGGAGCAGCTCGGCAAAGCCAAGGATCTGCTGGCGCTGACGGTCTCGGGGGTCGCCGATGTCGGCTATGTGGCGCCATCCAATGTTTCGGACAAGATGCCACTTTCCGCGGTCGCCGAATTGCCCGGTAGCTTTCCGACCTCCTGCGCCGGAACCCTCGCCTACTGGAAGATCGCCAAGGACGGGATCCTGGCCCAGAAGGAGCTGGAGCCCAACGGGGTCCAGCTTTTGTTTACTTTGGCCCTGGCGCCTTACCAAATTTTCGCCCGCCAGAAATTCGATTCCCTGAAGAGCATCGAAGGATTGAAAATCCGCACCACCGGGGGCGCCATGGACACCACGGTGCGAAAACTCAAGGCGGTGTCGGTGAAAATGCCCGGCCCTGAAATCAACGAAGCCCTGTCCCGAGGAACCATTGACGCCGGAGTGTTTCCTTACGCCAGCGTGCTGTCCTGGAAGTGGGATGCCCATGCCAAATTCACCACTGTCGGAGAAAATTTCGGCAGCTTCATCGCGAGCTACGTGATCAGCGAAGCGCGTTGGAAAAAACTGCCCGAGAACGTGCAGAAAATCATGCTGGAAGCCGGGGAAGCCGCCACCCGCAACGCCTGCGCCCAGGTCGACAAGAGTATCGACGCCGACATCGAAAAATTGCAACAACGGGGCGTCACGCTGGTGAAATTCTCTACCGCTGACAAAAAAGAGATAGAGTCCCTCCTGGCCACGGTGTCCACGGAATGGGCCGAGGCCCTGGACAAGCGCGGCAAACCCGGCAGCGAGGCGCTCAAGGCGTTCCGCGCCGCCCTGGCCCAAGGGGGCCGCTGAGAATGGCCGATGCTTCCTGGGGTCCCCTGGCCGGGCTGCGCGTGCTGGATTTCTCGGTGCTGTTGCCGGGTCCCGCGGCGTCGGTAATGCTGGCCGACTTGGGGGCGGATGTGGTGAAGGTGGAGCCGCTTGCCGGTGACCCGTTCCGCATCATGACCCGGCCGGACACCATGTTCCGCAACGCCAATCGCAATAAACGCAGCATCGCCATCAACCTCAAGCATCCCGCAAGCCGGCAGGTGGTGGAGCGCTTGGCCGAGCGCTCCGACGTGGCAGTGGAAGCCTTCCGGCCCGGGGTCGCCGCACGGCTGGGCATCGACTCCGAACATCTGAGAAAGATCCATCCCGGACTCGTCTATTGCTCGCTGTCTGGTTATGGGCAGGACGGTCCGTGGCGCGATTTGCCGGGGCACGACGGCAACTACCTGGCGGCGGCGGGAGCCCTCGTCTTCTCCGGGCACTGGCTGGAAAAACCGATGCGCTCGGGACTACCGGTGGCCGATCTGGCGGGAGGATCGCTGGCCGTGATCGCGATTCTCGCCGCGCTGCGGGAGCGCGAGGCCACCGGCAAGGGGGCTTATCTGGACATGAGCCTGTTCGAATCGGCCTTGTTCTACACCTCGCTGCGGCACGGCATGGCGGCCGACCGGCCGAACCGCGACCATCTGTTTCCGCTCAACGACCTGTTCGAGACGGCGGACGGCCAGCGCATCGCCTTCGCTCCCGTCGAGGAGCATTTCTGGCAGGGTTTCCAGCGGGCTATCCGTGATTTTGCCCCGGCGCTGCTGCATCCGGATTATGCGACCCCAGACGGGCGGCGGCGGCGCGGCGACGATCTGGCCCAAACCCTGCACGCCATGTTCCGCACCAAGACCGCCGCTGAGTGGATGGCGTTGTTCGAGCGGCACGATTTGCCGGCCCAGTTGTGTCTCACTCCCGCCCAGGCTGCGGCCGGTCCCCAGGCGACGGCTCGGGAGATGGTGTTGCAAATGGACGGGGAGCCCCTGGTGCCTTTTCCGGTGCGCGCCGATGGGCGGCGGGGCGGGGTGCTGAAACGCGGCGCCCCCCGCGTAGGCCAAGACACGCTGGCGATTCTGGAAGAACTGGGATTTAAAAAACAGCAACGCACGGCGCTGGTCGAGCAGGCTGTTGTCGGCATCCCCGCCGACGCCGGTTAGGGAACCTCCTTGCACAAAGGGTCCCAGGCAAGGCGAAGGCCATGGTATTAATCCTGCCGAGAGGAAAGTTCGGCAGGATTGATACGTCCGGCGCGCCCACGAACTCGCCGCAGTTTTCAAAACTTCAACAATCCGCTTAAAGGGAAATTATGGAAAATTCAGGATGGGCCGGACCACTGGCCGACATCAAAGTGCTGGACCTGACCCGGGTGCTGGCCGGGCCTTACGCCACCATGCTGCTGGGAGACCTCGGGGCCGAGGTCCTGAAAATCGAGCCGCCGGGCAAAGGTGACGACATCCGCATCATGGCGCCGTTTATCAACGGCGAGAGCCATTATTTCATCGCGCTCAACCGCAACAAGAAAAGCTTGGTGCTAGACCTCAAGAAACCCGAAGGGGTGCAAGCGGTAATGGATCTCGCCCGTAAGGCCGACGTGCTGGTGGAAAACTACCGGCCCGGCGTCATGGATTCCCTGGGACTGGGCTACGAAAAGCTGGCTCAGCTCAATCCACGGCTCGTTTATTGCTCCATCAGCGGCTTCGGCGCTCATGGGCCGCTGCGGGACAAGCCCTCCTTCGACATCGTTACCCAGGCCTTGAGCGGCGTCATAAGCGTGAACGGCTCCCCGGACACCCCGCCGGAAAAGCTGGGCATTCCGCTGGGGGATATGGTGGGGGGGGTGTACGGCTCGCTGGCCATCATGTCGGCGATCCATGAGCGCCATTCCACCCACCGGGGCCGGCACATCGACATCAGCCTGCTGGACGGCATGCTGGGGATGCTCGGATATCTGGCCCAAATCTATTTCGTCTCCGGCCAGAGCCCGGGGCGGGTGGGATCCAAGCACCCCAACCTCACTCCCTACGGCGCCTACCCGGCCTCCGACGGCCATCTCGTCGTCGCCTGCCTGACCGAAGGTTTCTGGATCAATTTCGCCAAGGCCCTGGGCCGGCCCGATTTTCTGCAGGACCCCCGTTTCAGCGGTTACGAAATCCGCCTCAAGAACCGTCAAGTTCTGGATGACGAGATCAACGCCGTCATGCGCCGCCGCACCATGGCCGAATGGAAGAAAATTCTGGAGCAGCACGACGTTCCCCACGCCCCCATTCTGAGCGTGGGCGAGGCCCTGGAGAGCGCCCATGCCCAGGCTCGCGACATGGTGGTGACGGCGGATCATCCCAGCGCCGGGAAAATCCGCATGGTGGGCCGCCCCATCAAATTCACCGGCGCTCCCCAGACCCCGCTCGCACCACCACCCCGCTTGGGAGAGCATACCCGGCAAGTGCTCGCCGAGGAGGCGGGATATTCACCGGAGACCCTCGACGCTTTGGAGCGGGCCGGGGTTATTCCTAGGTCTTAGCGGCTTGCTTGGCGGCCGGCGAACTGTGTTTTTTCGTTCACTTCAGCGAGGCGGCCAAGGATATTTCCGGGCAGATTTTCACGGTGATCGGCAACGAAATCTTCCTGCTGAGTCAGCCCCGCCCGATCCGCGCCATCCACCGGGACGGCGGCTGGACTCCCCAGGCCCTGGCGGAGCGCATCCCGCAGGCGTTCAAAACCTCCTTCACGCCGCTGGAGCGCACCATGGACGTGTTCTGTTGGGACCCGATTTAGCGAATCGTCTGTGGACTACTGAGGCTATGGACGCGCGAACCTAAACGAGAGTTGGCGGTGATGGCGGATGGACAGCAGGTGCACCGTCGACTCGACCGCCGTATAGAGGATCAGGTAATCGCCCGAAAGGTATTCGCGCAGCGCGTCTGCCGCGCCAGCCGGAAGCCGGGTAAGCAGAGTCAGCGCTTCGGCCGATTGGGGTGGCTGCTCGAGGTAGCGCCGGCCCATGCGCGGGAATCGACGCAGGTTGGGAAAAACGGTCGCGCGCAATTCGGCCAGCAAGTCGTCATAGGCGAAATGTGCGTCCGCGCCCGCCAGAAATTCCTCAACCGCATCGAGCCGTTCGAGGAAGCTGGCGGTCAGCTCGACCTGGTAGAGCCGGTCAGTCACGTTGCCTGGCTGATCGGGCGGCAGTTGCTGACTTGGCTTTGCGGCGTTGCTGCAGCTTCGCGATGGCTTTGTCGGCGTCATGTACCCGCCCCGCCTTGATGTCTTCCAGTCCCTTGCGGGCATCCTCGATCAGAAGCAGGTGAATTCGCTCGCGTTCCAGCAGATGATAGTAGTCCAGCCTGCCGGCATCGATCAGGGCGACATAACTCTCGCCGTTCTTGGTGATGATCTTCTCGGCGCCAGCTTTGGCTTGCTCGGCCAACTCGGAGAGCTTGGCGCGTGCCACAGTGAAAGGCACAACGTCGTTGGAGGTGAATGTCATGGCAGGCTCCTCAGTGGTTAGCAGATTACTGTACAGTATACTGTAACTTTTCAACTGCCGTCATGTTGCCCGCCGATACTGGTGGCTCGTGCAGAGCAGCGCCTTTCGCAACCTGTTCACATCGGCACTGAACGCACGATCCTCGGTAAGCGTTCCGAGGCGGGCGCCTGTCCATTTGCACAGCCTAACGTCGACCGCCGAAAATCGGAGTCTGGAACCCCGATTCGCACGCCAAGTCTGGATAGGCGCTATTCGCCGCCACAGATGCTCGGCCCCGGCCGCTCGTTGGCGTAACACAGCCGTCTGCGGATACGCAAACGGCCAGTACAGGTCCGAAACCTGGAGCGATTTCGGCTAAGCCAGGACGTCCGGATCGAGCTGGCGTTCGAGATAGGTTAGCTGGTCTTTCAGCAGCAGCTTGCGCTTTTTCAGCCGCTGCATGCGCAATTGGTCGGGCAGAGGATTTTCCGACAGGCGCGCGATGGCGTCGTCCAGGTCGCGGTGCTCCATCTGCAGTTCGCTGATGCGCTGTCGCAGCGCGGCGTGTAGTGCTTCATCGTCATCGTCCATGGCTGGCCCTCCTTGCAAATAGACTACACCTTTCGCCTGGCCCAGGCGAGCATGGCGATGCCGGCCAGGATCATCGGCAGGGAGAGCCACTGACCCATGGACAGGTTGAACGCCAGGAGGCCGAGGAAGTCGTCGGGTTCGCGAAAGAATTCGGCGGCAAAGCGCAGTACGCCATAGCCGATAAGGAACATCGCCGATACCGCGCCGGCGGGACGCGGCTTGGCCGAATACAGCCACAGGATGACGAATAGCAGCACGCCCTCCAGGGCGAACTGATACAACTGCGAAGGATGGCGCGGCAATGCGCCCGCGCCGCGGAATACCATGCCCCAGGCAACGTCGGTAGTGCGCCCCCACAGCTCGCCATTGATGAAATTACCGATGCGCCCTGCGGCCAGCGCGGGCGGAACCAGCGGCGCGATGAAATCGGTAATCGCGAACCAGCGAATCCGGTGTTTGCGCGCAATATACACCATGGCGAGGAGCACGCCCAGAAACCCGCCGTGAAAGGCCATGCCGCCCTGCCACACCGCGAGGATTTCCAGCGGATGCGAAACGTAGTAGCCCGGCTTGTAGAACAACACATAGCCCAGGCGCCCGCCCAGCACCACGCCGAGCACGCTGAAAAAAAACAGGTCGTCGAACACGGCGTACGAAATGTTTCCGCTCTTGCCCTGTTTAATGCGGCTGCGTGCGAGCAGGAAGGCCATGCCGAAGCCGATGAGATACATCAGGCCGTACCAGCGCACCGCCAGCGGGCCGATGGCGATCGCAACGGGATCGATCTGGGGATGGATCAACATGACGTCTGCTCGATGCCTGCGGGGGATTAGAATGCAAGCCTTATTGTAAAGCGTATTAGAAAACATATCTTCGCCGCGGTACGCTTGCCGCGCCATACCATGTCTTTCATCCCGGTTTCCTCGCACGCCCTCGCCTACGCGGCGTTAGTCTGCACCACCGCGCTATGGGGCAGCAACGGCGTCGTTTCGCGTGCGCTCATGGACACGATTCCGCCGCTGGTCATGGCGGCGGCGCGCTGGGCCGTGGTGTTCGTCGTGCTGCTGCCGCTGGTGTGGCCGGAGCGGCGCGCAATCGCGCACTCGCTCCGGCGCGACTGGAAGCTGCTGCTGGCGTTAACACTGTTGGGAGGCGCACCGCAGACCGCCCTGGTCTATAGCGGGCTCGCCGCGAGCACGGCCATCCACTTGGGGCTGCTCAATTCCACCATCCCCGTGTTCATCATTCTGATCAGCTGGGGCTGGTATGCGCGACGCCCGAGCCGGCTCGAGGGTGCCGGGCTCGCGACCTCGCTCATCGGCGTGTTGCTGATTCTGGTACACGGCGATCTGCGATCGCTTCTTCACTTGCAATTCAATAACGGCGACCTGCTGATGCTGGGTGCGGTGGTGGTCTGGGCGATTTACACCCTGCGCCTCAAAGACCGGCCACAGTCTTTATCCCTGTTCGCCTTCGTCTTCGCCCTGTCGCTGATCGGCGAGTTGCTGACGCTGCCGTTCGCCGCGTTCCAATGGGTGCGGGCCGGTGTGCATTTGGGCACGCGCGAATGGCTGGGGCTGCTCTACATCGGCGCGGTGGTCACCTTGGTTTCGACCGTCCTGTTCAGCTACGGTGTCGATCGCGTTGGCGCGGTGCGCGCGGGTATCCTGATCCACCTGATGCCGGTGTTCTCCAGCGCGTTCGCCGCCCTGTTCATCGGCGAGCGGCTGTTTCTTTATCACGCCGCCGGCTTCGTCCTCGTCGCGGGCGGCGCCATACTCGGTTGTCTCCGGCCGGAGCCGGTGCTATCGTCTCAGGCTTCGAGCAAAACCTGATCGCAGGGCGGCGAAGCTGATTTGATCGCGGCAGCATGGAATGGCGCCCTACCAATCTTGAAAACGAAGGAGACAGTCATGGCGGATAACCGCAGAAGCAGCCTGATCACCCAGGGCGTGGCCCGCTCGCCCAACCGCGCCATGCTGCGCGCCGTGGGCTTTGGCGACGGCGATTTCGACAAACCCATCGTCGGCGTGGCCAACGGCCATTCGACCATGAATCCCTGCAATGCCGGCATCCAGCCGCTGGTCGATCGCGCCATGGCGGCACTCGAAGCCGCCGGCGCCAAGCCGCAGGTGTTCGGCTTTCCCACCGTCACCGACGGCATCGGCATGGGCACCGAGGCGATGAAATACAGCCTGGTTTCGCGCGAGGTGATCGCCGACTGCATCGAAACCGCAGTCAACGGCCAGGCGATGGACGGCGTGCTGGTATGCGGCGGCTGCGACAAGAACATGCCCGGCGGCGTGATCGCCATGGCGCGCATGAACGTGCCCGGCATCTTCGTCTACGCCGGAACCATCAAGCCGGGCAAGTGGAAGGGCCAGGACCTCACCATCGTCAGCGCGTTCGAGGCGGTCGGCGCCTACGCCGCCGGCAAGATGAGCAAGGACGATTTCGTCGGCATCGAGAAAAACGCCTGCCCCTCGGTGGGCGCCTGCGGCGGCATGTTCACCGCCAACACCATGTCCTCCTCGTTCGAGGCGCTGGGCATGAGCCTGCTCGGATCCTCGCAGATGGCCTCGCCCGACGCGGAGAAAGCCGTATCCGCCGCCGCGTCCGCCGAAGTGTTGGTCAACGCGATTCGTAAGCAGATACTGCCGCGGCAGATCATCACGCGCAAATCGATCGAAAACGCGATCAGCCTGGTAATGGCCACCGGCGGCTCGACCAATGCCGTGCTGCATTACCTGGCGATCGCCTCGGCGGCCGGGGTAAAATGGAGCATCGACGATTTCGAGCGGGTGCGGCGCAAAGTCCCGGTGCTGTGCGACCTCAAGCCTTCGGGCCGCTATGTGGCGGTGGATTTTCACCGCGCGGGCGGCGTGCCGCAGGTGCTCAAGATGCTGCTCACGCACGGCCTGCTGCACGGCGACTGCCTCACCATCACCGGACGCACCATGGCCGGGGAACTCGCGGCGATTCCGGATGCGCCGCGCAGCGACCAGGACGTGATCCGCCCCTGGGACAATCCCATGTACGCGCAGGGCCATCTCGCCATCCTCAAGGGCAATCTCGCGCCAGAAGGTTGCGTGGCCAAGATTACCGGATTGAAAAAACTGTCCATCACCGGCCCTGCGCGCGTGTTCGACTCCGAGCCCAAATGCATGGACGCGATCATGGCGAAGCGCATCAAGCCGGGCGACGTGGTCGTGATCCGCTACGAGGGGCCGAAAGGCGGCCCGGGAATGCAGGAAATGCTGGCGCCGACCTCCGCGCTCACCGGCCAGGGATTGGGCGAGTCGGTGGGCCTGATCACCGACGGCCGTTTTTCCGGCGGCACCTGGGGCATGGTGGTGGGCCACGTCGCGCCGGAAGCCTATGTCGGCGGGCCGATCGCGCTGATCAAGGAAGGTGACTCCATCACCATCGACGCGAAAAAGCGCCTGATTCAGCTCAACGTCACGGCCAGGGAACTCGCGGCGCGGCGCAAGCAATGGAAAGCGCTCAAGCCGCGTTACACCCGCGGTGTGCTGGCGAAATACATTAAGCTGGTTTCGACCGCGAGCATCGGCGCAATCACCGACGGCGATTTGTAACGGGCCGGCATTCGTGCAGGTTTTAGCAAGACCTGCGCGCTGCGCGCGCCAACCGGGTTTTTCGTACGGATCAAAAGCGATCCGTACGAAAAACCCGGTTATGGTTAACCCCAAACGCGGCGTCGGGGGGTTATACAAGATCGGCGATCCGCGCGGACGGTTTTATCGTCCGCGCAACATCGTAACTCTGCAACAACAGGAAGCGCGAATTGAGTCGCCACGTATAGATCAATAAATCCCATGCCCAACCGCCTGATCCACGAAACCAGTCCCTATCTGCAGCAGCACGCCGGCAATCCGGTGGACTGGTATGCCTGGGGCGGGGAGGCCCTGCAGGCGGCGCGCGCGCAGGATAAGCCCATCCTGCTTTCGATCGGCTACTCCGCCTGCCACTGGTGCCACGTGATGGCGCACGAGTCGTTCGAGGACGCCGAAGTCGCGGCGCTGATGAACCGGCATTTCATCAATATCAAGGTCGACCGCGAGGAGCGGCCCGACCTGGACCAGATCTATCAGCTGGCGCACCAGATGATGAGCCAGCGCTCCGGCGGCTGGCCGCTCACCATGTTCCTCACGCCCGGGCAGGAACCGTTTTTCGGCGGCACTTATTTCCCCAAGACGCCGCGCTACGGCCTGCCCGGATTTCCCGATCTGCTGCTGCGCGTGGCGCAGTTCTACCGCTCCGATCGGGCCGAGATCGCGAGGCAGGGCGAGGCCATACTCTCCGGCTTTGAGCGCATGCAACCGGCGGGCCCGGCGGATGATGCGGAATTTTCCGCTGCCCCGGTTGACGCGGCGCTCGCGCATCTGGCGGCGAGTTACGACGCGCGTTACGGCGGTTTCGGCGCGGCGCCCAAGTTTCCGCATCCGACCGACCTCGAGTTTTGCCTGCGGCACCACGCCGCAAGCGGCGTCCACACAGGCGCGAGCGGCATCCAACAAGGCGCGAGCGGCGTCCACGAAGACGCCGGGGCCGGCCGAGGGGCGCAGGAGACCGACCCACTCAAGATGGCGATCTACACACTCGGCCGCATGGCGGTGGGGGGCATCTACGATCAGCTCGGCGGCGGTTTCTGCCGCTATAGCGTGGACGCGTACTGGCTGATTCCGCACTTCGAGAAAATGCTCTACGACAACGGACCGCTGCTCGCGCGCTACAGCGACGCCTGGGCGCTGACGCGCGATTCCCTGTTCGCCGAAGTGGTCGATGAAACCGCGGCGTGGACCATGCGCGAGATGCAGTCTCCCGCAGGCGGTTATTACTCCAGCCTCGACGCCGACTCGGAGCACGAGGAAGGCAAATTCTATGTGTGGACGCCGGATGAGGTGCGCGCCTTGCTCAGCGACGAGGAATATGCCGTGTGCGCGCCCTTTTACGGCCTCACCGACGCGGCTAATTTCGAGGGCGGACATTGGCACCTGCATGTGGCACGCGGGCTGGACGAGATCGCCAGGACCCTGGACAAACCGGCGCAGGAATGCGGCGCCCTGCTGGCTCGGGCGCGCGCCAAGCTGTTCGCGGCGCGCGAGCGGCGCG
>JACRAS010000159.1 GCA_016234705.1 Betaproteobacteria bacterium | reverse complement strand
TTACCGCGGTAGCCTGTTGCGGCAGCCTGGGCCTCGGCTTCGGCTTCGCTGCGCGCGACGTAGGTATTGCCCTGGTCGTCGTACCAGCACGGAATCTGGTGGCCCCACCAGAGTTGGCGCGAAATGCACCAGTCCTGGATGTTTTCCAGCCAGTGATTGTAGGTCGTGGTCCAGTGATCGGGAAAAAACTGCACTTCGCCCGCGGCCACCGCTTCCAGGCCGCGTTTCGCCAGAGCGTCCATTTTCACGAACCACTGGTCGGTGAGCATGGGCTCGACGATCACGCCGGTGCGGCCCGAACGCGGCACCCGCAGTTTGTACGGCTTTTCCGAAACCAGGAATCCCTGGGTGTCGAGGTCTTCGAGAATGCGCTTGCGTGCCTCGAAGCGGTCGAGCCCACGGTAGGCCGCCGGAGCGTTGTCGTTGATCCTGGCGTCCAGGGCGAGAACGTTGATCTGCGGGAGGCCATGCCTCTGGCCGATCTGGTAGTCGTTGAAATCGTGCGCCGGCGTGATCTTGACGCAGCCGGTGCCGAATTCCGGATCGACGTAATCGTCGGCGATCACCGGGATCGAGCGCCCGGTGAGCGGCAGCAATACTTGTTTTCCGACCAGCCGCGCGTAGCGTTCGTCCTTGGGGTTTACGGCGACGGCGACGTCGCCGAGCATGGTTTCCGGACGGGTGGTGGCGACCGTCACCGCGCCCGTGCCGTCCTCGAACGGATAGCGGATTTCCCAGATCTTGCCGTCTTCCTCTTCGCTGTCGACCTCGAGGTCGGATACCGCCGTGCCCAGCACCGGGTCCCAGTTGACCAGGCGTTTGCCGCGGTAAATGAGGCCTTCATCGTGCAGGCGCACGAACACCTCGATCACGGCGCGTGACATTTTCGCGTCCATGGTGAAGTAGCCGGCGTGCCGGCCGTCGGTGTCGGCATAGGTCCAGTTGGCCGAGGCGCCCAGGCGCCGCATCTGCCGGGTGATGGTCGAGCCCGACTGTTGTTTCCATTCCCAGACGCGCTCGAGGAATTTCTCACGGCCGAGGTCGTGGCGGGTCTTGCCCTCGGCCTGCAACTGGCCCTCGACTACGATCTGGGTCGCGATGCCCGCATGGTCGGTGCCGGCCACCCAGTTCGTATTGAATCCGCGCATGCGGTGATAGCGGATGAGCGTGTCCATCAGCGTCTGCTGGAACGCGTGCCCCATGTGCAGGGTGCCGGTCACATTGGGCGGCGGCAGTTGGATGCAATAGGGCGGTCCGGCGGGATCGTCCGAATGCCGGAAATAACCGCGCTGCTCCCATTCGGGATACCAGTGCGCCTCGATGGCGTGCGGTTCAAAGCTCTTGGCTAATTCCATCTTTTCTTTTGGGGGCAAAGCGATCGGCTCGAATGAGCGAAAGGCGAATTATAGCGGATTGATGCCGCTATTCACGGTGCCGTAAATGCCGTCGCGTGCCGGGAGCGGCCATTGCGCGCTCGCGCGCGCCAACCGTCTTTTCTGGACGGATAAAAAGCGCATCCGTCCAGAAAAGACGGTTCCTGATAAAAGCAACAACGGCTTGCGGTAGATTTTATCCAAGATCGCCGATTGCGTGCGGACGGTTTCTCGTCCGTGCGCAATCAGCGATCCGCGCGGACGGGGCGCCGTCCGCGCAAGCTCGAGCGCTGCAGCTCGAATTATCCTCTTACGTCCGGCAATGTCGGCGGGCAACCATTGCGCGCTTCGCGCGCCAACCGTGGTTTTGGTACGGATGAAAAGCGCTTCCGTACCAAAACCACGGTTATTGATAATCGCATTAAATTCCAGTGACATTTCCGGCCGCCGCTGCGACGCTCACCTATGCGCGGGCGTTTGTATTGTTAGCTGCGTGTTCATTCGCTATGCCGCTGCTCGATTCTGGCGAGGGCTTCGGTGGCGTTGACGATGGGGATAAGGTGGAAGTGCTTGAGGTTTCGCAGATGCTTATCGCGGGATACGATGAGTTCGGCGTTTGCGGCAAGTGCGGTGGCGAGCACGAGGTCATCGTCGGGATCTGGAGAAACGGGGCCGGAGAGGATTGCCGGTTCGACGATGTCGGCAAGGACCGTGTAGCGTTCGATGAGCACAGGGATTGAGAGCTGTTTTTCGGCCAGGCGCTCGGCGAACTTCTGACGAGGCAGGACGCCTGCGAGTTCCTCGATCAGCGCGGCGCAGGTGAAGAGCTTAATCCGCTCCTCCATAGCCGCGTCGATAATGGCGCGCGGCTCGTTGTCCCACAGAAACCCAGACACCACGGTGTTGGTGTCGAGCACAACCCTCAGGATTTCGTGCTGCGCTCGGCGCGACGCTCGGCCCGATAGGCATCGATTTCGGCTTGAACCTCATCCTCGGTCATCGGGGGTATGCCCGAGGTGCGGACTTTATCGAGCATGACGCGCAACTCCTGACTGGCTTGCTTGCGTAGCTGCGCCCGCAGCAGCCTCTCGATCGCCTCGGAGTTAAGTAGCCCTGCGGCCTGCGCCTTGCTCGCAAGCTCGTCGGGTAGGTTCAAGGTGAGTTCAAGCGTGGTCATGATGTCGCCGTCTCCTGTGCGCGAACGCGCTGGTTCAACATCGCGCTAAGGCCGATTCCACGATCGGCTTGATGGAGTATACCAAGCATATATATTTTCGCGTCAACAAATCTCCTGACTGTCCGTCTTGACCGGTTTTTTTAGCGAAAACCGATCCCATTGGGAGCAAAAGGTGGGAGAGTAAAAGCGTCCGTGTTCGTATTTATTTGGAACGAAAAACTCGGCGATCGGTCCGGGAACCAATATTGGCGCGCTTCTCCGGGCTTCAATGCTTTCGACTTGAAAGGATTTGCAAGCGCTTTGGCACTACCATGAAGCACATCCCCGCGCGCGGAAGAACGTGGTCTCTTGATTAGCCTATTCCCGCCGATCGAGTTTCCGTTCGACGGCGATACGGATGGCGTCGCTCAGGATTTCGCGCGCAATCAGTTGCAGGTCGGCGCGCAGGTCTTCGAACAGCTTTTCGATGAGCGGCTCCAGGCGTTGTTTCAGGCGCTCCTCGATCAGGGAATCGATTTCCGGTTGCAATACGGCGAGGAGCGTCGCGGGCAGGTTCGCGGCCGGCGCCGGCTCCGCGTCAAGCAGTCGGGGCTCGACCAGCCGGGGCTCGAGCTGATCGAGTTCGACCAGCTCAGTCAGCAGCGGCAGATCGCCGCCCTCGGGGGGGAGGTCGACCACTTCTTCGAGCAGCGGAATTTCTGCGTAGGACTCGCCGTCCGTTCGCGCCGGTCGGTGGCGCGCCATCAGCGCGTCGGCCTTGCCGAGCAGATCTTCCGGTTCAGCCATTGGTCTTGGACAAGTCGTGATTCACGATTTCGTAGCCGCGGTCGCGGTAAAAGCGGAAGCGAGCGCGCGCCGCCTCGCGGTCTTCGTCGTCGCGGCCGACGATCTCCACCAGGCGCCGGAAGCGGCTGAACGCGGGCGGCCATTGGGGGTGCAGATTCAGCAGCACCTGGTCATGCGGTGTGTCCTCGGGATCGTGGGTGATAAGCACCGGGGTCTGCTCGGCGAGCGGGCTGCGTGTCATGCAGTGCGGCAGAAAGCCCGTGGCCTGCCAAGTCCAGAGCAAGCGGTCGATTCGCTGCGCGCCCGCCTCATCGGCCGTGTAGATCAGCACGCGCAGTTTTTGCCGCGCCGCTTTGGCCGACAGGCGGCAGGCCACCTGCAGTTTGTCTTCGGCCTCGAAGTAGAAGTCGATGCGTGTCATTGGCGAGCGAGGACCAATGCGGGACGCAAAGCAAGTGAGCCGCGGTGCTTTTCGTTCACGCCGCTCACGTTTTTCCGGCCCGCTTCATCAGGAAACTGGTTAGCAGAGCAACCGGCCGTCCGGTCGCGCCTTTGTCCTTGCCCGATTTCCAGGCGGTGCCGGCGATATCCAGATGTGCCCAGTGGAATTTCTTGGCGAAGCGGGAAAGAAAGCAGGCGGCGGTGATGCTGCCCGCAGGCCGGCCGCCGATATTGGCCATGTCGGCGAAATTGCTTTTCAACTGCTCCTGGTAATCGTCCCATAGCGGCATGTGCCAGGCGCGGTCATAGGCTTCATCCCCGGCGGCGAGCAGTTCACGCGCGAGCGCCTCCTTGTTGCTGTAGAGGCCGCTCGCCACATGGCCCAGCGCGATCACGCAGGCGCCGGTGAGCGTGGCGATGTCGACCACGGCCGCAGGCTCGAAACGCTCGCCCAAGGTCAGCGCATCGCACAGGATCAGCCGCCCCTCGGCGTCGGTATTGAGTACCTCGATCGTCTGTCCGGACATGCTGGTGACGATGTCGCCCGGTTTGGTCGCGGCGCCCCCCGGCATGTTTTCGGTGGCGGGGATGATGCCGACCACGTTGAGCTTCAACTTCATCTGGGCGCAGGCGGAGAGCGCGCCGAGCAAGCTGGCGGCGCCGCACATGTCGAAATTAATCTCGTCCATCTCAGCGCCGGGCTTGAGCGAAATGCCACCGGTGTCGAAAGTAATGCCCTTGCCCACCAGCACCACCGGTTTTGCCTTCTTCGGGCCGCCGGCGTATTTGAGCACGATCAGCTTGGGCGGCTGGCGCGAGCCCTGCGCCACCGACAGCAGGGATCCCATGCCGAGCTTCTCCATGTCCTTGCGCTCCAGCACTTCCACGCCGAGTTTCCATTCCCCGGCGATTTTCCGTGCCTGCTCGGCAAGGTAGCCGGGGGTGCAGACATTGGCCGGCAGATTGCCCAGGTCCTTGGCGAGGCTCACGCCGGTGCCCATGGCCTGTCCCTGGGACAGGCCCCGGGCTGCGGCGCGCGCATCGCGCGCCGTGGTCAAGAGTTCGACGTGCGCGAGCGGGCGCGGCTCGCTTTTCTTGCTCTTCATATAATCGAAGCGGTAGGCGCACTCGGCGGCCACCAGCGCCACCTGGCGCGCTTTCCAGGCAGCGTCGCGGCGGCTGGCACGGATCTCGGTGAAGCACAGCGTGGCCGTCGCGGCGCCGGTGTCCTGCGCGGCTTTGACCGCGGCACGCACCGCGTCGCGGTACTCGCGCTCGCGCAGATCCGCTTCCGTGCCCAGCCCCACCAGCAGCACGCGCTCGGCTGCCACGCCCGGAATCCGGTACAGGAGCAGCGTTGAGCCGAGCTTGCCGTCCATGTCGCCGCGGCGCAGAACCTCGGCGAGGTTGCCGCGCGATGCCCGGTCCAGCGTTTCGGCGGCGGCACTCAATTTGCGTCCCGCATATACGCCCACCGCAATGCAGGGCGTGGCGCGTTTCTCCGGGCTGCCCTGTTTTGTGCTAAATTTCACCGGCTGCTCCTTATCCTTTTATCGATCAACCACGCCCGATTATCCCTGCTTTGTTCCCGTCAAGTCAAAGCCGTGGCGCACCGGCGCGGCATCGATGCGAAGCGGAGCCGGAGGCGCATTCCTAAGTGGCGATTTTCCAGCGGTCCCTGCTGCGCGAATTCGGCAATCTTGCGGTTGCGGTGTTCGCCACGCTATTTGCCATTACCCTCACCACGCAACTGATCCGTTATCTCGGCCAGGCGGCGAGCGGCAAGCTCCTGTCCGAGGCGGTGCTCGCGCTGCTTGGTTTTTCCGCGCTCAATTACCTGCCGGTGCTGCTGTCGCTGACTTTGTTCATATCGGTGCTGATGACCATCAGCCGCAGCTACCGCGATTCGGAGATGGTCATCTGGTTCAGCGCGGGGCTGCCGCTCACCGCCTGGGTGCGGCCGGTGCTGATCTTCGCCGCGCCGCTGGTGTTCGTGATTGCGCTGCTGTCGTTGTTCCTCGCGCCCTGGGCGAATAACCAGAGCGAGGAATACCGGCGCCAGCTCGACAGCCGCGACGAGTTGTCGCGCATCGCGCCGGGGGTGTTCCGCGAATCCGCCAATGCGGAACGCGTGTTCTTCGTCGAGGGCGTCGCCGGCGATTCGGGCAAGGTACAGAATGTGTTCGTCACTTCGATGCAGCACGGCCGCCTGGGGGTGATGGTGAGCCGGCGCGGTTTCACGGAAGCGGCGGCCAATGGCGATCGTTTCATCGTGCTCGCCGACGGCCGGCGCTACGAAGGCAATCCGGGCGAGGCCGAATACCGGGTGATGGAATTCAAGCGCTACGCGGTGCGCATCGAGACGCGCGAAGCCCAGTCCGGGCAGATTCCGGCGCGCGCGCTGTCCACGCAAACGCTGCTCGAGGACCGCCATCAGGGCAATCTGGCCGAACTGCTGTGGCGCATCGGCCTGCCCCTGGCGGCGCTCAACCTGGCTCTGCTCGCCATCCCGCTCGCTTTCGTCAATCCGCGCGCCAGCCGCTCCACCAACCTGGTGTTCGCGCTGCTCACTTATATGGTGTACAGCAACCTGATCAGCGTAAGCCAGGCGTGGGTGTCGCAGGGCAGGATTTCCTTCCACATCGGCTGGTGGGCGGTGCATGTCGCCATGCTGCTGCTGCTGTTGGCGCTGTTCTACCGCCGCATGAGCGTCCGCTCGGCGTTCAGGAGGGCGCGTTGATCATCCTGCGCAAGTATCTCGCGCGCGAGATCTACGCGGCGACACTGCTGGTTCTGGTCGCTTTCCTGATGCTGTTTGCTTTCTTCGACCTGATCAACGAGCTCAACTATCTGGGCAAGGGCAATTACCGCCTGCAGCATGTATTGCTGTTCGTGCTGTTGTCTTTGCCCGGACACGTCTATGAACTCGCTCCGATCGCGGTGCTGATCGGAACGCTCTACGCGCTGTCGCAGCTCGCCGCCAATTCCGAATACACGGTGATGCGGATTGCCGGCCTGTCGCCGTACGCAGCCGGCGCCGCGCTCGCGCGCATCGGCGCCATATTCGTGGTGCTGACTTTTGCTTTCGGCGAACTGGTGACGCCGTTCGCCGAGCGCGCCGCGCAGCAGTTGCGCCTCTCCGCCATGAGCGCGGTGGTGGCGCAGGAATTCCGTTCCGGGCTTTGGGTAAAGGACGAAACTCGCTTCGTCAATGTGCGCGAAGTCATGCCAGACAGCTCGCTCAAGGGCGTGAAAATATACGAGTTCGATGGCGATTACCGCCTGCGCTCGATCAGTTATGCCGAGCGCGGCGAGTTCAAGGGGGCCAATATCTGGCGCTTGAGCGGCGTGGCCGAGACCCGCTTCGACAGCGGCGGCACCAGCGTGTCCAGGCTCGCCCGGACCGAATGGCACTCGGTGCTGACGCCCGACCTGCTGTCGGTGCTGCTGGTGCAGCCGGAGAAGATGTCGGCGCTCAACCTGTACCAGTTTACCCGCCACCTGTCGGAGAACCGCCAGCAGACCGAGCGCTACGAGATCGCGATGTGGAAGAAACTGCTCTACCCCTTCGCCGCGCTGGTGATGATGGCGCTGGCGCTGCCATTCGCCTACGTGCATGTGCGCGCGGGCGGGGTGGGGGTGAAGATTTTTTCCGGCATCATGCTGGGGGTGCTGTTCCACCTGCTCAATGGATTGTCCTCCTCCGTCGGCATCATCCAGAACTGGGCGCCGTTCTATTCCGCCGTGTTGCCGAGCGTGCTGTTCCTGTTCGCCGCGATGGTGATGATGTGGTGGGTGGAACGGCGTTAATGATATCCAGCAATGTTCGGTAACATCCAAAAATACATCGCAGAGCGGCGCGAGCTTATGAACACCTGGGCCGGGATGGTTGACCAGTGGGCGGCGGGTGGGAAGGTTGTGCCGATCAGGCGTGCGGCGGCATGAAGGATAGACCTGGATCAACGTGGTCTTGACTCCAAGGTTTCGTCGCGTTTATACTTATCCTGTGAGGATATGGTAATAGATGCCCAAAAAGAGCGGTGAACATACGCTGGAATTCTTGCTGGACTTCAACGGGCATGTGCACCGTTACGCGGGCGGCTATTGGCTGAAGTTTGAGATCACGAAGGTGGAAGCGAACGATGGAAAACCGCATGGACTGGGCTACTCGTTTACCTTGCATGGCCCGGACAACCGGCGGCTGATCGGTTTTGACAACGCACACGGTGTCCCGGCCAAGGGCGCACGCTTCAAGAAGCGTCCCAAAGAGATGGATCACTGGCATCGAACGGACACAGACGAGGGCCGTCCGTATGCGTTTAAGGATGCCGAAACATTGCTTGATGATTTTTTCGACGAGGTCGAACGTGTGCTCTCGGAGTGCGGCATCCCGTTCGAGGTCGTCGGAGTAACGCAAGGAGATAGCCGGTGAAGCATTTCAAGATTCAAGGCCATGCGTCGTTGCGCGAAGAAATGAAGGCGGTTGCACGCGGGGAGCGGTTGGCGCCGAAGGACGCCGGGAGCACGACATTCGACTCCGTCGAGGCGCTGTTGCGCTTGCTGACACCCCAGAACCGTGAGCTCCTGGCCATTATTCGCGACAAGAAACCTCAGTCAATTGCCGAGCTCGCGGAACTGACGGGGCGTGCGCAACCGAATCTTACGCGCACATTAGGCAAGCTTGCGGCCATTGGTTTCGTGCGCCTGAAGAACGTCGATCGTCGCAAGGTACCGACGACGACCGTGCATTCGCTACGGATCAGCATCGATCCGTTCTCGCAAAACGATCGGCTCGAATTGGCGTAATAGCCACTACTGGCGCGGATTAATGGACGACAAGCTTGTCGCCGACAAGCCATGCGACCCAGCATGCCCACTTCGCCATCCACAAGCCCGCCGCTTGGTGAGACCCATGATCGCCTGCGCGGTTGGATTTACGAGCTGCGCTCACGGCGCTCATTTGCGGCCTATCTCCGCATAGGGCGCCTGCGCGAAGCGGAGGTTCATTGCCCGCAGCGCCTCCTTGCCGCGGATGGTGAGGTCGGTCACGAAATCGAACTGCTCGCGGCTCTCCTTCACATAGGCCTTCAGCTTGTAATGCGTACCCCAGGGTTTCTCCTGCACCACCACGCTGACTTTTGTTTCGGGCATGAGGTAGGCGCTCGTCTCCCCGATTTTAGCGAGGCTCTGGCGCGCCGCCTCTGCGTCATGGTCGGGGTGCAGGTAGAAGTCCGCCACGCATAGCACGCTGTGGCTGCCGCTGGTGGAATTCGAAATGCTCGACGACCACAGCTTCGAATGCGGAATGATGACCTCGTTGTCGTAGGCGGTCACAAGGTGGACGGCGCGCACCCCGATCAGCTTGACCTCGCCGTAGGTATCGCCCACTTTGATCCAATCCCCCGGCTGGTAAGGGCCTTCCAGGATAGTCACTACGCCCGCCACCAGGCTGCTTGCGTAATCCTTGAACACAAAAGCGAGCGCCAGGCTCACGCTGGCGACGATCGCCACAACGTTCTGGAAGTTCGGCTCGATCAGGATCGGCACGATCACGGCAAGCGCCGCGATGCCGACGCCCAGCCGCAGGATCGGAATCACGCGCAGGATCGGCAGCCGCAGGCGCAGCGGCGCCAACTCGGCAACGTGGCGCAGAACCCAGCGCACGGCGGAAGCGAGGAGCCAGGCGAGAATGACCACGCCCACGACGAGCACCAGGTCATTGGATTCGAGGCTGCGCAAAATCCCCAGGTTGCTGGCGTGTTCGTTCATTTCATTTCCTCATGGTCTTAAGGGAACGCATTAGCATACAGGCAAATTAGCTTACGGCGCTACGACGCAACCCGCCCGCCGTCCGCAGTCGAGTCCGTAGGCGCCGGGTCCAGCATGATCGAATTTACATCACGTTTTCCTCTTGTTGCGGGTTTGAGGAAGGGCCAAGCGAAGTGTTAAGGCCTTGAGATTGAGGCTTCCTGATTTGATAGGTTGACTGCTATTTCCAGGAACACGCCCAGCCTGCGAAGTAGTCTTCCGGCTTCCAGACGAAGCCGACCGAACCGGCGGCCGCTTGGAGTCGATCGAGCGCGTAGCCGCTGACGTTGCTGCGCTTCCGGCTAAGTGTCGATTTGGCCCGCACCATTGAAGGCGACTAGGATTGGCATCCGATCACTCAACCGCAATGCGGGTAAGAAAGCGGGTATCAAGCAAAGTGCGGCGAGAGAAAACAGTAATAAAACAGTCCTTCTTCCCACTCTTTGCCCCGTAGGGTGGAAAGAAGATGAGGCCGGCGAGACCGGGTGTAGGCCTGGCTCACCATTCGCCCGTTACCACGCTGGTGCCCGCCAGGCGGTCGTGAAGGAACTGGCGCTGGCGGTCGAACGCCGCGTACAGAATGCCGATTCCGCCCAGCAGCAGACAGGGCCAGGCGCAGAGGTAGCGCAGTATCGCCTGGCGCAACGTAATCCTGGCGCCATTCTTACCGACCAGGCGCAGTTTCCAGGTTTTCATCGGAAGTGTCTGCCCGCCACGGCGCCAGGAGCCGACGAAATACAAACCGATCACGAGGAACAGATAAACCTGGAAGGCATGCCGCGTCCATCCGCTCGGGTTCGTGCCGGTTGCGCCGAGGAACAGCAGTCCGGCGAAGAACGCGACGCCCGCAAGCAGCAAGGCCTCATACACCATGCAGATGAGACGGCGCTTGATGCTCGGATAGGTGTGGCCAGCGCCTGCACCCGCGCCGGTTGGCATGTCAGCGTGTCTGGCCTGCCGCTGGCGGCACCGCCTGATCGCTGCTGGTGGCGGCAGGCGCGGGGGGAGCGCCTTTCGCTGGCACCGGCTTTTGCTTTTCCTGCCACTTCTGCTTCACCACCTCGCGCTTTTCCGGCGGCTGCTTGGCGAGCTTCTTGTAGTTTTCGCGCGCGATGCGGCGTTGTTCCGGAGTCAGCTTGGCCCAGGCATGCATTTGCGTCTGCAGGCGCTGTTGCGCCTCCGGTTTCATCTTCGGGTAGCGCTTGGCCGTCAGCAGCCACTTCTTGCGCCGGCGTTCGTCGAGATTGTTCCAATCGCTCGCCAGCGGGGCCAGAATCTGCTGCTGCTCCGGCGTGAGCTGCGACCAATCCGGCTGTTTCTTGTCAGCCGCTGCGGCGAAGGCGGAGAGGGCGATACACAGCCAGAGCGTCAGTGCTGCGAGCGCTTTAGCCATGTATCGAAGCTCTTGTCGAGATAGGCGTTGATCGGCAGGTCGCTGGTGAGGAGCGCGGCGTCGATTTCTTCGATCTCCTCCACCGTGGGGGATCGCTGCCAGTATTGAATACCGACAAGCGCAAGGATCAGAGCGGCGCCGGCCAGGGCAATGCCCGCCGAGGCCGGGTTGCCCGACAGGCGCCCGACAACGCCATCGGCCCAAGCCAGCGCAAACGCAGGTTCGGTCATGCGCTGGCGCGCCAAGGCCTGTTCCCGAGCGGCCTTAAGCCGATTCAGCGCGGCCGGTTCGAGATCGAGTGCATGGTCGAGTTGTTGCTTGATTTGGTAGCCGAATTTGCTTTCGTTCATCATAATGTAATCCCCTTGCGCTTGAGTGCGCTGGCCAAGGTATGCGCGGCGCGCGAGCAATGGGTTTTCACGCTGCCCTCCGAACACCCCATGGCCTGTGCGGTCTCGGCAACGTCCAATTCCTCCCAGTAACGCAGCAGGAAGGCCTCGCGTTGACGTGGTGGCAGTTTCTTAAGTTCATCTTCAATTAGAACAATGAGTTGCGACTTTTCGAGGTGCTCGGATGGCTCCAACGCCTGATTTGACCCCTCCGCTGGCGCCAAAGTTTCCAGTGGATCGGCGTTCTCACCGCCGTCCTTTCCCGTCAGCATGGAGGACAACTGCGTGGTCCAGGTCGCGCGCACCTTGTAGCGACGATAATAGTCGCGAACGGTGTTCTGCAGGATACGCTGGAACAGCATGGGCAGTTCCGCCGGTGGTTTGGCGCCGTATTTCTCCGACAGCTTGAGCATAGAGTCCTGCACCACATCCAAAGCCGCCTGCTCGTCGCGCACGGCATATCGCGCCTGCTTGTAGGCTCGACGTTCGACGGCGACGAGAAACTCAGAAAGTTCGCTGCGGGAAGCCAGGGCGCTATCCTCGAAAGATTACGGAATTCTAGTGGTTAATCCGGAGTTGCGTTGCCCCAATCGCTGCCGTGATGAAGTTGCGCCGCAACAAAAAAATCTTGACCAAATGAGGGGCAAGCATTAATGTTCAATGCTTTCGGTAAAACCCAACGAAAATCATGGAATTATCGGGCGCAGAAATCCTCATCAAATGCCTGCAGGCGGAAAAAGTCGAATACGTGTTCGGCTACCCCGGCGGCGCGGTCTTGTTCATCTATGACGAATTGTTCAAGCAGAACAAGGTCAAGCACGTGCTGGTGCGCCACGAGCAGGGCGCTGCGCATGCCGCCGACGGCTACTCGCGTTCGAGCCGCAAAGTCGGCGTCGCGCTGGTGACCTCGGGACCCGGCGTCACCAACGCCGTGACCGGCATTGCCACCGCCTATATGGATTCCATCCCGATGGTGATCATCACTGGCCAGGTGCCAACCCATGCCATCGGGCTGGACGCGTTCCAGGAATGCGATGCGGTGGGCATCACCCGCCCCTGCGTCAAGCACAATTTCCTGGTGAAGGACGTCAAGGATCTTGCCCTCACCATGAAGAAGGCCTTCTACCTCGCCAGCACCGGACGGCCGGGGCCGGTGCTGGTCGACATCCCCAAAGATGTGACCACCGCCAAGTGCAAGTTCGAGTATCCGGAAACGATCTCGATGCGCTCCTACAATCCGGTGGTCAAAGGGCATCCGGGGCAGATCAAGAAAGCGGCGCAGTTGTTGCTCGAAGCCAAGCGCCCGATGATCTACGCCGGCGGCGGCGTGATTCTTTCCGACGCGGCGCCCCAGCTCACCAGGCTGGTGAAAATCCTGGGCTTTCCCTGCACCAACACGCTCATGGGGCTGGGCGGCTTCCCGGGGACGGACAAGCATTTTGTCGGCATGCTGGGAATGCACGGCACCTACGAGGCCAACATGGCGATGCAGCACTGCGACGTGCTCGTGGCGATCGGCGCGCGCTTCGACGACCGCGTCATCGGCGACCCGGCGCATTTCGGCCAGGTACCGCGCAAGATCGTTCACATCGATGTCGATCCGTCCTCGATCTCCAAGCGCGTGAAAGTGGATGTCCCCATCGTCGGCCACGTGCCCGACGTGCTCGACGACCTGATCAAGCTGATCGAGGCGGGCAAGCAGCGTCCCGAGCCGAAGGCGCTTCAAGCCTGGTGGGCGCAGATCGCGCAGTGGAAGACCAAGAATTGCCTGCGCTACGACCGCAACAGCAAAATCATCAAACCGCAGTTCGTTCTGGAGAAACTGTACGAAATCACCAAGGGCGACGCTTTCATCACTTCCGACGTCGGCCAGCACCAGATGTGGGCGGCGCAGTTCTACAAGTTCGACAAACCGCGCCGCTGGATCAATTCCGGGGGCCTAGGCACCATGGGCTTCGGCCTGCCCGCGGCGATGGGCGCGCAGCTCGCCAATCCCGGCGCCACGGTGGCCTGCGTCACCGGCGAGGCGAGCTTCCAGATGTGCATCCAGGAACTCTCTACCTGCAAGCAGTACCGCTTGCCGATCAAGGTGGTCAACCTCAACAACCGCTACATGGGCATGGTGCGCCAGTGGCAGCAGTTCTTCCACGGCAACCGCTACTCCGAATCCTACGTTGACGCACTGCCTGATTTCGTCAAGCTGGCGGAGAGCTACGGCCACGTCGGCATGCGCATCGACAAACCGGCCGATGTCGCGTTCGCGCTGAAGGAGGCGTTCAAACGCACGGACGAGCTGGTATTCATGGATTTCATCACCGACCAGACCGAAAACGTCTATCCCATGGTCGAAGGCGGCAAGGGCCTTACCGAGATGATCCTGGCCGAAGATTTGTAAACGCTCCGCAACCTAGCGCAGAAACCGACACCCATGCGACACATCATATCCATCCTGCTCGAAAACGAAGCCGGCGCGCTGTCGCGCGTGTCCGGGCTGTTCTCCGCCCGCGGCTACAACATCGAATCGCTCACCGTCGCGCCTACCGAGGACGCATCACTGTCGCGCATGACCATCGTCACCTCGGGCTCGAACGACGTGATCGAACAGATCACCAAGCAGTTGAACAAGCTGGTCGAGGTGGTCAAGGTAGTGGATCTGTTCGAGGCGCCGCACCTCGAGCGCGAACTGATGCTGATCAAGGTGCGCGCCGGCGCCAAGGAACGCGACGACATGAAGCGCATGTCGGATATTTTCCGCGGTCGCATCATCGACGTGTCCGAAGATACCTACACCATCGAACTCACCGGCACCGGGCAGAAACTGGATGCATTTATCGAGGCGCTCGGCCGCGGCGCCATTCTCGAGACGGCGCGTACCGGCGCATGCGGCATTTCCCGCGGCCAGCGGGTTCTTAGAATCTAGTGGGGGGTGGGGCGTGAAGCGCAAGGAGCGGAGACCCCGCCGGGGATTTCCTAGTCGCGATTTACTCCCCGCGTCTCACATTTTTTCGGAGAGGAAACGATGAAAGTCTATTACGACAAGGACGCCGACCTTTCGCTGATCAAGGGAAAGAAAGTGACCATCGTCGGCTACGGCTCGCAGGGCCACGCGCACGCGCTCAACCTGCACGACTCCGGCATGAAGGTCACGGTCGGCTTGCGCAAAAGCGGCGCGTCCTGGGACAAGGCGAAGAAGGCCGGCCTCAAGGTGGCGGAAGTGGGCGAGGCCGTCAAGAGCGCGGACTTCGTCATGATGCTCATGCCGGATGAACACATTGCCTCGACCTACGCGACCGAGGTCGAGCCCAATATCAAGAAGGGCGCGACCCTGGCTTTTGCCCACGGCTTCAACATCCATTACGGCCAGGTGGCGCCGCGCGCAGACCTCGATGTGGTGATGATCGCGCCCAAGGCGCCGGGCCACACCGTGCGCTCGACCTACGTCCAGGGCGGCGGCACGCCCATGCTGATCGCGGTGCACCAGAACCCGAGCAGGAAGGCGCGCGATCTGGCGCTGTCCTACGCGGCGGCGATCGGCGGAGCGCGCGCCGGCGTGATCGAGACCACGTTCAAGGAAGAGACCGAAACCGACTTGTTCGGCGAGCAGGCCGTGCTTTGCGGCGGCTGTGTAGAACTGGTCAAAGCGGGCTTCGAAACCCTGGTCGACGCCGGCTACGCTCCCGAGATGGCCTACTTCGAATGTCTGCACGAGCTGAAGCTGATCGTCGACCTGATGTACGAGGGCGGCATCGGCACCATGAACTACTCGATCTCCAACAACGCCGAGTATGGCGAGTACCTGACCGGTCCGAAAATCGTCACCGAAGACACCAGGAAAGCCATGCGCGAGGCGTTGAAGAACATCCAGACCGGCGAGTACGCCAAGAGCTTCATCCTGGAGAACCGCGCCGGCGCGCCGACCCTGTTGTCGCGCCGCCGCCTCACTGCCGAGCATCAGATCGAGGTGGTGGGCGAGAAACTGCGCGCGATGATGCCCTGGATCAGGAAGAATAAACTCGTCGATCAGTCGAAGAACTAGGCACGAGGCGCGAGACGCCAGGCACGAGAAGAGAGCCTAGCGCCTCGCACCGGAAGTCTCGCCCAGTGTCTTATCCCCACCCCCTCATCGCCCGCGAAGGCTGGCCGTTTCTCGCGATCGCCGTCGTGATGGCGGCGCTGGTCGCCGGCTACAGCCTCGTCTGGTCAATCCCGTTCTGGATCATCACGCTGTTCGTACTGCAGTTCTTCCGCGACCCGCCACGCGAGGTGCCGGGGGATGCTAGAACGGTGGTGTCTCCCGCCGACGGGCGCATCGTGGCGGTGGAGAAAGCGCGCGATCCCTACCTCGACCGCGAAACCATCAAGATCAGCGTGTTCATGAACGTGTTCAATGTCCACTCCAACCGCGCGCCGGTGGACGGCGAAGTGAGGGAGATCTGGTACTCAGCCGGCAGTTTCGTCAACGCGGCGCTGGACAAGGCCTCGACCGAAAACGAGCGCAACGCGCTGTGGATCCGTGCCGGCGCCGGCGCCGATGTCACCTGCGTGCAGGTGGCGGGCCTGATCGCGCGGCGCATCCTGTGCTACGCCAAGGCGGGCGACAAGCTCGAGCGCGGGCAGCGCTACGGCTTCATCCGTTTCGGCTCGCGCGTGGATGTATATCTGCCCCCCAACGCACGCATCGAGGCGGCGCTGGGCGACAAGGTGTATGCTGCCAGCACGATTCTGGCGAACCTGGAGTAGTTCAACGGAATGTCTGCCTTCAAGCGGAAAAAGCCGCTAATCAACGCAGAGATGCGTCGCCGCGGCATCTATCTGCTGCCCAATCTGTTCACCACTGCGGCGCTGTTCGCCGGGTTCTACGCGATCGTGCAAGCCATGAACGCGAGCTTTGAGCAGGCAGCCGTGGCCATTTTCGTTGCCATGGTGCTGGACGGGCTGGACGGGCGGGTCGCACGCCTTACCCACACGCAGAGCGAGTTCGGCGCCGAGTACGACAGCCTCTCCGACATGGTGTCCTTCGGCGCCGCGCCGGCGCTGGTGATGTATGAATGGGCGCTGAAAAGCATGGGCCGCATCGGCTGGATCGCCGCTTTCGTCTACTGCGCCGGCACGGCGCTGCGGCTGGCGCGTTTCAACACCAATATCGCGGTGGTCGACAAGCGCTATTTCCAGGGGCTGCCGAGCCCGGCGGCGGCGGCGCTGGTGGCAGGCTTCATCTGGGTGGTGGACGATTTCAAGATCGATGCCGTGAGCACCATGCGCTGGCTCGCCTGCATCATCACGCTGTTTGCGGGCCTCACCATGGTGAGCAACGTCCCTTTTTACAGTTTCAAGGACATCAACTTCCGGCGCAGCGTGCCATTCTGGGCTCTGCTGCTGCTGGTGTTCGCCGTGATCCTCATCTCCACCCATCCGCCGACGGTGCTGTTCCTTCTGTTCGTTGCCTACTCCCTTTCCGGCTACGTGGTGTGGGCGTGGAACCGGCGCGGCAAACGGACTATTGCCTAATCGCCGGAAAGCCGATATACTGCGCTCATGGTTTCCAACACTACAGTGTTGACCGTTATCCTTAGCAGCCTGCTTCTGCTGGCCGGCCTGCTGCTGCGCCCCGCGCGCACATAACCCTACCCCCAATTCGAGCAGTACCCTTGAGCCCCGCCAGGCGTAGCCAGGCGGCCGTCCTTCATCAATTTTTATCAACTTTCGCGAGCGAGCAGCCATGAACAGGAATCCGCCACAGAAGTACCTCCCGGTTGTCCCGGTAGCATTGCCCGACCGAACCTGGCCCAATCAGGCGCTAACCCTGGCCCCGACTTGGTGCAGCGTTGACCTGCGCGACGGCAATCAGGCGCTGGTCGAGCCGATGGACGCAGAGCGCAAGCTCGCCATGTTCAAGCTGCTGGTGAAAATCGGCTTCAAGGAGATCGAGATCGGTTTCCCGTCCGCCTCGCAGACCGAGTTCGACTTCGTGCGCAAACTGATCGACGAAAACCTGATTCCCGAGGATGTGACGGTGCAGGTGCTGACGCAGGCGCGCGAGCCGCTGATCCGGCGCACGTTCGAAGCCCTGATAGGGGCGCGGCGCGTAATCGTGCATTTGTATAACTCGACCTCGACGCTGCAGCGGCGCGTGGTGTTTGGCCTTGATCGTCCCGGCATCGTCGACATCGCGGTCAGCGCCGCGAAGATCGTGCGCGAATGCGCGCAGGCGCAAGCCGGCACCGACTGGATCTTCCAGTATTCGCCGGAAAGCTTCACCGGCACCGAGATCGATTTCGCCGTGGAGATCTGCGATGCCGTGAACGAGGTATGGCAGCCTACCCGCGAGCGGCGCGTCATCATCAACCTGCCCGCCACGGTGGAGATGTCCACGCCCAACATCTATGCCGACCAGATCGAATGGTTCGGCCGGCACGTCGCTAGGCGCGACTGCATTATTCTTTCGGTGCATCCACACAACGACCGCGGCTGCGCCGTGGCCGCGGCGGAACTCGCGCTGATGGCCGGCGCCGAGCGAGTCGAGGGCTGCCTGTTCGGCAACGGCGAGCGCACCGGCAACGTGGACCTCGTCACGCTGGCGCTCAACCTCTACACCCAGGGCGTCAATCCCGGCCTGGATTTTTCCGATATCAACGAAGTGATCCGGGCGGTCGAACACTGCAACCAGTTGCCCGTGCATCCGCGCCATCCATACGGCGGCGAACTGGTGTTCACGGCTTTTTCCGGCTCGCACCAGGATGCGATCAAGAAAGGTCTGGCGGCGCGCGTGGCTACCGACATCTGGGAAGTGCCCTACCTGCCGATCGATCCGGCCGATCTGGGCCGCACTTATGACGCCGTAATTCGCGTCAACAGTCAGTCGGGCAAGGGCGGCATCGCCTATCTGCTCGAGCGCGACTACGGTCTTGCCTTGCCACGCATGCTGCAAATCGAATTCGGCCAGGTGATCCAGGCGATCGCCGACGCGACCGGCAAGGAACTGTCCCCGGCCCAGATCAAGGCCGCCTTCGATCACGAGTACCTTGACAACGAGCAGCCTTTTGCGTACCTCGAGCATCGCATCACACATGATGCGGATCATGCCGAAGTCGAGCGCGTGAATGCGCGTCTCAGGCTGGATGGACGGGAAATCGCCGTGGCTGGCAGCGGCAACGGTCCCGTCGATGCATTTGTACATGCGCTACGCGAACAATGTGGCCTCGACATCCATGTGATGAATTACCATGAGCATGCGGTCGGCAGCGGCGAAGACGCCACCGCGGCGGCCTATGTGCAAGTCCGGGTTGGGCGCGACCGCAACGTGTACGGCGTCGGGATGCATGGCAATATCGTAACTGCGACGCTCCTGGCCTTGCTCTCGGCGGTGAATCGCGCGGTAAGGCAGGGATTGCTGGTCGTGGCCGAGCGCTCGCCGCGGGTCGTGGCCGCCTGAGCGGGATCCGCGACGGCTATCCAGACCGCGGTTGGGACTCGCGCGTGAGGCGAGCGTAGAAGATCGCGCTGACAAAGAACACGAGCGCCAGCAGCACCTCGACCAACGCCAATGCGGGCGCAGTCCCGTTATCGCCGGCAGCGCGCACCACGCCCTCGGCGAAGTAGGCGAGGATCAGCATCGATGCCCATTGGTAGGTATAACGCCTGCCGCGCAGTATGCCCAGCAGCGGCAACAGCAAGGGCAGTGCTTTGAGCACCATCCAGGACCCGCCGGGCCTGAGCGGGGCGAGCCACAACTCCCAGGCCAGGCACAGGAAAATCAAAGCCAGCAGACTGAGGCAGGCGCCGAGGTAAAGAGCTTTCCGCAATCTAGGAGACCGGCTTTAGCGCGACGCCGGCCGGTTTGCCGACGAGCGCACCCTGTTCCGGCGCTGCGCGGCGATGCGGATCAGGCGAGCTTGCCGCCGTAGCGCCACTGGTTCTTCCACACAGCCTCCACCGCGCGCGGATACTCGGGCTTGCCCAGGCTGCCGTTGTAGCGCCCGAGCGCCCGGTACAGATCGCCTTTCTCCAGATCCAGGTAGTGGCGCAGGATGGTGCAGCCGTAACGGATGTTCTTGCGCATGTCGAACAGGTTGTCGTTTTTCGCGCCGATCAGCTTTAGCCAGAACGGCATGACCTGCATCAGTCCACGCGCGCCGGCCGGGGACACGGCATATTTCTTGAACCCGCTCTCGACCTGGATCAGGCCCAGCACCAACTGCGGGTCGAGACCGGCGCGGCTGGCCTCGTAGTGCACCGACTTCAGCAAAGCAATGCGGCTCTTGTGATCGCGGACGCGGGTATCCAGTCGCCGTGACATGGCGCTGAGCCACTCGACCTCGTCCAGCTTCGATTTAAACGCCGAAGTGCGCGGCGCGTGATCGCTTACGGCCTTGGACAAGGCTGCCTGCACGCTCGCGGCAAGCGGTTCGTACACTTGCGCGCCTGCGAATGCGGCGCCAGACGCCGCGAACAACGCGAGGCAAAGCGCCGGCCAAGCTAGTGTTCGCATAACCTCGCTTTGACAAAGGCAATCAGTTCGTCCATGGTGACCGGTGTCGATGCCTGATCGCATCGGCCCTGGTATTCGAGCTTGCCTTGTTTTAGCCCGCGTTCGCCTACCACTACCCGGTGCGGGATGCCGACGAGCTCCATGTCGGCGAACATGACGCCGGGGCGCTCGTCGCGGTCATCGAACAGCACCTCGATGCCGGCCGCGGCGAGTTCCTGGTATAGCTTGTCGCAGGTCTCCCTGACTTGGGCGCTCTTCCTGTAGCCGATCGGCACCAGAGCCAGCTGGAACGGCGCAATCGGCTGCGGGAAGACAATGCCGCGAGCGTCGTGGTTTTGCTCTATGGCGGCGCCGACGATGCGCGTCACGCCGATGCCGTAGCAACCCATTTCATACGGGCGCGACTTGCCCGCCTCGTCCAGGAACTGGGCTTTCATCGTGTCGGCGTACTTGGTGCGCAGCTGAAAAATGTGCCCGACCTCGATGCCGCGGCAGATGTCGAGTTTGCCCTTGCCGTCGGGACTGGGGTCGCCGGGGACGACATTGCGGATATCGGCCACCAGCGCCGGCTCGGGCAGGTCGCGCCCGAAGTTGGCGCCGGCGAGGTGAAATCCATCCTCGTTTGCGCCGCAGATGAAGTCGGACATCAGCGCAACCGCACGGTCGGCAATGACTTTGATGGACGCGTCTGCGCCGACCGGGCCGATATAGCCCGGCTTGCATCCGAGATGGCGCTCGACTTCAGCGTCGGTGGCGAAGCGAAACGGGTCCATTCCCGGCAGCTTCTGCGTCTTGATCTCGTTCAGGTTGTGGTCGCCCCGCAGGAGCAGCAGCACGAATTTGTCCGCATGCATCACCGCGATGGCCTTGACCGTTTGTGCGAGCGGCGCGCCGAGCAGCACCGCGACATCCTCGCAGCGGGTCATGCCCGGCGTCGGGATTTTGCGCAGGGATGCGGCGGGCGCCGCGCGCGTGGTCGCAGGGGCCAGCGCTTCGGCGAGCTCGACGTTGGCGGCGTAGTCGGACTCGGGACAGTAGGCGATGGCATCCTCGCCCGAGTCGGCGAGCACATGAAACTCGTGCGAACCGGTGCCACCGATGGCGCCGGTGTCGGCGGCCACGGCGCGGAACTTGAGCCCCAGGCGGGTGAAAATGCGCGTGTAGGTGTCGTACATGTTGTCGTACTCGCGCTGCAGGTCGGCGTGATCGGCGTGAAACGAATAGCCGTCCTTCATGGTGAATTCGCGCCCGCGCATGATGCCGAAGCGTGGCCGGCGCTCGTCGCGGAACTTGCTCTGGATCTGGTAAAAATGCAACGGCAGCTGGCGATAACTCTTCAGTTCGCTGCGAGCGAGATCGGTAATCACTTCTTCGGAGGTCGGCTGAATCAGGAAGTCGCGCTGGTGCCGGTCCTTGAAGCGCAGCAGTTCCGGTCCGTATTTCTCCCAGCGGCCCGATTCCTGCCACAGCTCCGCCGGCTGCACCACCGGCATCGACAGCTCGATCGCGCCGGCGCGGTTCATCTCTTCGCGCACGATCGCCTCGACTTTGCGCACGATGCGCAGGCCCAGGGGCATCCAGGTGTAGATGCCGCCGGCCAGGCGCCGGATGAGGCCGGCGCGCAGCATCAGCTTGTGGCTGACGATATCCGCGTCGGCGGGGGCTTCCCTGAGGGTGGAGAGGAAAAACCGCGAAACACGCATAAGGATTCCGGTGGCTGGGGCGGCGCTATTTTACTCGAAGATCGGCGCGGCGCCCGCGCCAGCGACGCGCCGCTTTCCATGCGCGGTGAAATGTGGAAGAATGGCGCAAATATCAGCTCAAGGTGAATGTGTCATGCTCGACCGTGACGGCTATCGCCCGAACGTCGGCATTGTTCTCTGTAACGCAAGGAACGAGGTATTCTGGGGCAAGCGCGTCAAGGAACATTCCTGGCAATTTCCGCAAGGCGGAATCAAGCACGGTGAAACCCCGGAGCAGGCCATGTTCCGGGAGCTTGAGGAAGAAGTGGGGTTGAAGTCCCACCATGTCAGGATCCTTGGCCGCACCAGAAACTGGCTGCGTTACGAAGTGCCGACCCAATGGATCCGGCGTGAATGGCGCGGCAGCTACAGGGGCCAGAAGCAGATCTGGTTCCTGCTGCGCCTGGTCGCGCGCGACAGCGACGTGTCGCTCCGCGCGAGCGAGCATCCGGAGTTCGACGCCTGGCGTTGGCACGAGTACTGGATCCCGCTGGAAACCGTGATCGAGTTCAAGCGCGAGGTCTATGCCCAGGCGCTGAACGAGCTGGCGCGCTACCTGAATCGTGATTTCCACCACCTCAAACATGCGCCCGCACGACGCCAAGCGCGCTGATCGAGCCCCTGTCCTTGGGCGGGCGTGGCGTGCCATACTTCATATTCTTCCCTGAGAGCACGAGATGACCCGCGAATACCATCCCCTCAGCGCGCACCGCCTGCAACCGGGGGCACGCCACCACCAGCCGGGCCAGGATGCGGAGCGCGTGCGCGTCGACTCGCCCGCACTCGCGGTGCTGACGGATCTGAGGCAGATTCCTGCTGCGACCATCGATCCGGAGGCGCCGGTGGATGCCGCCAACCGCTTCATGATCCGCCGCGGCGTGCGCTTGCTGTTGGTGAGCGACGATGAGCGCCGGGTGCTGGGTCTGATCACCTCGAACGAGGTTCTGGGCGAGAAACCGGTGCAGTTCGCGCTGGAGCGCGGGATCAAGCGCCAGGAGATTCGCGTGCGCGACATCATGATCCCGTGCGGGCGGCTGGAAGTGCTGCACTACGCTGACCTGATCCACGCCGAGGTGGGGCATATCGTGGCGACACTGCAGCACTCAGGGCGCCAGCATGCGCTGGTTGCCGACATGGGCGGCGACGGCAAGACCCAGACCGTCCGGGGAATTTTTTCGGCGTCGCAGATCGCGCGCCAGCTCGGAGTTGCGATCCAGACTACGGAATTGGCCCAGACCTTTGCCGAAATCGGGGCGGCTCTCAGGAGCTGAATCAAGTCGCGCCGTCAATCGGGAATCGATCAACACGTTTGACATTTGATTTCGATATGTATTATACTAAGTCTAATATCTGGAATATGTGTAGTATTTTCCATATATTAGTGATTCTGAAGTTAATCTTTGTTTAAATTGATATTTTGCAAAACTTCCCAACTGATTTGTTGGTAGTGTTTTTTTATTGTCGATGCTTTGATCAACCGGAGGAACCATGAAACTCAAAGGCTCAAAAACCGAGGAAAACCTTAAAGCTGCATTCGCCGGCGAATCCCAGGCCAACCGCCGTTATCTCTATTTTGCAAACAAAGCTGACATCGAAGGCCAGAACGATGTTTCAGCACTGTTTCGTTCCACCGCCGAAGGTGAAACCGGCCACGCGCACGGCCACCTGGAATACCTGGAGCAGGTAGGCGATCCGGCGACGGGCTTGCCGATCGGTTCCAGCCGGCAGAACCTGAAAGCTGCGGTTGCCGGGGAAACGCACGAATACACCGACATGTATCCTGGCATGGCCAAGAGCGCGCGTGACGAAGGTTTCGAAGAAATTGCCGACTGGTTCCAGACCTTGGCAAAAGCCGAGCGCTCGCACGCCAACCGGTTCCAGAAGGCCCTGGATGCGCTGACCGACTAAAACCGGGAATGTGGAATGCGTGATGGGCAGGCTTGCCGGATCGCGCGCGTTCCCCGCCCGAAACGATCACTGACAAAATGACAGTGCGCGAAGGGAACCTGGAGGCTCCCACCCGGCATCCCGTCAACTGGAGATCGCCGGATTTCTACGACGAAGAAAAGCTCGACGCCGAACTTCACCGCGTATACGACATTTGTCACGGGTGCCGCCGCTGCGTGAGCCTTTGCACTGCCTTTCCCACTTTGTTCGACCTCGTCGACGCAAGCAAGACCGGCGAAGTGGACGGCGTCGAGGCGACGGATTTCGGCAGGGTGGTCGACCAGTGCTATCTGTGCGACCTGTGTTACATGACCAAGTGTCCCTATGTGCCGCCGCACCGGTGGAATGTCGATTTTCCGCACCTGATGCTGCGCGCCAAGGCGGTCAAATACAAGAAGGGCGAAGTCCGGTTGCGCGACAGGCTTCTGTCCTCCACCGACGCGATCGGCAAGCTCGCCGCGATACCGGTGGTGGCGCAGACGGTGAATGCGCTGAACGGCAACGGCGCGGCGCGCGCGCTGATGCAGAAAGTCATCGGCGTGCACCGGGAGCGCAGGCTCCCCCCCTACAGTCCGTCGCGGTTTCGCGGCGGGGCGCCGGCGAGCCGGCCGCACCCGGCGAAAGCCAGCGCGCGCACGCCGGGCAAGGTCGCGATTTTTGCCACCTGCTACGTGAATTACAACGAGCCGGGGATAGGCTACGACCTGATCAAGCTGCTCGAGCACAACGAAATTCCCTATGTGATCGTGGAGAAGGAGGCTTGCTGCGGCATGCCCAAGCTGGAACTGGGCGATCTGGATGCCGTCGAGCGTCTGAAGTTGGTCAACATCCCGCCGCTCGCCCGGCTCGCGCGCGAGGGCTACGCCATCCTCACCGCCGTGCCCTCCTGCACCCTCATGTTCAAGTCGGAACTGCCGCTGCTTTTCCCCGGCGATGCCGAGGTGAAGCTGGTGTCCGAGGTGATGTTCGATCCGTTCGAATACCTGGTGCTGCGCCACAAGGACGGTCTGCTCAAGACCGATTTCAAGCAGCCCTTGGGCAAGGTCTCGTACCACATCCCCTGCCATTCTCGGGTGCAGAACATGGGGCAGAAAACGCGCGAGGCGCTGCAGTTGGTGCCGCAAACCACGGTAAACACGGTGGAGCGCTGCTCGGGGCACGACGGCACTTGGGGCGTGAAGACGGAGTACTACGCCAACTCGATGAAAATCGGCCGTCCCGTGTTCCAAGCCATGGCCGTGAGCGACCCGGATTACATCAGTTCCGATTGCGCTATCGCGGCGCGACACATTCAGCAGGGGATGGGGGAAACGAGGGCGCAGAAAGAGCATCCCCTGACCCTGCTGCGCATCGCCTACGGATTATGAAAAGGGATATGAGCGCAATGCACAAGACCATGCACAAGATCGCGAGAGACAGCCTGCTCAGCCTGGAAGCCTATGCCCGGCAGCGCAAGGAATTTCGTGCCAAGGTCATGGCGCACAAGGGGGATCGCACGGTTCATCTGGGGGCGCACGTGACGCTCACGTTCGAGGACGAACTGACCATCCGCTATCAAGTCCAGGAAATGCTGCGCATCGAACGCATTTTCGAGGAGCAGGGCATACAGGACGAGCTCGACGCCTACAATCCCCTGATCCCGGACGGGCGCAACCTCAAGGCGACCATGATGATCGAGTATGCGGATGCAGAGGAGCGCAAGCATGCGTTGTCGAAGTTGAAGGGGATCGAAGACCGGGTCTGGGTACAGGTGGAAGGCTGCGCTCGCGTATATGCGATCGCCGATGAAGACCTCGCGCGGGAGAACGAGGAGAAGACCTCCGCCGTGCACTTCCTGCGCTTCGAATTCGACGATGAGATGGCACGGGCGCTGAAAGATGGTGTGGTTCTGGCGGCAGGCGTAGACCATCCGAACTATCAAGCCGAGCTCGGCGCCGTTGCCGCGGGCGTGCGCGCCTCCCTGACCCAGGAACTGGACTGAAATTGACCAGCGCCGCTACCTGGTCCCGCTAAAGCAGAAGCGGGTTGTGGCTACGGCCGCCGCTACGCGGCTTAACCTTCGCTGCGCGAAGGTTAGCCTACGCCGCAACTTGGCCCTGCTAAAGCAGGACCAAGTTGTCCCGGTGAATTAGTTCGGGCTCGTCCACATAGCCGAGAGCTGACAGGATCTCGCTGCTCGGCTTGCCCAGGATGCGGCGGGCTTCGCCGGCGCCGTAGTTCACCAGCCCGCGCGCGAGTTCCTTGCCTTCGGGCGAGATGCAGGCGACCACCGCGCCGCGTTCGAACGCGCCATCAATGCTTTTCACGCCTATCGGCAGCAGGCTCTTGCCGTCCTGGACCAGCGCGCGCACCGCGCCGGCATCCAGCAGCAGCCTGCCATTGACCTGTAAATGATCGGCCAGCCACTGCTTGCGCGCGGCGATCGGCATGGTTTCGGCAACCAGTTGCGTGCCGATTGCTTCGCCCCCGGCAAGTCGCAGCAGCACTTCCGCCTCGCGCCCGGAGGCGATCACGGTATGCGCGCCCGAGCGCGCCGCGCGTTTGGCGGCAAGGACCTTGGTCAGCATGCCGCCTTTGGCGATGTGGCTGCCGGGTTTGCCGCACATGTCCTCCAGCTCCGGCGCGCCGGCCTTGGATTTGCGTACCAGTTCCGCCGACGCATCCTCGCGCGGATCGCGCGTATACAAACCGGCCTGGTCGGTGAGAATGATCAGGCAATCGGCCTCGATCAGGTTGGTGACCAGCGCCGCGAGCGTGTCGTTGTCGCCGAACCTGATCTCGTCGGTGACCACGGTGTCGTTCTCGTTGATGATCGGGATAACACCCAGCGCGAGCAGGGTGCGCAATGTCGAGCGCGCATTGAGATAGCGCTGGCGGTCGGCCAAGTCGGCGTGCGTCAACAGCACCTGGGCGGTATGCAGGCCGTGCTCGCGGAAGCAGGTCTCATACACCTGCACCAGTCCCATCTGGCCCACCGCGGCCGCCGCCTGAAGTTCGTGCATCGCCTGCGGGCGCCGTGTCCATCCGAGGCGCTGCATGCCCTCGGCAATGGCGCCGCTCGACACCAGCACGACTTCCTTGGTGCGGGTCCGCAGTTCGGCGATCTGTCGCGCCCAGCACGCAATCGCCGCACGGTCCAGGCCCTGGCCCTGGTTGGTGACGAGCGAGCTGCCGACCTTGACCACGAGGCGCCGGGCTGATTTGAGCAGCATAGCCATGTCAGGCCGCCTGTTTTTCCGTGAGATGGTCCATGATGGCGAAGCATAGCTCGCGGCAGCCCTCGCCGGTTAGCGCCGAGATGGCGAACCACCGTCCTTTCCACCGATACGCCTTGAGGAAGCGCCGCACCGCCTGGTCGCGCTCGCCCGCCTGCAGCATGTCGGTCTTGTTGAGCACCAGCCAGCGCGGCTTGTCGTAAAGCGCCTGGTCGTATTTCTTCAGCTCGTTGACGATGGCGCGCGCATCCGCAACAGGTTCCACGCTGTCATCGAAGGGCGCGATGTCGACCAGATGCAGCAGCAACCGCGTGCGCGCCAGGTGACGCAGGAACTGGTGACCCAGCCCGGCGCCTTCGGCCGCACCCTCGATCAAGCCGGGAATGTCGGCGACGACGAAGCTCCTGTCCTCGGCCACGCGCACTACCCCCAGATTGGGGTGCAGGGTGGTGAAAGGGTAGTCGGCGACCTTGGGGCGGGCGGCCGACACGGCGCGGATGAAGGTCGATTTCCCCGCGTTGGGCATGCCCAGCAGACCCACGTCGGCGAGCAGTTTCAGTTCCAGCCGCAACTCGCGCGATTCGCCCGCCTCGCCCGGGGTGAACTGGCGCGGCGCGCGGTTGGTGCTGGTCTTGAAATGCAGGTTGCCCAGGCCGCCTTTCCCGCCGCGGGCGACCAGCGTCTTTTGTTCGTGCGCGGCCAGATCGGCGATCAGTTCGCCCGACTGGGCGTCGGTGATGACCGTGCCCACCGGTACGCGCAGCACGATGTCCTCCGCGCCCTTGCCGTACTGGTCCGAGCCGCGCCCGTTTTCGCCGCCCCTGGCGCGGTGGATGCGCGCATAGCGGTAATCGATGAGCGTGTTGATATTGCGGTCGGCTACCGCGTAGATGCTGCCGCCGTGGCCGCCGTCACCGCCGTCCGGCCCGCCTCTGGGGACGAATTTCTCGCGCCTGAAATGGGCGACGCCGTTCCCGCCCTTGCCGGCGTGGACCTCGATCCTGGCTTCGTCGATGAATTTCATGGTTGGACTGGCGCGACAAATAAAAAAGCCCTACCGCGTGGATAGGGCTTTTCTGGGAGCCTGCCGGTGTTCAGGCCGGCACCACGCTTGCCGTTTTCTTGCTCATCGGGCCTTTGACCCCGAATAATACTTTGCCGGCAACCTTGGCGTACAGGGTGTGGTCCTTGCCCATGCCGACGTTCTCGCCCGCATGCACCTGGGTGCCGCGCTGGCGCACGATGATGCTGCCGGCGGAAATCAACTGGCCGCCGTAGCGCTTCACGCCGAGGCGCTTGGACTGCGAATCGCGGCCGTTTCTGGAACTGCCGCCTGCTTTTTTATGTGCCATGTCTTGCCTTTCCGATTGACCCGCTGACCTTATCCGGTGATTCCGGTGATTTCGATTTCGGTGACATTCTGGCGATGCCCCTGGTGCTTCTGGTAATGCTTGCGCCGGCGCAGTTTGAAAATGCGCACCTTGTCATGACGCCCCTGGGCCAGGACTTTCGCCTGCACTGATGCTCCGGTGACGAGCGGCCTGCCCATCTTGAGCTGGTCGCCGTCGGCGACCAGCAACACCTGGTCGAGCACGATTTCAGCTCCGATGTCTGCCGGCAACTCATCAATTTTCAATTTTTCGCCGGCAGCGACACGGTACTGCTTGCCGCCGGTTTTTATGACCGCGTACATGTTGAGACTCCAAAAAGGCGAAACCGCGATAAAACCAAGGAACCCGTAATGATACAGCAATTTAGCTTTGGCCGTCAAAAGCTTTATGCTATGATTTCGAGCCTTCAAGAAACGTATTCCAACTCCGGTTTTCGGTCCTTTCTCAGTGCCCCTCGAACCCATCCATTCCCTCATCGACGCGGACCTGTGCGCCGTGGACGCCATGATTCGCCGGCGGCTCGAGTCCGACGTCGTGCTGATCCGCCAGGTGGCCGAGCACATCATCGCCAGCGGCGGCAAGCGTCTGCGCCCGGCCATGCTGCTCTTGGCCGCCGGTGCGACCGGCTATGCCGGCAGCCATCACCATGAACTTGCGGCCGTGATCGAATTCATCCACACGGCGACGCTGCTGCACGACGACGTGGTTGACGAATCCGGGCTGCGCCGAGGGCGTAAGACGGCGAACGCCGCTTTCGGCAACGCCGCCAGCGTGCTGGTGGGCGATTTTCTGTATTCGCGCGCGTTCCAGATGAGGCTCGCGGTGGACGACATGCGCGTCATGGCAGTA
>JACRAS010000158.1 GCA_016234705.1 Betaproteobacteria bacterium | reverse complement strand
GCTGGTCGGGCGCCTGCTGATGGTCGATGCGCGCTCGATGCGGTTCGAGACGCTGAATTATGCGTGGGACAAGGACAATCCACTCTCCGGTGAGAACCCGACCATTGGAGATTTGTCGGGGCACAAATGAAGACTGCGCAGTAAATCAAAAGCGGTTTGAACGGTAGCTAGCAACATTGTCGTTAAGCTCGCGTTCGGCCGAATCGGTCCAGGCTCGCCCTTTGTAAGGCGATTCAACTACCGGCGTGGAGCGCCTGCGGAGGTTGGAGGCGATCCATGCGAAGAACTGGCTAGCGATGGCTTCGAAGCTCGTGGATCGCAGGACTGAGCGGGCCGGCTGCGCGTGGAACAGGTGCATTTGTATCCTCCGGGCTTTGGCGCTTGCATTCAAAGGCGCCAGCGGGGTCATCCTGCTCCGGTGCGGGCTGGAAATCGTGAAACCGTCCCTAAAAAGTTCGAAAATGTTTCTGAATTTCGCTTAAATTGAGCAATGGCGACGATTTACAAAATTGGCCCGTTCCGCCTTGACGGGGAGGCGGAAATCCTTTTCCGCGACGCCGAACCCGTTGCGCTGGGTGAACGCGCGGTTGTTCTACTTCGGGCGCTTGTGGAGCGAGCGGGAGCGCCGGTTTCCAAGGACATATTGATTGAAGCCGCTTGGCACGGCGTTACGGTCGAGGAAAACAATTTGACCGTTCAGATTGCCGCGCTGCGCCGGATTTTTGAGGAAGAAGCAGGTGGAGTGGACTGGATCGAGACATTGCCGCGTCGAGGCTATCGGTACGTTGGGCCGGTTGTAGCAATCGATGACAGAAGCCCAGTAGGTTTGGTGACAGCGGCATCGTCATCGGTGCTTCCCCTTCCGCACATACCGTCGATTGCCGTCCTGTCATTTAAGAATATGAGCGGGGATCCCGAGCAGGAATATTTCGCCGACGGGATTGTTGACGACATCATCACCGCACTATCGCGCATGCGCTCGCTTTTCGTGATCGCGCGCAGCTCAAGCTTCACCTACAAAGGCAAGGCGGTAGATGTGAAGCAAGTTGGCCGCGAGCTGGGTGTCCGCTATGTGTTGGAGGGCGGCGTGCGTAAATCCGGAGACCGGGTGCGCATTACGGCTCAACTGATTGATGCTACCGCTGGCGCGCATCTTTGGGCGGATCGATTCGACAGTGCGCTTGAGGATATCTTCGATTTACAGGATAGGGTGGCCGCAAGCGTCGTCGCGGCAATCGCTCCGAAATTGGAGCAAGCCGAGATCGAACGCGCCCGGCGCAAACCGACCGAGAGTCTCGACGCGTACGACCACTATCTGCGCGGCCTGGCGACAATTTATCAGAGTCCTTCGGACAGAAAGGCCAACAACGACGCGTTACAGTTGTTTGTCAAGGCGATCGAACTCGACCAGGATTTCGCGATTGCCTACGGCGTGGCCGCGTGGTGCTACGTTTGGCGCAAGGCAAACGGCTGGATGGTCGACCGCAAGCGCGAAATTGCCGAAGCGGAACGACTGGCGCGGCAGGCGGTTGCGCTGGGCAAGGATGACGCGGCTGCTCTTGCCAGAGGCGGACACGCGCTAGCCTTTGTGGTCGGCGAACTCGACGCGGGCGTTACCTTCATAGACCGAGCGCTTGCCCTCAACCCGAATGTGGCTGTGGCGTGGTATCTTAGCGGGTTTGTGCGACTCTTTGTCGGTGAGCCGGAATTGGCGATTGAACACTTGGCCAAAGCTATGCGCCTGAGCCCGCTCGATCCGCTGACTTTTGCGATGCAGACCGGTTGTGCACATGCCTGCTTGTTCGTTGGGCGCTACGAAGAGGCGTCTTCTTGGTCGCAACGGGCGCTGCGTGAACAGCCGGATTTCATGACCACGCACCGGATAGCGGCCGCGAGCTACGCGCTTGCCGGGCGGCCGGAGGAGGCGCGGCAGGCGATAACACGATTGCGTCAACTCGATCCATCACTTCGCGTTTCCAATCTTGGCGATCAGATCCCGCTCCGCCGGCCGGAAGACCTTGCGATTTATCAAGAGGGCCTGCGAAGGGCCGGGCTGCCGGAGTGATCCGCGAAATCGTCGGCTTCGGCGAAGGGCTGGTCGGGCGCCTGCTGATGGTCGATGCGCGCTCGATGCGGTTCGAGACGCTGAATTATGCGTGGGACCCGGGCAATCCGCTGTCGGGCGAAAAGCCGACGATCGGAGATTTGTCGGGAAAATATTGAGGCGTGTCCCGGACGCGGTGCAGCGCGAAGCGCAGCGTAGCGGTGCACCGCTGATCCGGGACCTTTCCAATCTCTGAAGTTGTGACGGTCCCGGGTCTGCAGCGCATCACTGCGTGCTGCGCTGCGCCCGAGACAAGGAATTCTACAACATGCTCGGCAGCACGCGATCCGGCGGCTTATGCCCGTCCATGAAGGTCTTGATGTTGATGATGACCTTCTCGCCCATGTCGACGCGGCCTTCGATGGTGGCCGAGCCCATATGCGGCAGCAACACGACTTTGCCGACGCGCGCGAGCTTGAGCAGCTTGGGGTTCACCGACGGCTCGTGCTCGAACACGTCGAGCCCGGCGCCGGCAATTTCACCGGCCTCGATCATGCGCGCGAGCGCATTCTCGTCGATCACCTCGCCGCGCGACGTGTTCACGATGAACGCCTCCGGCCGCAGCATCTTGAGCCGCCGCGCCGAGAGCAGATGATAGGTCGCCGGCGTGTGCGGGCAATTGACCGACACGATGTCCATGCGGGCGAGCATCTGGTCGAGGCTCTCCCAATAGGTGGCGTCGAGCTCTTGCTCGATCTTGGGCGCGACCTTGCGGCGGTTGTGATAATGGATCTGCAGGCCGAAGGCGCGCGCGCGGCGCGCCACCGCCTGGCCGATGCGACCCATGCCGATGATGCCGAGCCGTTTGCCCCAGATGCGGTGACCGAGCATCCAAGTCGGCGAACAGCCGGTCCAGTCCTTGTCGGCGGTGAGCACATTGGAGCCCTCCGCCAGCCGCCGCGGCACCGCCAGGATCAGCGCCATGGTCATGTCGGCGGTGTCCTCGGTGAGCACGCCCGGCGTATTGGTGACCGTGATACCACGCTGGACCGCGGTGGCGACGTCGATATTGTCGACGCCATTGCCGAAATTGGCGATCAGCTTGAGCTGCTCGCCCGACTTGCTGAGCACCGAGGCATCGATGCGGTCGGTGACGGTCGGCACCAATACGTCGGCGGTCTTCACCGCCTCGGCCAGCTCATGGTGCGTCATCGGTTTGTCATCGGGATTGAGGCGGGCGTCGAAAAGTTCCCGCATGCGCAACTCGATGCTATCGGGCAGCTTGCGCGTGACGATGACGACTGGTTTCTTGTTCTTCGGCATTTGCTCATAACCGCGGCGCATGGCGGCCTGTCATCCGGGGAGGGCCCGATTCAGCCCTCCTTAACCGTGCTCGCCCACACTGCGCCTCGCGCGCGGGCAGGGTCCAAAATCAGTTCTTTTTCCTACCAGATGGCAGTGACAACACAAAGCTTTCGGGCTCGCTTTCGCCGGCTTGGCTGGGTCGCGCTCACCGCCGCCATGCTGGCATTGCCGCCGGGCACTGGCCAGGCTGCCGGCGAAGCAG
>JACRAS010000155.1 GCA_016234705.1 Betaproteobacteria bacterium | reverse complement strand
TCGATGTGGTGCTCCTCATCCCCCATCAGCTTCTCGAACAGATCGCGGGTGACGTAGTCCTTGACCGAATGGCAGTGGGTGGCGGCTTCCTGATAGAGCGCGCGCGCCGACATTTCCGCCGCCAGGTCGCAGTCCAGCACCTCTTTCACGTTCTGTCCGATGTGGAGCGGATCGAGCACCTGCATGTTGGGAAAGCCGTCGAGGAAGATGATACGCTCGACCAGCTTGTCGGCGTGCTCCATCTCTTCCATCGACTCCTTGCGCCACTGCTTGGCGAGATCCTTGTAGCCCCAGTTATCGAGCAGCCGGTAATGCAGCCAATACTGGCTCACCGCCGTGAGCTCGTGGCGCAGCGCTTTGTTGAGATATTCGGTAACCTTGGCATCGCCCTTCATCGCACGCTCCTATGCTGGGCCACGGGACCCCCTTTCATAGCGCAATCGGCGGCGATGTCGAAGTCGGACGATGGAACAATGCGCGAGTTTCGTACATGGCGACCGCAAGACGCGGCGGAATTCGCCGCTCACAATCGGGCGCTTATGGCCCGGTCGCGGCTCAGCGCTGCTGCACCTTGCGCAGCCAGTCGTAGCTGACCAGACGCTCGGCCAGCGCGATCAGCGACGAGCGCGCGGTTGCATCCTCGATCGCCAGGAAGGCCTCGATCAGCCGCATGGCTTCCTGCGTGCGCGGATCGTCCGGGCTGCCGGCGGCGACGAGCGCACCGGGCATGACCGCGGGAACCGACAAATCGTGCGCGGGCTCGCGTTTTTCGGAGGCTTTCGACGGCATCGGCACGACATTGAGATCGGGCTTGCGGGGATGCTTTTGCATGGCGCCGTTGGCTCGGGTAAGCGGGCTTCGTTCGATGGCAAAAATCCCGGCACGTGCAACGAAGCAAAGCACATGCGACAACTCAGCGTTGAGCCTCCACCGATGCCGACCGATTGTCATTAACGGCGTTATCGTTTTTTATGAGCTTTCATCTCATAATGGTCTCATCGACCGAGCTGCCGCTCGAACATGGCGAAAATCTCGCGCCAGTCCAATTCGGCCGCGGCATGATCGTGAATATCGCGATCGGGCAATGCATAGCCGTGCCCGGCGCCGGCATGGATATTGAAGCGATAGACCAGGTCGCCGCGGCCGCCGAGTACGCGCGCAAGTTCGGCCAGCACGGCCGGCGCGGCAAAACGATCATCCCCGCCATAACCGCAATAGATCTCGCCGCGCATGAGATGCGCGAGGCGATGCGGCGAATCCGCGGCATCGCTGACCAGCCAGGTGCCATGCAGGCTGGCATTGGCGCGAAACCGTTCGGGAAACTCCTGGGCAGCGTGGAAGGCGAAGCGGCCACCCAGGCAGAGGCCGACCGATCCGGCGGCGCCGTCATCGACCGGCTCGGCGCGGCAGAAGTCGAGAATTGCCGCGATATCGGCGCGCGCGGTCTGCCGGTTGAGCGCAATGGTGTGGCCGCGCATTTCCTCCTGCAACGCGGCCGGCAGCGTATCGAACGACACCATCTTGCCGGCGGCGTTGCGGCGCTCGTAGCGCAGCTTGCCTTTCCGGTAGTACAGGTTTGGCACGACGCAGTAATAACCTTGCGCCGCGACACGGCGTGCGATCGCAAACAGCTCTTCGCGCAGACCCCAGATATCCATGAACAGCACCACCAGCGCAAAGCGGCCGGCGCCGTCGGGATGGGCGGCATAGCCGTCCATCGTCCCGTCTCCGGTGGGAATATCGATCGTCTTTCCGATCAGGCGGTTGCCTGGCGTGCTACGTGTCGGCATCGCGCTTCCGGCCGACGAGGATCTGCGACCAATTGGCGCGGTCTTGCATCGCGAGCCCTCCACCGATTTCGGCGTCTCTTGCCGGCATCCTCGTGCAGTCAGCATGCGCAAGCAATGCTCGCGTGGCGGGCTGGGCGGTCTTTTCGTCGCAGGTTTTTGCCGGCTGAAAGCGGTGGAATCTAGACGTCAGCAGGTCTTGCCATGTGCGGGGCAGGCGCAACCGACCGGGCAGCCGGCGCCGGTCAGCGCTTCATCCATGATCTTGCGGATCGAGCGCGCGCAGCGGCCGCATTGGGCGCTGCAGCCGAGGCAGCCATAGACCTGGCAGGTCGTGCGCGGCGCCGCCGTGTGGACGGCGCTGCGCACCTCATGGTCGCTCAGCACGTTGCAGGAACAGACGATCATCGACAGCCCAGCGATTGCGAATGATTTGCAGAATGACGCATGTCGCTACCGATTTCCTTGACCCAAGTCAAACCAAAACGGTTTTTGAAGTCGTTCTAAAGTATTGATGGAATTTGTATTTTCAAGGAGCTTGGTTCCCGACTGGCACGGTCGCGCCCGTTCAAATCGGCCGGAAATGACAAGAAAATAGCAAGTAGCCCGGGTGAAGCGCAGCGAAACCCGGGGTAAGTTTCGCAGATGGTCCGATACCGGCGCAACTTCGTTCCAGGTGGCACCTATTTCTTCACGGTCACGCTCGCTGATCGGACATCCTCGGCGCTGGTGCATCATGTGGACGCCTTGCGGAAGGCGTTCCGTATCGCGCGCCACGAACGTCCTTTCACGATCGACGCCATCGTAATCCTGCCGGAACATCTGCATGCCATCTGGACGCTGCCGTCAGGCGATTCCGATTTCTCCGGCCGCTGGAAGCGTATCAAGGCGCATTTCACGCATCGGCTTGTTGCCGCCGGCGTGCCGCTCAAGCGCCATCGCAATGGCGAATACGCACTTTGGCAGCGGCGCTTTTGGGAGCACACGATCCGGAATGAGAATGATTTCGAGCGGCACGTCGATTACGTGCACTTCAACCCGGTCAAGCACAGACTGGTGAGCCGGGCGCGCGAATGGCCTTATTCATCGTTTCACGTCTATGTCAGGCGCGGTCTACTGCCAGCCGACTGGGCGGGCGATGTCGAAGAACCCATGGTGGATTTCGGCGAGCGGAGAGATTGATCACTCTGAATCGTAGCCCGCATGGAGCGAAGCGGAATGCGGGGGTTTGTGGAACGGTTGATCCTGGATTTCGCTTCGCTCATCCGGGCTACTTGCTACAGCCATCTCGGCGGGGACAGCGGACGGCGGAAAGAGGAACC
>JACRAS010000156.1 GCA_016234705.1 Betaproteobacteria bacterium | reverse complement strand
GCCGAGCGGGCGCTCCAGCAGTCGCAGCAGCGCGCGCCAGCGCTTGAGGGTTTTGCGCAGCTCATGTACGGCTTCGGCCTCGGACAACTCGGGGTCGCCGAGCGCGCGGCGGGCATCGGCAATGATCAGGCGCGCGGCAGCGGCCAGGCCATCGCCGAAACTGCCGTCTCCGTCCGCGGTGCCCCCGCTCATGGGCGGTTTTTGCCGCCGTTTCATGACAGCTTCATGAAAAGACACGCTTTCCGCCCTTCCCATTGGCGTTCGCCGTTGCTACATAGCGCGTGAAACGCGCGGGGTTCGCCCGCGCTTCGCATTTTGACGCGGGGTGGAGCAGCCCGGTAGCTCGTCAGGCTCATAACCTGAAGGTCGTAGGTTCAAATCCTACCCCCGCAACCATCATGAGCGCACGTACTTAGGCCCGGCTTTGCCGGGCCTAAGTCGTTCTGGTGCGAATGATGTCCCGCGCAAGCGGAAACCCAGCGCAAAGTGGTACTAAATAGGCCTGTGGGTTCGTCTTGGAGCAGCCCGGCCGGTGACAACCCGGCCGGAAAATCCATCAAAATCAACATCGTCGCGCTTCCCTCCGCCCTCGCACCCGTGTCCGGTGTCGCATGGGTCGGTTTCAGTCGGAGTGCGCATTCCGGGCCGTTCTGCCGTCACTGTCAGGCGCGAGGGTCGACCGAAATGTCGGTATGTGCGGAGTGGCCATCCGCGCGGCCGTCGAACAGGGAATTCCGGCGAGGGGATAGGAAATTGTACCTGCAAAACTGAAATTATTGCCGGATGAGGTTTTCGGTACCCACAGGAGTCATTTGATCCACGACAAATCAGCGCCCTCTGGAAGGCTGTAAGAATTTAAGGTTTGCTGCGTCCGCCCGATGTTTGGTCAATGTTCGGGCCTCATGGCGACACTGGTGAAGCTGCTGGGACTTGGTTGAGTGGCGCAAAATTGGCATTTGGTATCAACACCCAAGGGCGGGCGGCACTCGATCAAAAGGCAATGCGCATGACGGAGATCATCAAACTCTAACTCAGCAGCATCGTCGGTGCCGTGGGTGCTACCGTCGCGCAACAAGTTTTTGGAAATCCGATCTCAAATAACCTCAAATTGAAAAGGAACAACCATGGCGGAAGAAGTCAGGGCCCCGCTGGCTGGAAACATCTGGTCTGTGCTTGTCGAAGTCGGCGCGAAGGTGGAGGAGGAGGATGAACTCATCATCATCGAAGCGATGAAGATGGAAAACCTCGTTTACTCGCCCTGTGCCGGCACCATCAAGGAAATCCGAGTGAAGAAGGGCGACAAGGTCGAGGAAGACGACGTCATGGTCGTGATCGAGTGACAAACGGCGCGGTTTGGAGCGGAGCGAGACAACGATGAATTTCGAGCTATCCGAAGAACAGAAACTGATCCAGGACACGGCCCGGCGGTTCGCCGCCGAGGAGATCGCGCCAACGCTCGCACAAGAAGAGCGCGAGCACGAGTTCCGGGCCGATCGTGTCGCCAAGATGGGCGCGCTCGGCTTCTTCTCCTGCGCGCTCCCCGAGGAACTGGGCGGTGGCGGGATTGGCTTCATGGAGTCGGTGCTGATGGCCGAGCAAATCGCCAGGGTCTCGGCATCCTGGCGCCTGCCGTTCAACATGCAGAACCTGGGCCCCGCCTTAACCGTGACCAAGTTCGGCACAGCAGAACAGAAGAAGAAGTATGTGCCGGGCTGGGTCGCCGGTACTCAACTCGGGTTCTTCGCCATGACCGAGCCTAACACGGGCTCGGATGTCGCCAGTATGAAGACCTACGCCATCGACAAGGGCGACCACTGGGAGGTGCACGGCAACAAGATGTGGATCTCGCAGGCGCATGTGGGCGACGCCGGGCTGCTCTATGCCTACACGGACAAGTCGGCCGGTAACAAGGGCATGACCGCCTTCATCATCGAGCCGAAGAAGATGAAAGGCTGCACCGCCCGCGCCATCGAGACCAAGCTCGGCCTGCACTGTGCCCCGACCGGCGAATTCGTGTTCGAGGGCATGCAGGTGCCGAAGGAGAACGTGCTCGGCCAGCCGGGCGACGGCTTTCGCATCTGCATGTGGCAGCTCAACCAGACTCGGCTCGGCTGCGCGGCGGGCGCGCTCGGCGTCGCCGGCGGAGTGCTCGATCTCGCCATCAACTACGCCAACGAGCGCACTCAGTTCGGCAAGTCAATCTCGCACCATCAGATGATTCAGGCGCAGATTGCCGAGATGGTGGTCGAGCATCACGCCGCACAAATGTTGGTCTACCGCGCCGCGTGGCTGAAGGACCAAGGCAAGCCGAACCAGTACGAGACTTCGGTCGCCAAGCTTTGCGCCTCCGAGGCTGCAGTCCACGCAGCGAACGAGTGCATGAAGATATTCGGGTCTTACGGATTCTCGACCGAGTATCCGGCCGAACGCTTCTATCGCGACGCCAAGTCGCTGCAGGTCGTGGAAGGCACCTCCAACGTCCAAAAGATCATCATTTCGGGAATGGCGTGCGGCTTCACGCCAAACCGCGAATAGTGCCGGCAATGGAAATCGTTTCATGGCCGTTTTGGGGGGCACGCTTTCGGCGTGTCCCGGAATAACGACGGAATTATCGGGAGTCTGTAATGCGACCGTATTTTGAGAAAATGCCCAGCTTCGGCAAAGAGCTGAAGGAAAACCGCATCACCCGCACCAAGGACAGCCGGGCGCAGCTCGAGGCAGTGGAGGCGGAGATCGCAGCCGCCCGCAAGGCGCGCGAAGAGGTTGGCCTTCCGGCCGCCACCATCAACCAGCGCGGTTTGCTGACCGTATGGCAGCGACTCGACTATCTGGTTGACCAGGGAACCTGGTGCCCGCTGCACAGCCTATACAATCCGGAGGAGAACGAGGAAGGCACCACCAACGTGGTCGACGGAATCGGCAAGATCTCCGGCCGCTGGGCGGTGATCATCGGCTTCGACAATAAGGTGCTCGCCGGCGCCTGGATTCCTGGACAGGCTGAAAACATCTTACGCGTGACCAATCTCGCCAAGCGCCTGAACATCCCGCTCGTGTGGCTCGTCAACTGCAGCGGCGTGAAGCTGCCCGACCAGGAGAAGTTCTATGCCGACCGGCGCGGCTCCGGTACGTGCTTCTTCCGCCACGCCGAGCTTGAGCAGGCGGGCGTTCCGATTCTCGCCGGCATCTACGGCACCAATCCGGCCGGCGGCGGCTATCAGTCCATCAGCCCGACCATTCTGCTCGCCCACAAGGACGCCAACATTGCCGTCGGCGGCGTCGGCATCGTGTCGGGAATGTCACCCAAGGGCGGCTTCGACATCGAGGGGCTGGAGCAGCTGATCGCCAACACCCGCAACATTCGCGAGCGCCCGCCTGGCAGCGTCGATACCCACTACGGCGAAACCGGCTTCTTCACCCACGTGTACGACGAAGAGAAGGGCGTGCTCGACGGCATCAAGGAGTACATGCGGGCGATCCCGGCCTACGCCCCGATGTTCTTTCGCGTCGCCGAGCCGGCCGAGCCGCGGCTTCCCGCGGGCGACCTCTATCACCTGCTGCCGACGAACCAGAAAGAGGCCTACATCTTCGACGATATCCTGGCGCGCGTAGTCGACGGCAGCGAGCACATGGAGTTCCGCCCCGATTATGGCCCGGAGATCTACACGGGGCTCGTCAAGATGGACGGCATGCTGGTGGGCGCCATCGGCAACCGGCAGGGCCTGCTGCCTAAGGGCTATCCCGAATACGCCAACTATCCGGGCATCGGCGGCAAGCTCTATCGCCAGGGCCTGATCAATATGAACGAGTTCGTTACCCTGTGCGGGCGCGACCGGGTGCCGGTCATCTGGTTCCAGGACACGACCGGCATCGACGTCGGGGATATCGCCGAGAAGGCGGAACTGCTCGGCCTCGGCCAGTCGCTCATCTACTCGATC
>JACRAS010000013.1 GCA_016234705.1 Betaproteobacteria bacterium | reverse complement strand
GGATGAAAAGCGTATCCGTGCGCAATCGACGATCTTGTAAAAAAGGCTACCCCAAACCGTTCTTGCTTTTATCCATAACCCTGTTTTTGGTACGGATACGCTTTTCATCCGTACCAAAAACAGGGTTGGCGCGCGTAGCGCGCAAGGTTTTTCATGGCATGCATCGCTGCATCCATTCTTCTATATCTGGTAATCCAGCGCCAACCGGCTTTGCAGCTTGCGCTCCTGGCGGAAAGCGCCTTTCAGAATGTGACGCTCCAACGCGTTCATCTGGTCCGGGTCGATGCGATTCGCGACTTCGTCGGTGAGGGTTTGCAGCGCCGCTTGGTTGCGCAGCCGCAGGCGCTGAATGACGAAGAACGCTTCGACCATGGCTTCGGTCTCGGCCGCCCCCATCCCGGTGCCTGCACGCGCGGCGCGCAGGCGCTCGGCGGTGTTGGTTTGCGGCAATGCATGTGCAAGGGCATAGATGCGCGCCGTATCCACGAACGGCCGCACGCCATAGAGCTTCAGATTGATGCTGTGCGGCGCATTCGGCGCATCCTCCGTAACGAAATCGCGCAGCATGCCGAGCGGCGGCCTGGACTGCAGCGCATTTTCCGCCATCAGGCGCAGGAACCGAGGATTGGCCTTTGTCCGCGGCAGGACCCATTCGCGCAGCGCGAGCGCCAGCGTGGTATCGCCGTATAGCGGGCGGAAATCGAAGCAGATCGATGCGTCGAGCAACGCTTTCGGCTCCGGGTTAAGCAGCCATCCTCCCATCTTGAGCTGCCACTCCTCGACGGAAAGGCATAGCTTGGGGTTCGATGCCATGACCTGACCCCTGCATAACGGAAAACCGCAGGCGTCCAGCGCTTCGTTGACCTTCGTGGCAAACGGCAGCAAGCGCGCGCGCACCGCATCGGGCCTGGCCTGTTCGTGCGCCGAGAACACAATGCCGTTGTCCTGGTCGGTGCTGAACGTCTGCTCGAACCGGCCCTCGCTGCCGAAAGCGAGCCAGCACCAGCTGATGCTCTCCCACTGGTGGTTCTTGCGTTCGATTTCGATGATGCGTTGGCAAAGCCGATCGTTGAGCACCGACACGAATAGCGTCAACTGCTCGGCTGCAACGCCCTCTTCGACCAGCAGGCGCGCAAGCTTGCGGATTTCCGCAGCGAGGTCGACGAGCAGCTCGATCGTTCCCGCAAGGCGGATTTCGGTGGTGATTTCGCCCAGCCCGAGCCGTTGCAGCGAGAACAGGTCGCGCTCGGACACTACGCCGATGATTCTCCCTTCGTCCATGACCAGCACATGCCGGATATTGGTACCGATCATCGCCAGCGCCGCCTCGTAGGCGAGCGCGTGAGCCGGGAGCGCGAACGGCGTGCGCGTCATGACCTCTGCGACGGCCTGGTCATCGAGACCGCGTGCCGTTACGGCCACCAAGTCGGTCGTGGTGAAAATGCCTATCGGACATGAACCCTCGTCGACCACTATCACCGAACCTACGCCACGTGCGCGCATGATCCCGACCGCCTCGCGCACGCTCAGATGCTCGCGGCAGACCACGGGTTCGTTGCGGATCAGCGAGCGCAACGGCCGCGCCAGTGTCTGCTGTTCGCCGGCGAGCCGGCGCTCGAGAAATCCGTAGCGTTCATCCATGTCTGGATCTCATTGTTCTCGGGCAAAGCTCAATACTGTAGGCGCGCGTAGTAAGTTTCGCGCGAGGCTTCGAGTGCCTGGCCCAGCGTCAGGATACCGCGCTCCGCGAGGAGCGGGAGCAGCTTGAGAAAAATGTCTCCGGTAACCAGCGCGTCGCCAAGCGCGGTATGGCGCCCGATTACGCTGAGCCCCAGCCGTTCCGCGACTGCCTCGAGTCCGTGGTCCTTGAGGCTCGGATGCGCCAGCGCGGCAAGCAGCAGCGTGTCTAGCACCGGCTGCGAAAACCGGACGCCGGTCGCCGCCTCCTTCAATTCGAGAAAACGCATATCGAACGCGGCATTGTGCGCCACCAGCACGGTGTCTTCGCAGAAGCGATGAAAAGCGGGCAATACTTCGCCTAGCGCCGGCTGGTCCAGCAAATCCGCGTTCTTGATCCCGTGTATGCGCACCGAATCCCTGGGCACCGACCGCTTCGGGTTTATCAGTTGTTCGTACACCTCCTGCTTGAGCAGGCGGCCGTTGACGATGCGAACCGCACCGATGCTGATTATTTCGTCGCCGGCAGAGGGTTCCAATCCGGTGGTTTCGGTATCGAACACGGTGTAGTTGATGTCACTGAGCCGTTGCTCGGCGAGGCCGCGTGCGGCATCGGCGTTTTTGAACAGATCGAAGTCATAGTATTCCGGACGGCTGTCCAGCGGAATGCTCCGGCGCGGTCTCACCGACGCAGGCTCGCCGAGCGGCAGGAGGAATCTGAACCACGAGGTGTGCGACTGCGGATGCGACTGCCGCCAGACCTCGCCGCCGTGCCGTTCGAGCACATCCCTGAAGGTGAGGGGTGTGTGCTCGGCGCCGAGCTGCATCGGTTGCGTCTCCCACAGCGCCAGGGCATCGCTTGCGACAATGGCGCCGCTCCAGACGAGATCGAGTTCGACAAAACCGCCGCTGCCGGCTGCGCGGAAGCGGATTTCGCGCACCCCGTATTCATCGCGCAAGCGCGCGGCGAGCGATGCGAGCACCTGCGCGAACGCGTAGCTGTCGACCTTTATCCACAGGCTTTCATCTATTTTCTCCAGGCTGGTCGGCAATCCGAGCAGGGTGTCGACGCGCCGGCGTGCGACGTGTATCAGGTCGGTTACCGGCATGTCTTCCAGGGAAAGACCGGCCTTCAGGGCATCGGCATGTTCGCGCAGCGCATCATTGATGGTGACGCTAAGACCGCGCGACTCGGCCGCGATGATCTCGGCAAATTGCGCACGCTGCTGCTCGCTCATTTCCGGCGACGAAACCAGATTTTCCGCCGCTGCGCGGATGTTGGCTGCCGGCTGCCGCACCCGCGTGGCCAGCGCCTGCAACAGCGAGCGCCGCCGCGCCTCTTGACCCAACGTGTCGGTAACGTCTTCCAGGGTCAGCACCATTCCGGCGATGCGCCTCTCGGCGGACAGGAACGGCGCCAATTGAACCTTGAGCAGGCAGCCCGCGGAGGCGGTGGCCAGGAATTTGGTGACCGGAAACCGGGATTCGCGGTCCAGGTTGTACTGAATCTTGTCGAGGGCGTGGGCCACCTGGTCGCGATCGATCAGGCCGAACACGGAGCGCCCGAGCCCGACCAGGCTGTGTTGCGAGCCGGATGCCGCCGCCTGCCCAAAAAGCGCTCTCGCCTGCTCGTTGTAGAGCAGGATGCGGCCCTCGGCGTTGCACAGCAGCACTCCCTGGGACAGCTCGGACATCAGGGCCGAAAGGCGGTTGCGCTCCTCTTCCAGGCGCGAACCGGACTCCGCGATTTTCGCATCCAGATCCAGACGCTGGTGGCAATAGGCGTCACGCAGGCGGTCGATGGCGGCCGCCAACTCGTCCAGTTCCGGCCCACCGTCGGCAACGATGCGGTGCTCCGGATTTGCGTTGAGCGCCGTTCGGGTCTGCTCGGCAAGCGCGCTCGCCGCGGTCATGTAGTTGCGGAACAACCGACTGATGACACCGCCGCACGCGAACAGTAGGATCAGGGCGGCGTAGACTAGCAGTGGCGCACGTTGTTCCAGGATGCGCTGCAATACATCTTGCTCATCCTGGGGAAGCCCGGATGCGAGGAGCAGCGCAATGGCGACGATTACAATCACCACTCCGGCGAAAAGCACGCCAACCCATAGGGCAAACTTGAGCTTCCCCTTCATGCACCGCCAGGCTTGGCGCCGTCTCCGAGCAGCCCGTCGATCTTTGCGATCAGCTCCTGGTTGGAAAACGGCTTGGTAACGTAGGTGTCCGCTCCAAGCGAAAGCCCCTTGTTCACCTCGGCCTCCCTGCCCTTGGCCGAGAGCATCACGACCTTGATGTGTTGCCAGTCCGTGCGTTCGCGTATTTGCTGACACACCTCGTAACCGCTCTTGCGCGGCATCATCACATCGAGCAGCACCACGTCCGGCAGGAAACTTTCGACAAGAGCGAGCGCTTCGTCGCCATTGCGGGCGATTTTCACTTCATAGCCGCTTTTCTGCATCAGGTACTCGAGCGAAGTGACGATGTTCGGCTCGTCGTCGGCGATCAGGACTTTCTTGCTCATGGATGCTCTCCCGCCTTTGCGTCAAGTGGCTTCCGCCGGCGCCGGTTCGCGCGCGAGCGGAAGGGTGAACGAAAAGGTTGTGCCTTGGCCGGGCCGGCTGGTCACCCATATCCGGCCGCCGTAGTGCTCGACGATATGAAAGCTGATATGCAGGCCAAGTCCGGTGCCGTGCGGCTTGTCGGTCAGCGCGTCGCCCGCCTGACGGAACTTGTCGAAGATGACCTTCTGATCCTTCGGGCTGATTCCGGGTCCATTGTCGCTTACGTCCACGCGCAAGAAGCCGTTGTCCTCGACCAGGGCGACCTCGACCCGGCCTTTGCCCGCTTCGCAGAACTTCACTGCATTGGAGAGCAGATTGAAGATGACCTGGGTGACGCGGTCGAAGTCGGCAACCAGCCTGGCCACCCGCTCAGGCAGTTTTGCTTCCAGCCGCACCTGCTTTTCCTTGAACAATTGGCTGGCCGCCGTCATCGTGCTTTCGATCACTTCTTTCATGTCGATAGGCGACTCGTGCCACTCGGTCGTCCCCGATTCCAGCTTGGACAGGTCGAGAATCTTGTTGATCAGCCGGGTGAGGCGCTCGGTCTCCTTGGTAATGATATCGAGAAATTTCCTGCGCTGCGCCAGCTCCACTTTCGGATCCTCGCGCAGGATTTCGGAGAACGAGCGGATCGAGGTGAGCGGCGTGCGCAATTCATGCGAAACCGTGGACACGAAGTCGTCCTTGAGCCGATCGAGTTCCTTCAGCCGCTCGTTTGCCGCACGCAGTTCGGTGGTCGCGGCCTCGAGTTCCATGGATTTCTGCTCCAGCCGGTGACTGTACGCCACTACCTGGGAAGCCTCGTCGACAATCTGGCGCACCTCCTCGATGGTCAGCGCCTCCTCCTTTACCACCGAGGCAACCATGATGCGGGCCGAGGAAGCGCCGATGGCGCCGGCGAGCTGGGTCTCGACGTAATGCACGAATTCGGCGTCGGCAAGCAGGCCATCGCCCGGCCATTGCACGTCTTTGCCGCGTGCGTAATCCCGAAACACCGCCTCCGCCGACGCAGGACCAAGGAAACGCGCGAGCAGGTTGAACAGCTCGGAGGCGGAAGCGGTGCCGCGCCAGAAGCGCGCCCCGCCCGCCTCGCCCGAGCGCTTGAACACATCGACGAACAGGCTCGCCTGGCGATGTTCCTCCGCGCTTTGCGCGGTGGACAGCGACACCGCCACATAGGCGCCGATGTTGGCGATCATGCTCCAGATCATCGCATGCGTAATGTGGTCGAGCCGGGCGAGCCCGAACAACTGCTGCGGATTGAGCAACGCCAGACCAAACGGGCCATGTTCGAGAAAACCGATCGGCAGCCACGCCGAGCGTGCGAACGCGGGCAGCATCAGGGTGTAGAACCACACCAGGAATCCCGCGGCGAGGCCGGCGAGTGCGCCGCGCCGGGTGCCGCCTTTCCAGAAAATTCCGCCAAGAGCCACGGGTGCGAACTGCGCCACCGCGGCAAACGAAATCAGGCCGATCGAAACCAGCGCGTAGGCCTCGCCGGCGAGGCGGAAATAGAGGTAGCCGAGGAGCAGCACCAGCACGATCGCCCCGCGCCGGATACCGAGCAGCAGCCCGGTGAGATTGCGGCGTTGGCTCAACCGCAGTACGCGCAGCCGCAACAGGACCGGCATCACCAGGTCGTTGCACACCATGGTGGAAAGCGCGATGGTCTCGACGATCACCATGCCGGTTGCGGCCGACAATCCGCCGATGAACACCAGCAGCGCCAGCAGTTCCTGTTTCTCCGCCATCGGCAGCGTGAGCACGAAAGTATCCGCGTCGACGCTGCCCGGGGGGAAATGCAGCAGTCCGCCGAATGCAATCGGCAGCACGAAGACGTTGATTGCCAGCATGTACAGCGGAAACAGCCAGATCGCCTTGTTCAGGTGCTTCTCGTCGACGTTCTCTATTACCGCAACCTGAAATTGTCGCGGCAGGAACATGATGGCGAGCATCGACAGGATCGTGAGCCAGGCCCAACTGGCGTAGCTGCCCGCGACGCCATCGAGCGGCGTGAGCATGGCGCGCAATCGGGTACTCGCCGCCGCTCGCTCGAACACGTCGCCAAAGCCATTGTAGATGCCGAAGGTGACAAAGATTCCCACCGCGAGAAAGGCGAGCAGCTTCACCAGGGACTCGAAGGCGATCGCCGCGACCATGCCCTGGTGGTGCTCGGCCGCATCCAGATGCCGTGTGCCGAAAGCAATGGCGAACGCGGCGAGGATCAGGGCCACCCCGAGCGCGGTGTCCTGCAGGAACGGCACCGCCCCCACTTTCGCCGGTAGGACGATCTCGGGGTATTGCAGCACGATGGTGAAGCTGTTCGATACCGCCTTCAACTGCAGGGAAATGTACGGAACGATGCCGACCACCGCGATGACGGTGACCAGGCCGCCGATCAGCGCGCTCTTGCCATAGCGCGAAGCGATGAAGTCGGCGAGCGAGGTGATCCGGTTCTGTTTGGAGATGCGGATGATCTTGCGCATCACCACCCACCACAGCGCGATCATCAGCGTCGGGCCGATGTAGATCGGCAGGAAGCCGACGCCGTCGCCGGCCGCCCGGCCGACACTGCCATAGAACGTCCATGCGGTGGCGTAGACGCCGAGCGAGAGGCTGTAGATGTAGGGACTGGCGATGACCGAGCGGCCGGCATCGGCGCGCTGGTCGGCATAGTAGGCGATCGCGAACAACAGCCCCAGGTAGGCGAACGAAATGACGATGATCACCCAGCCCTGAAGCATGGCGCCCTCTCCGAGGTACCGATTCGTCCTAGTCCTTCGCCTCGACCACCACGGCCATTAGCGCAATCAACAGGCCCCAGGCGGCAAAGACGAAGGCATATAGCACGGGGATGCCCAATACCGTCCCCGGCCGGTTGAACAACTCAAGGATGGGATAGTTGAACACCAGGCAACCCAGCATCGCCAGCGCAACCAGGCGCTGTCCCTTGATCTCGAAGTTGTCCACGCGCCCCTCCTTCGGCGGCTCGCGCCGCGCGGTAACGATCCGGACGGAATTTTGAATCTCAATTCGCTGTTTCATGCATTGTAGCGCAATCGTGCTCATGGCCCAGGGGGAGCAGCGTTCGTGGGCATGGATGGCGCAAATGCACCTCAATCGGCGTCTTAGATTCCGGCGCCCGTCAAAAGCAGCCATTGCGCGCTCTCGCGCGCCAACCGTTTCTTCTGTACGGATGAAAAGCACATCCGTACAGAAGAAGCGGTTACGGTTAGCAGCCAAACACCGAGTGGCGGTTTTATACAAGATCGTCGATTGCGCGCGGACGGCTTTTCGTCCGCGCAACGTTGCAACATTGGCGCAATATTGATCCAGTCACCTTTCAGCAATGCAGCCGCAAGGGCGGTTTGTTACACTGGCTCATGTTTCGCCGGCACGCCAAGCCAGCGGGGGAGGTGGCATGAGAATACTCATTGCCGAGGACGACGCCATCATGGCCGATGGCTTGACGCGCTCATTGCGCCAATCGGGTTATGTGGTGGACCGCGTCGGCACCGGCCTGGAGGCGGACGGCGCGGTGACGCGGGGCGAATTCGACCTGCTGATCCTCGACCTGGGACTGCCCAAGATGGGGGGGCTGGAAGTGCTGCGGCGCCTGCGCGCGCGCCAGTCGCGCCTGCCGGTGTTGATACTCACCGCGCTCGACGGCGTCAACGACCGCGTGCGCGGCCTGGATCTGGGCGCCGACGATTACCTGGCCAAGCCGTTCGCCCTGGGCGAGCTCGAGGCGCGGGTGCGTGCGCTTACGCGCCGCGGCTCCGCCGGCGTCTCGGGCGTGCTGCGCCACGGTGAGCTCAGTTACGATCAGGTGGGCAAGGTGACCGAGATCCGCGGCAAGCCGCTCGAGCTGTCGGCGCGCGAAACCGGCTTGCTCGAAATCCTGCTGCAGCGCATGGGCCGGATCGTGAGCAAGGAGCAACTGGTCGAACGTCTGTGCGAATGGGGCGAAGAGGTCAGCACCAACGCCATCGAAGTCTACGTGCACCGCTTGCGCAAGAAGCTCGAAGCGGGCGGCGTCAGGATCGTCACCGTGCGCGGCCTCGGCTACTGCCTGGAAAAACCGAAGAGCCCCTGAATCCCATGGCGCACAAGGCTCGCGGCCAGACTTCGCTGTTTGGCGAAATCGTCGACTGGATGCTCGCGCCCCTGTTGATCATCTGGCCGATCAGCATCGCCGCCGATTACTTTCTCGCCTATTCGGTCGCAGGCACCGCCTTCGACCAGCACCTCAAGGACCGCGTGGTGGCGGTATCGCGCCAGGTTTCATTCGAGGATGAGCGCCTGACGGTCAACCTGCCGCCGGAAGCGATCGCCATCCTCGGCGCGGACGAGCTGGACGAAGTGCTATTCCAGGTGCGCGGCCTGAACGACGAGCTGGTCGCCGGCGACGCCAAGCTCGGTGCGGTCGAGTTCACGCCCGAACTCGAGCCGCAGGCCGTGTATTTCCGCAACGAATCGCTGCAAGGGCGCGACATGCGCGTCGCCTACAGCTTTGCCCAAGTCAGCGGCCTCGCCGGGGCAGTGCTGATCCAGGTGGCGGAGACCGGCGAAAAGCGCACCCAGCTCGCCAGCGGCATCGTCGGCAATGTGCTCTCGTGGCAGTTCGTGATCGTACCGCTGGGCCTGTTTCTGGTTTGGCTCGGCCTGAGTCGCGGCATCGAGCCGCTCAACCGCATCGGCCAGAGCATGCGCAACCGCCGGCCGCAGGATCTGTCGCCGATCGACCGCAACGAGGCGCCGGAAGAGGCGTGGCCGCTGATCGATTCGATCAACGACCTGATGGCGCGTCTGGAACAAAGCCTGAAGGTGCAGCAGCGCTTTATCGCCGATGCCGCGCATCAGTTGAAAACCCCCCTGGCCGGTTTGAGAACGCAGGCCGAGCTCGCCTTGCGCGGGAACGAAATGCGCGATATTCAACACACCATGAAGCAGATTGCGGCGAGCGCGGAGCGCGCGGCACGCCTGGTGAACCAGTTGCTGTTGCTGGCGCGCACCGAAAGCGATCAAAACAGTCTGCCGCCTTTTGCCGCCATCGATTTTGACGCCCTGGTGCGCGAGGCGACCCAGGATTGGGTGCCGCTGGCGCTGGAACACCACATCGACCTCGGATTCGAAGCCTCGGGCGGCGGCGGCAAAGTGACCGGCAATGCCCTCCTGCTGCGCGAGCTGATCAACAATCTGCTCGACAACGCCATTCGCTATACCCCTGCCGGCGGGCGCGTCACCACGCGCGTCGCGGCTGGGGAATACGTGATCCTGGAAGTTGAAGACGATGGCATCGGCATCGACCAGGACGAGCGCGAGCGGGTGTTCGAGCGTTTCTACCGGGTGCTCGGCACCGGCGCCGACGGCTCTGGCCTCGGGCTCGCGATCGTGCGCGAGATCGTCGAGCTGCATGCGGCCAATGTGCTGCTGCTGCCCAATCCTGCCGGACGCGGCACGCTGGCGCGGGTGGTATTCCCGCGCAGCGGAGCCGCGCCGCTGAGGCTGGTCGCATGAAGCGCGGCGCGCACGAAGGGGATGAGTGATGGCGGTGCAGAGCCAGGCGGAGTTTTCCCGCTTCCTCACCAAGGCTTACAGCTGGTATACCGTCGGCTTTCTGATATTCGTGCTCGCCCTGGCGATCGGCGAGCAGCTCGGCCTGCCGAAGATCTGGATCGGCTATCTGTTCCTGATCGCCACGGTCGGGGTGTACGCCTGCATCGGCATCATGACCCGCACCGCCGATGTCACCGAGTATTACGTGGCGGGACGGCGCGTGCCCGCCTTCTTCAACGGCATGGCGACCGCCGCCGACTGGATGAGCGCGGCCTCGTTCATCGGCATGACCGGCACGCTCTACCTGAACGGCCACTTCGGCCTCGCGTTCATCATGGGCTGGACCGGCGGCTACTGCCTGGTGGCGCTGCTGCTCGCGCCCTATCTGCACAAATTCGGGCAATACACCATTCCCGATTTTCTCGGCGCGCGCTATGGCGGCCACATTCCGCGCCTGGTCGGCGCGCTGGCCGCGATCCTGTGCTCGTTCACCTACGTGGTGGCGCAGATCTACGGCGTCGGCCTGGTGACCACGCGGCTGGTGGGGGTCGCGTTCGAGGTCGGCATTTTTGTCGGACTGGGGGGCGTCCTGGTGTGTTCGTTCCTGGGCGGCATGCGCGCGGTCACCTGGACCCAGGTGGCGCAGTACATCGTGCTCATCTTCGCTTACCTGATGCCGGTGGTGTGGCTGTCGGTGAAGCACACCGGCGTTCCCGTCCCGCAACTGGTCTACGGCAAGATGCTCGAAAAAGTGAGCGCGCGCGAGGCTGTGCTTGCCGCCGACCCGAAGGAGTTGGAAGTGCGCGCCATGTTCAAGCAGCGCTCAGACGACGCGAACACCAAGCTGAAGGGCCTGCCCAAGTCCTACGACGCCGAGAAAGCGAAACTCGCCAGGGCGCTGAACGATCTGAAAGCGGCGAGGGCGCCGGCCGAGCGGGTGCAGACGGCGCGTCTGGCACTAGACAAGTTCCCGCGCAGCGTGAAGGAAGCGAAGACCGTGTGGACGCGCGAGGCCGAGCTTGGCGCCCGCGCCGCGCCGCTGCTGCGCCACGCCGAGGCCTTCCCCGGCGCGACCGAGCGGGAGCGCGATATCAACCGCAACAACTTCCTCGCGCTCGTGTTCTGCCTGATGGTGGGCACGGCCGCGTTGCCGCACATCCTGATGCGCTATTACACCACGCCGTCGGCGAAACAGGCGCGCGAGTCGGTGACCTGGTCGCTCATTTTCATTTTCCTCCTCTATGTCACCGCGCCGGCGCTGGCGGTGCTGGTGAAGTTCGACATATACACCCTGCTGGTCGGCTCCGAGTTCGCCAAGCTGCCGGCGTGGGTGGCGGCGTGGCAAAAGGTGGACCCGATGCTGGTCAGCATCGTCGACGTGAACAAGGACGGCATAGTGCAACTGGCCGAGATCGCCCTCGGCGCCGACGTGGTGGTGCTGGCGACGCCGGAAATCGCGGGGCTGCCGTACGTGGTTTCCGGCCTGGTGGCGGCGGGCGGCCTGGCCGCGGCGCTCTCGACCGCGGACGGCCTGCTGCTGACCATCTCCAACGCGCTGTCGCACGATCTGTACTACAAGATGATCCAGCCGCAGGCGTCGGCGCAAACGCGCGTCACCATCTCCAAGATCCTGGTGCTGGTGGTGGCGCTGGCGGCGGCGACGGTGGCGAGTCAGAAACCGGCTGACATCCTGTTTCTGGTGGGCGCGGCATTCTCGCTTGCGGCAGCCGCGTTTTTCCCGGCGCTGGTGCTCGGCATTTTCTGGCGCCGCGCCAACAAATGGGGTGCGACCCTGGGCATGGCTTCGGGCCTGGGCATCACCTTCTACTACATGGTGATGACGCAACCCTGGCTGCGCAAGATCTTCAACGTCACCAGTCCCATCGCCGACAACCTGTGGTTCGAAATTCAGCCGATTTCGGCCGGCATCTGGGGTATCTCGCTCGGTTTCGTCGTGATCATCGTCGTCAGCCTGCTGACACCGCCTCCCGACAAGGAGACGCAGGCGCTGGTCGATAACGTGCGCTACCCTTACCTGCGCGGCGCCAACCATAGCGACTGATTCGGATTCACCGGCGAAGCCGGTTTTTTGACCGCGCGCGCCTACCTGCGCGGACCGAACCTTTACCTTCGCGAGGAGCCAAAAGAAAAAGCCCGCGTTGCCGCGGGCTTTTTGTGTCGCGAGAACGGGGCAGGTGCCCCGCCAGGCTTAGCCGGACTTAGCGGATTCGGCCCGGTTTTTGGGTAATTGCAAATAGTCGCGCAGCATAAGTCATTGGTTTATCTGAGCGCTGGTGTCGGGAATTGCGCAAAAGTGGCTGTAGTGAAGACCTTGCCTCTGGCGGTCGGTGAAT
>JACRAS010000154.1 GCA_016234705.1 Betaproteobacteria bacterium | reverse complement strand
GGCGCAGTTGCCCGCGGCGCCGCAACGCATGCAAGCGCAGGGCAAAACAGCCGAGAGCGCCGACGAGCACTTCAGCCGGACGCTGAACGAGATCCACGAGTTGCTGAAAGAACTCGTGCCCGCGGCGGCGATGCCCCGGGCGATGAAACCCTCCCCCGCCCAGCCCGGCGAGAAGGAACTGCGCGCGATCGGGCCGGGACTGCGGATCGAAGCCGAACGCGCGGCGCAACGCACCGCCTGGCAAGTAGATGTCCCCGCGAAGACCCGCGAGCTGCGCGCCAGGATCGCAGCCTTGCTGCGTATGGAAGGCGAGGTCAAGAAGAGTTTTGCGGAGACCGAGCGCCACATCCGCGACAAGCACCTGCCCGCGGAGATCCTTGCCCGGCACGAGGCGGCGGTGGCTGAATACGAGCGGCGCGCCACGGAGTTCAAGCGCCTCGCGGCCGGAGTCGAGTCGGCCGCCGACGGCCAGGGCGATCTCGAATCGGCATTGAGCGGCCTGGGCGCATTCATGGCGAAGTACCCCAACGCCAAGACCCACACGCCGACCGACCCGAACAACCTGCCCTGGGGTTCGCCCAAGCCGGTCAACCGCAAGCCCTATATGACGCCATCGCAGTTCAAGACCAGCCGCCTGTTCGGGGAGCCGGTCAAAGTGGCGCAAGCCGGGAGCCTCTCCGGCATCGGTCTGCCCGCGACGACGCTTCCGGCCACGCCGACGCCTGCGGACCTCGCACCCACCGAGGACGTGCAGATCACGCAGGCCATCCGCGATCTCGCCGCGAGCCTGAACAACCAGCCGGTGGCGATCTACAACTGGGTGCGGAACAACATCGCCTTCATCCCGAGCTACGGCAGTATCCAGGGCGCGGACATGACGCTGCAGACTAGGCGCGGCAATGCCTTCGACACGGCGTCCCTGCTTATCGCCCTGCTCAGGGCGGCCAATGTTCCGGCGCGCTACGTCTACGGCACCATCGAAGTGCCGGTGGAGAAGGCGATGAACTGGGTCGGAGGCGTGACCGTGCCCGAGGCGGCGCTGAATCTGATGGGGCAAGGCGGGATTCCGAACTTGGGCATCGCGCAGGGCGGGCAGGTGAGGTGGATCGACTTGGAGCACGTGTGGGTGGAGGCGTATGTGGACTACGTGCCCTCCCGTGGTGCAGTGAATCGCACTCCCAACACCTGGGTGCCGTTGGATGCGAGTTTTAAGCAGTATCAGTTCACTCAGGGGATGGACCTCAAGAGCGCAATACCGTTCGATGGGCAGCCGTTCATTACGCAGATCCAGCAGAGCGCGACGGTGAACCAGATCGAAGGATGGGTCCAGAACGTCAATCAGGCCCAAATTCAGCAGGCGGTGGACAACTATCAGGCCCAGCTCAGGAGCTACATCCAGGGTCAGAAAGCCGATGCGACCGTCAACGATGCTCTCGGCGGGCAGGCGATCATCGAAGAAAGACGGACGATCCTCTTGGGCACGCTGCCGTACAGTCGTCTCGCCACCGGCGCGAAGTTTCAGGAAATCCCGGACAATCTGCGGTGGAAATTCCAGTTCAGCATGTATTTGGACGAAGTGGAGCAAGCGTTCGACTCGGCGTTCATCCGTCAGACGGTGAGCACCGCCAGTCTCGCGGGAAAGAAGATCACACTTTCCTTTTCGCCGGCTAATTCCTCGGACCTTGCTACGATCAATAGCTTTTTGCCCCAGCCCCATCCCGATGGCACGCCGATCGACCCGAGCGAGCTGCCCAGTTCGTTGCCGGGATACCTCATCCGGATGGTTCCCCAGCTCCGAGTGGAAGGCCAGGTCGTCGCCACCGGCCCGGCATTCACGATGGGGACCGAGCTCATCCAGAATGCAGCCTATTTCAATCCAGGCGCCAGGCAATGGGAATCCGGCGATTTCAATCGACCTGTCGTCGGCGAGAACATTGCGACCGTACTGGATCTGCAAGGGGTCAGCGCTCTGCAGCTGCTGACTCTGCAGGCGAGGATCGAGAGCACTAAGGTCAAGTTGGAGCAATTCCAGCAGAATCCCGCGGACCCGAGCGGGATACGGAGCTTGACGAAGGAGGACATGGCGGGGGACTTCCTCTATGCCGCGGTCCTCGGTTATTTCGCGTCGATCGACGGATCGGCGCAAGTCTTCGCCAAGGCGGCGAAAGTCGTCACCGTTCGCATGCCCAGCTTCGGAAATTTCGGCACGGGAGCGAAGACGCAATACTATTTCGGGGTTCCTCGAAATGTTTCGTTCCCGACCGTGCAAATGGATGTCGACCGTGTTTTCGGCACGGATGTGTCGATGGATGGAAATCCCGCTGCGGTCGTTTCCTTCCGCAAGTCACTGGGCGGCCAATATTCCGCTCAGGAGCACGCCATACCGGAATCGCTTTTCACGAACCCAGCGGACCCGAATCGCCTAGAAGCGATAAGTGCAGTCAAGGCGCTCGCAATTGCATCGAGTCAGGGCCAGCGAATCTACACGTTAAATCAGGCCAACTCGGCGATACACGGTCAGATCCTGTCGCAACTCGCCATCGATCCGTTGGTGAAGCAAGAGATCGCGAACGCGCTGGCCGCGGGCAGGGAAGTCACGGTTCATCAGTTCAATATCAACGCCTTCGGGTTCACGGGCGTCGGCTACATCATCACCGACCCAGAAACTGGCGCGGGAGCGTACAAGATCTCCGGCGGCACGAATGGTGCTTCGCAGTTGGTCGACGCAGCGGAAGTGAAGATCACGACGGTCATTGACGTGTTGGCGAACATCCTGGAGCATATTCCGAAAGCGGCTGCCAAGTTGCTGGGCAAGGCTTTGGGCGCGCTGTCGAAGGTCGCCGATTTTGCGAACATCGTTCAAAACTGCACGGGCGCGCAGCTGGTCGAAGGCTTGGCGCTCATGCTCGGCACGGCGCTGATCACCCTCGGGATCCTGGGATTCTTTGGTGCATTTTTCGTCATCTCAGGGATAATCGTTCTGATATATTCCATCGTGATGACGATCCTCATGGCGATAATACTTGACAGCTATGTCCAGCAGGAATGCAGGAGGTGATGGATGGCCGACCTTGGCCCGAGTGGCATGGATAGGGACACGAAGCCCGGCGCTCCGCGCGCGGCAACCTGGCTTCTGACAGTTGCCAAGCTTACTCTTGCCGTGCTCGTGTTTCTCCTTGAGGTTGTCGCAGTGCACGAACGCGCATGGCCATCGGTGGCATTGTTTGGCACGGCATTGGTTTCGTTGCTATTTCCGCGATCGCTGCTGCCGACATGGTCGCGCGGAAGGTGGATCGCGCTCGGTGTATCGAGCTTCGTTCTGGCGATCGTATTTCTTCCTGAGAGTTTCATCAAATAGGCAGTCATAGTGTCACGAGCGACGGCCGTTCTGGGACCTGGGACCACTGTTCGGTACACGCAGATGCCTGCCGGCGCTCTTGGAGAGGTGCCCGCTCGATGAGCGACGGGGTTCATTGGATTGGTGTGACGGCCCAGTATCGCCGGCGGCTCCAGGTTCTCAGTTTCGCCGGGCCGGGCGCGGTGGCGGTGTTTGCCATGATTCCGGCACTCATGATCGCATTCGGCGCACCAGCCCCGGCTTTTCCGGGCATCCCGGTCGCCATCGCCATCGTCGTTCTTGCCGGGGCTGCGCAAATCGTCGCTGTGATTTTGTTACGGCGCCTGGATCGCCGTCGCCTGGGGACGGACGGCCATGATTTTCTCTTCGATTCGGGTAATGGGAAGATCGAGCAGTATCCGTTCGCCGCTCTGCTGACCGGTGACCAGCGCCAGCTTCTGGCGGGGAAACGCCTCATTCCGCTGTACGCGCCACTCGGCGCCTTGTTCGATGTTGACGAATTGCACCGCTACATCTTTGCGCGCATGACGCCGTCGAGCCGGATCGGACCGTTCGCGTTGTTCAGGGAAGCCCTATTTCAGGGCAACCGTCAGATTTTGCTCCCGATGAGCATCTGTCTCGCTGTGGTGATCCTGCTACTCCTGCAGCAAATCTGGTATTGATCTGGTATTGATGCTTCGCAAAAAAATGATGCGCCGTTTCGAAGCCCCAAGGCGAATTCGATATGTGAGAGGGTGATCGGCACGATTCGGCGGGAGTGTCTGGACTGGATGATTCCGGTTTTCGAAGCGCATTTGCGTGCGACGTTGCGGGAGTGGGTGAGGCACTACAACGCCGGGAGGCCGCACAAGAGCTTGGGTCCCGGCGTACCTGATCCGCCGAGAGTGGCTTCGGTGGTTTCGAAGTCGGAATCCCGACACTGGAT
>JACRAS010000150.1 GCA_016234705.1 Betaproteobacteria bacterium | reverse complement strand
CCGACGCACGCGATCAGGCGCTCGACATGCTCTTGGCCCGGCGCTGTGTAGCCTTCCATCGGCGCGGCGATGTCGTCGACCGCCAGCACCAGATGATTCTCGGGTGCGATATGGCGCGGCCGCTCGACCCGGTCGGTCAGGCGCAGCAGCGTGACGATATGGCGCGCGCCGGTCTCATCGACGGTGGCGTGCAGACGGGCGAGCGAACAGACGTGGATCATGGTGGCAGTAGTACATAGCCGGTTTGTCTTATCTGTGACAGAGCGCTTTTTGGTTTGTTCTAGACATGATCAATGGCCACCATGCCGATGCGGTGCGCGAGCATTGGATTTCCACTCGCGTGCATCGCTATGGTAACATTAAAAATATGTGTGAAATCGCCGTATCGCGGCTGTGACGTCAGACGTTGCACAACCATGACTGGTTCCATCCAAAGCACACGAGACACAGCACCGTTCGTCTGGCGCGCCAGTGAACTCAAGACGATCGCCGCGATGGTGGGAATGTATTGCCGCTTCCATCACGAGACGGAGCGCGGGCAGCTTTGTCAGGAGTGCGGCGAGTTGCATGACTATGCTCGCCGGCGACTGGAACGCTGCATCTTCGGCGAGGACAAGCCGACATGCGCCAATTGCACCGTCCACTGCTACAAGGTCGTAATGCGGGATCGCGTCAGAAAGGTGATGCGCTGGGCCGGCCCGCGGATGCTCTGGCGCCATCCAATTCTGACGGTGCGGCACTTCATCGCCGGACGTCGTCCGGCGCCGCAACTTCATCGGCCGCAATCACGGACGTAGACGCTGGCGATTGTCCCGAAACGACGGCTTAGCCGCGCAACAATTTCGCGAACCGCTCCTTGAAGCGTGCTTCGGCGGTGCCGGCCGACCAGGGGTTGAGGTAATCGCGCTCGATCGCGGCGGAGAATTTCGGCGGTGGGCCGAAGAACTTGCGCGCCTCGTCCTCGGCGAAGCCGGCCAGCCGTGTCGCCTCGAGATAGGCGGCCGAGCGGTCGGCCGTCTTGATCAGGCTCGTCAGCGTTTCCGGCAGTTTCGCCGGCAGCCCGAAGCGCAGATGGATGGCGGCGAGCAGGCGGTGCTCCACCGCCTTGTAGCTGTCGCCGATCACCGCCTTGAACGGCGAGATCATGTCGCCGATCACGTATTCCGGCGCGTCGTGCAGCAGCACAGCGAGCCGGCCTTTGGCGTCGAGCCGCGGCACCTTGGCGCGCGCCTGCGCCTCCACCAGCAACGAATGCTGGGCGACCGAGTAGATGTGGGCGCCCTTGGTCTGGCCGTTCCAGCGCGCCACGCGCGCCAGCCCGTGCGCGATGTCCTCGATCTCGACGTCGAGCGGCGAGGGGTCGAGCAGATCGAGCCGGCGGCCCGACAGCATGCGCTGCCAGGCGCGCTGGCGAGGTCGAGTAAGGTGACGGGGCATAAGAAATCCGAAGTCAACGTCCAGTGCAAAGGCGAGCAGATTCAAGGATGACGCGGAGCGCATCGTCAACCTGCGACTGACTCGAAAGTTTGAAACGAGAATACCTGGATCTGTCGCGCTTAATGTCTAACGATTGCGCGTGGAATTTGTCGGGCCTGCCCCATACGTGGACCGCAAATGAACCATCCCGTGGTTGTATTACTAATGCCAAAAAGTTGTCTGGATAGTTGACCCACTTGCGGGCCTTCCCTTCTTTCATCTGTCCGGCATATTTTGCTCGTATTGAGCCAATGATCTTATGCGCTGCCTCGATTAAATGAGATGGTAGTTGTTCGCGCTCGCAGGCTGATAAGAAGAGAGCGTCACCATTACTCATTGCCCCTACAGATTGAACGCCAATAAAAGATGCCGGCACCTGCGTCGTGCCCTTGGCCTCACCGAGATCGATTACGAATAATTCGTCTGTATCACCGACATTAAACACCGTTGTTTTCGCTGGCTGAATCAGTAGGCGGTGCATTGCTGATTCATAGGTAGGTCCCAATACGCCAATGATGCTTCGGCGCCCAATGGCTAACCGCGCTTCGCCCAAGCGCCTAACATCTGCAGGCGTAAGGTTCGCGCTCCAAAGGCCTGTAGCTACTGATTTTGCCGCGCCAATCACGAGTTCTAACGCCAT
>JACRAS010000153.1 GCA_016234705.1 Betaproteobacteria bacterium | reverse complement strand
GTGACATCTTCCCGTGGCTGGACGCAGCGAAAGACGCTACCGATCACGAACGCGACCGAGCTTCAACGATCGTCGCTGACCGCTTATGCAGCGCCGTGGCCAACCCGATCGTCCGCAACGCGCAGGAACAGAGGCAACTCAAGCTCGTGGGCGATTGGCTCGACGCCCGAGGCTACCGCAAGCAAGCCCATCCAAGCGGGAAGCCACTGAAAGAAATGGAAGCCGCGACGTATTCATTTCGCATGAACCTCGCGGTCGGCAAAACGCTGAAGGTGAACGTTCCGGTTGACGTGGTGATTCAGCCCAAGAAGCTGCGCAAGGATCGGTTGCCGATCCTGATCGAAGCCAAGTCGGCGGGTGACTTCACCAACACCAACAAGCGGCGCAAAGAGGAAGCCACCAAGATCCACCAACTTCAAGGTGCCTATGGTAAAACTGTGCCGTTCGTGCTGTTTCTTTGCGGCTACTTTGGCAGCGACTACTTGGGCTATGAAGCCGCCGAGGGCATTGATTGGATCTGGGAACATCGATTCGACGACCTGGCGAAACTCGGACTATGAATCGCATGATCGCTTACGAGGCCAACTCGCTTGAATCACGGCGACAAGTAATTCAGGCGGAGATCGACACGCGCAAGTCGGCAACGGAGCGGAATCGCCTTGGCCAGTTCGCGACACCCAACGCTTTAGCCATCGATATTGCCCGCTACGTCAAATCAGTCATCGGCCACGCCAAACGCAGTATTCGCTTCGCCGACCCTTCGATCGGCTCGGGCAGTTTCTTCTCAGCGGCGCTGGCGGTCTTCGGCTCCAAACGAATCAAGAGCGCCGTCGGAGTCGAGCTTGATCCCGCGTTCGCCGATGCCGCCCGCAATTTGTGGGCCGATGCTGGGCTCGAGGTTGTGTGCGGCGATTTCACGCGAATCGTTGCTAACGGCTCATGCCCACCCGCGCCCAACGTCATCTTGGCGAACCCGCCCTACGTACGGCACCATCACATGAACCGGGAGGACAAGGAACGCCTCCAAGGCCTCACGTTCAAGATGACCGGGGTTGAAGTCAACGGCCTTGCGGGTCTGTACGTCTACTTCCTTTTGCTCGCCACGGCGTGGATGGAAGACGATGGGATCGCCGCGTGGCTCATTCCCTCGGAGTTCATGGACGTCAACTACGGCGCGGCCCTCAAGGGCTTCCTCGCGGATCGCGTAACGCTTATCCGTGCTCACCGCTTCGACCCCGACGATGTTCAGTTCGGTGACGCCCTTGTGTCGTCGGTCGTGCTGGTGTTCCGCAAGACGCCGCCCGCCGCCGCTCATTCAGTGGAGTTCACCTTCGGCGGCACGCTGACCGAGCCGCACGCCCGCGACCTCATCCCGCGTGAACAATTGCGCGAGTCGCGCAAGTGGACCGTGTACCCAAGTCACGCCAAGAACGACCGCCACACGCTTAGCGACGGCAAAGGCCCGACGCTTGGCGACTTCTTCCGCGTCCAGCGGGGCATCGCCACCGGCTGCAACGAGTTTTTCGTGATCGAGCGCGCCATTGCTGCGAGCCTCGGCCTTCCGGACAAGTACCTCCGCGCTATCCTTCCCAGCCCGCGCCACCTTAAGACCACCAGCATCGACGCTGACGCTGACGGCTACCCCCTCCTCGACCGCCAACTGTGCGTAATCGATTGCGACCTGCCCGAGCCGATGGTCGAGGCCAAGCACCCGGCGCTTTGGAAATACCTGCAAACCGCCCAGTCGCTTGGCATCATGGATGGTTATCTGATCGGCAAGCGCAGCCCGTGGTATAGGCAGGAACAGCGACAGCCCACCCCGTTCCTTTGCACCTACATGGGCCGTGGCTCCGACGACAAGCAGCCGTTCCGCTTCATCTGGAACCGCTCGAAGGCGATTGGAACCAATCTCTACCTGATGCTCTACCCGCAGAACGGCCTCGCGGCGATGCTACGCCGACATCCCGAGCGTGCCGAAGCCGTCCACGCTTTGCTCGGTCAAGTCACCGGCCACGAACTCCGGGGCGAAGGCCGGGTTTACGGTGGCGGTCTGAATAAGATTGAGCCGAGCGAACTGGCACGCATTTCCGCAGCATCGTTTGTCGAGCTTTGGCCGGAGATCAGGTCCGATGTGCAGCCGCAGGGAAAGCTCTTCGGCTGAGCCGTGACGAAAGCGCACCGAGGGCCTGACAAATCGCCGTATCGGCGACTTTTCTGCGCACTCAAAAGCCACCAGTGAACTTGGTTGTTACTCGATATCCCTGCGGCTGACACGGATCGAACCGGATAGGAATCCTACTCTTAGGGATCTTGCCGAAAGTGGTAAGTATGCCGCTACAGCAGGAAGGATGCGGTTGTTCAGAAACCAATCTTGTTAATTATCGCCGTAATGTCAAGACATTTTGAATCGGGAGTCAGGTTGCAGATTCTTTTTGAACACGTCCAACCCGACCTTTTCCGAACAGACCCTTTTCGAACACAAGCCGTCGTTAAAACGCTACGTCCGCCAGCCTCGCCGATGAAAGATTTCGTGAATGGCCGACGCGAGGGGAGTCAGACGTAACGAGAATTCAGGCCGACCCGGAGTGTCCAGAAGGGGCGCGAAAGCCTTTTGTTCCTGTGACTTCAGCTTGCGGCTGGGCCGTTGCAGCGCTTGCTGGACCGCGTGGGCAACCGCACGATGAATCGCACCGGCAAGCTGTGGCCGCTCGTGCTGAAGCACCTCCAGAATGAGCGTCCCATAGGCCGCCGCCGCCGTGGGCTGCAGTCGCTGTATGGCTTGCTTGAGAAACTCGCAGGAGACCTGAACGCCGGAGATAATGTCTAGTTGGGTCTTGCGGAATGTCTCCAGAGCTGTCCGAACTCCCTCTGAGACACGAGCCGGGGTGCGCCTCGCAAGGGTGAGCATGTCATCGGCCCGGACGCTGACGAAGTCGTGTCCGGCGGCAAGCTTTCTGATCACGGCATCAGCGTAGGCGTCCTTGCTGAGCAGCCCCTTGTCACAGGCTTCCCTAAGTACGGGCTGAACACCCATCGCCATCGCGACGCCGGCGTTCGGCGCGAGAAGACGCAGCGCTCCGTCATCCGTGACGAGGACTGCATCCCGCTCGATGCAGAGGTACAGCGCGTCGAAGGAGTCGTTGTCTAGCGCCTTAGCAAGGAACCTGTGAGTGTCGGTGACCTCCTGCGGGCCTGCCGTTGGCACCACCTCGCAGTGGTCGTCAATGCAACGAAGCATCTCACGCAGAAACAACTCGCGATGCTCGTAGTACGCGGGCGAGGTGTCAGTCATCTGCAGGTGACCGTCTTGTTCGCCCAATGATGCGCTCGGCCGTGGCTTGTCGACAAACTGCATGAGAATGAGCAGGTGCTCTCGGACGGTCTGGGGAACGAGCGGCCGGCCCAACAGTTTTACGGCCGCCTCGAAGCTCTTGTGCTGGACGAACTCCGCGATGGTCAAGAGGTCCAGAACGTATCGGCGCCCCCCCTGCCGCAGCACCATGGCCGCAGCGTCGCGCTCCTCGTGCGTCCCGATTCCGACGAAGAGCGTCGCCTCCAGAAACGGCCACTCTAACAGTAGCGTCACCGGGTCTGACCCTACTGCCTTCGCGAGCATCGAAATGGGAAAGCGGTGTTGCTGGTAGTTCTTGAAAGTGTTGTGGACGTGCTCCTTGCGTTGTTGGGCGGATTTAAGCAGGACGTCGATGTCGAGTTCGCCGTCCTCCTTCACGATACGAACACTCCACAGAGGGCCAGCGGGTACGGCAGCGGTGGCTACCTGCTCGTGGGCTTTACGGGCCACGAAGGCGTAAAGGCTCTCGAACCCGACAACCTCAACCTCACGGCCATCGAAGTTCCGGGCAAGCGTCACTTTGTCGCCTATTTTCAGTCCCTGCAAGTTCTTGGCCAGCTCTGAGTCCGGCGAGACCAACTCTGGCCAGCCGTCGGCACCCTTCGTGTTCTCGATATCAATCGCAATGACGCGGGTTTCGGCTGCGCTACGCAGATGAACGACGGCGCCTGGTCCAACCTCGGCGGGTGGCTCCAGTTGCGGGATGCGCTGGCCCAGTAGCACCTGACCCAGGTAGAAGCTGGCGGCTTGCGTGCTCGCGGAGTGGGCTCGATAGAGCCGGTATAGCCGGGCGATGGCCAAGCCAGTCAGGCCGTGGTTGCTTTGGTACTTCGAAAACTCGAATTCGTTCTCCGGCGACGAATCCTTGAAGCGAGGATCGCTCGCCAGATAGGTCGACAGGGTAGCCTTGTCGTCCAGCCGGTACAGCGCTCCGACGTAGCCGACAGCGATGCCGGAGTTGTCAGGGTGTTGCTCGATCTCCTGCGAGAGCAAATCCCGCATGCGAGCCCAGTCGCCCATCTGTCGTGCAAGGTTTGCTTCGATTCGGCGGAAGGGTGGAAGCGCCTGAATATTGGGCGCCAACTGGTCGAGCGTGTCCCGGGCTCTGCGCCGCTGGCTACTCTCGACGAGGCAGATGAGCAGTCGTCGCGTGAACTGATCATTTCCCGGAACCTTTACGAGCCGGGCGTACAAAGAACCAGCGTCGCGGAACTGTTGGAGGTCGAAGAACAGGTCGGCAACCTGAAGCACCTCTAGCGAAGGACCTTCGGCTGCAAGGTAGTTGGCACAGGTCACCGCTTCCTGCACGGCCTCTGCTTTCTGCCCCAGCCGCTGCAACATCTGGCCCAGCACAACCCGTGCGAGAACGTGCTCTGGGTACTCATTGAGGTAGGCGCGAGCAGCGTCTACAGCCTCGGTTCGATTTCCGGCCATCCAGCGCGCGTGTATGGAGAGCACGCGCAGATCCCGCAACCGTTTCTGCTCCAACCCAGAAGATTCCGCGACTGCCATAACCTCGGCGTGCCACGCCAAGTCGCCTTGGTTGGCAGAAATTTCTGCAAGGACACCAAGTAAGGTTGATGGAAGCTGCTTTAGACGAACGTCGGTCAGCGCACGAATTGCGGGGACGTCATTGTGCTCGTCGAGCTCGTTAAGCCTGAGTTGCAGCAACCCCTCTGACAACGGATGCCGCATCAGCGAATGTTTGGCCAACGATCGAGCGCGATCCGTCTGGCCCAGCAGTATCAACGACAGCGACACGTTGTTCGTGACCTCGAGCGAGATGTAGTCAGATTGAATAGCAGGAAGCGTCTGTTCGAGAGGCTCCAGCCGCTGAATACCATCGGTGAGTGCCTCTCGCTGGTCCGTCGTCAACTGCCCGTGGTGCGCCAATACTGGGTCGAGCGCTGCCCAAGAAAGCGCGTCGGCGAGATAGCACCGCTTCGCGTCGAACGAGCCGCCATCGGCAGCCATACACTGCCGTAGTAGCTTAAAAGCGCCCGGGTAGTCCCCGCGCTTGCCTACGAGACGGGCACGCGCAAACAGGAGGTCTGGCGTGTCGCGAATGCCTTCTGGAAGATCTCTGTCTGGCTCAACTTCGCCCAGCAATTGGCGTGCGTGAAGTTTCAGCGACCACAGAAAGACGCTCTCAGGGAACGTGGCGAGGCTTTCATCGCAAGCCGCCAGCGCTACCGCAGCATCCTTCTTGAGCAACAAGGCGTGTACGCGATTGGCATGCGCCTTCTCATGGTCCGTGGCCAGATGAAACGCCTTAAGAAATTCTGTAGCTGCTTCCTCGTCCCGCCCTTCCAGTACAGAGACCGCGGCGTGGTTGGTGTGCCATCGAAAGCGTGAGAACTGGTCCTTGAACTGCGCCGGGTCACCCAGCGCTTCAAGGAGACCCAGCGCCTCACGACTCTTGCCTTCTCGCAACCGGTCCCGAATGAAATCGAGGCTAGCAACAACACGTGGGTCTGCTTCATCTCCTCGCGCTGCCGGCGAAGCATCGCGCGGCAGAAGGGCTCTGACCTGTTCGAGTAGCTTATTCTGGTTGTCGAGGGATGTCGTCTGAAACTGGCTGGTGCTTTCGCGGTCGTCTTGGTATAGAGCTAGATGCGCGCTGACCTTCTCTTTGATTTCGAGGAGCGTCGAGCCAGGAAAGCCCTGGATGTACTCCCGCCCAATTTCCGGATTAAGCCGAATGTGTCCGGAGAGCTCCCCCCAAAAATCAACCGATACAGTAAACTTGCCATCCTTCCGCCGCCTCGCGCTTAGTTCGTGGATTTCCTTGACGAGTGTCGACTTGCTCGGAGCAGTCGTAGCGAACAGCAGGTGCTCAATGCCGAGCTTGGCTTCCTCGGCCTTCTTGATGTCGTCAGTAACAGTGGAGAAGGTGAACGCCTTCTTGTTGTAGTGCTTGCACTGCACTCCGACAGACTTCTTGCCGTCGTGTCCAAGAATGTCTACGCCGAACTGTACTTGCCCGGAACCGCCCATGCGCACACAGCCAACGTCGTTCCACATGCGCCGATATAGCGCGTGACACATGACTTCGAATTCTTCGCCGGTCTCAGGTTTGGCAAGTTCGCTGCTGACGCCCATTTCAGCTCGCGATGGCCCGCTGGACAACCTGTGCTCTGGATGCACTTAAGCCGGTCTCCGTTTCGGCAGCAGAGCACTCAGGCGCTTTCGTGTTTGCCCGATGGAGGGATGTCATGGTGTCCAAGTTTACAGGGAAGTCATCGACTTTCTAGGTGTAGTCACAAAGCGTAATGTGCTGGTAAATCCGTCGCCTCTAAACACCGCAGAAGCTCATCTGAAATTTGTAAGCCACCAACTGTCGTATTACACCGGCAGGTGCCTCTGGAATGTCCCACTGTGAAATGTCCTACTTGGCAATTAGAAATCTCTTAACGATAATAGGATCCAGACCCCCGCACCAAAAGTAGTTTCACGATCCCGCTCCCCCCGACGCAGGAGGCACCCCCTGCACCTCCCAGGTCCCGCCCAGTCCGGTCACGCCGCGCCTGAGTTCCTCGATGGCGGCGGGCACTTCTTCCGGCGCGCCGCGCACGCCGAGTTCGATATGCCGCCTCCGGCCCTCCTCGCCCACGCTGGGCAGGCTGAACACCTTTAGTCCGCGATATTTGGACTCGACCGCTTCCATCAGCGGCGTCAGCGTGCTCTCGGCCGAGTCGTACACCATGATCGAAGCCTCGGCTTCCGCTTGCCGGTGAAACAGGTGGGCATAGCGTTGGTCGAGCACCCACTCGACCATGGGCCAGGCCATGATCGGAAACCCAGGGACGAAGTGATGCTCGCCCAGGGAAAAACCGCGTATGCGGTTATAGTCGTTGGGGATGCTGCTCGCGCCCCGCGGAAACTCGGCCATCTTGAGGCGGTTCGGCGTGGTGTCGGCACCGAAGCGGCCGCGGATTTCGGCCTCGGCTTCAGGATGCAGCGCCAGCGGCACGCCGGCCGCCGCTGCGGCGCAGGCTCGCGTATGGTCGTCGGGCGTCGCGCCGATGCCGCCGAAACTGAACACGATGTCCGGGCCGGCGAACGTGCGCTTGAGCGTCGCCGTGATCAGCTCGGGGTTGTCGCCCAAATAATGGCACCAGGCGAGCGTGAGGCCGCGGCTGCGCAGAATCGCGATCAACTGCGCCATGTGTTTGTCCTGGCGCTTGCCGCGCATGATCTCATCGCCGATGATAATGGCGCCGATAGGCATCTTTTTCTCCCTGGAGGTTCCTATTGGGTCGCAACCGGCTCGTCGCGCAATTGCGCGAGACGCGCCAGGCAATAGTGGATGAAAACGAGTCCGCCGTAAACCGGCGCAAAAAACCCGAGCACGGGTATGAGACCAACCAGCGCCAGCACGACGCCCAACAGGAAGAGTTCGCGACGGTGGCGCCGGATAATCGTTTCCATTTCCCAATCGGTGGCATGCTCGGCCAGCGCATCGTAGCGAAACACCCGCTGATTGAGGTAGCCGAACAGCAGGATCGGCAACACCGGCCACAGCGGCGGGAAAAACCACAGCGGCAGCGACAGCAGGGCCAGCAAGGCCAGCCAGACTAGCGCCATCACGCTATTCCACAGGCTGCCGGCGAAGCTGCCGTCCTGCCGGCGCGCGAGCTGCGGATAGGCTTGCTCAGCCACGTGCTTGACCATCGCCGGCATCGCGAACACGCCGATGATCAGTACCGCCGTGATCAGCACCAGCGGGACGAGCAGTAGCGCGAGCAGGATCCAGGCAAGATGCGTGGCGATGAGCGCCAGTGGCCAGATAGTAATGGCCCACCCGATCGCGGCGGACTGCTCGAACTCAAACTGCAGCCAGGCCGCCGCCTGCGACCAGAACGCGAACGCCAATCCCAGCCACAACACCAGTGCGACGATCACCGGCCACAGCATCAGCAGCAGCATGCGCGGATGCAGCAGGCTGGCGAATGCGCGCAGCAGCGCTTTGGTGATTTCACTCATCCGTTGTCTCTCTCACCTCTGCATACTTTGCCACATTTTCTGCAGCCGCTTCACCGACACCGGCACCGGGGTGCGCAATTCCTGCGCATAGAGCGACATGCGCAATTCCTCCAGCAACCAGCGGAACTGCTCCAACTGCGGATCGGCCGCGCCTTGTTTTCTTTGCTTCAGATCTTCGCGCAGCCACGTCTGCCACAGCGGATTGAATTCGGCGCTCCAGCGCGCATCGCGCGCGGGGTCGGCGCGCAGCTTCTCCAGCCGCAGTGCCACCGCCTTGAGGTAGCGCGGGAAATGCTGCAGCCGCTCCGACGGCGTGGCGGCGATGAAGTTCTTCGGCAGCAGGTAGGCAAGCTGCTCCTCGATCTCGCGCTGCACCAGCGGAAACTTCTTCAGCCCCTGCAGTTTCTTCCGCAATGCCTGGTACTCGGCGAGTATGCCGGCCACCAACCGGCAGATTTCCTGCGCCAGCAACGACAGCCGCGTCTTCCCCTCTTCGCAGCGCTGCGCGAATTCCGCCTGCGTCGCCGGCAAGGGCTCGGCCATGCAGGCGCGATCGAAGCTCACGCGCAGCAACTGGTCCTTGAGCGAAGCGGCATCGCCAAAGTCCAGGAACTGCATCCCCAGGTCGCGCAGTCCGGGCAGATTTTTTTCCAGGTACCTCGTCTGCTCCTTCAACTGCAGCATGAACAGGCGCCGCAGGCCGTTGCGATGCGCAGCTTTCGCCTTCTGCGGCGAATCGAGCACTTCGAGGTCCACGCTGTCGCCGCGGTCCAGGAGCGCCGGATAGCCGATTAGAATCTGCGCGCCCTGGCGGATTTCCATGATCTCCTGCAGTTCGCCGAAATTCCACGCGGTGATGCCGGATGCGGCGGCCTTGGGCTGGGCGATGGCGCTGAACTGCTCGCCCGCTTGCTCGCCCAACTCCGCGCGCAATTGCGCCAGGCTCCTGCCCATGGCGAGCTGCCGGCCATGCTCGTCCACCACGCGGAAATTCATGGCGAGATGCGCCGGCAAAAGCTCAGGGCGGAAACCGTCCGGCGGCAGGACCAGGTTGAGTTCCTCACGCGCGTAACGTGCGATCGCCTCGACCAAGGAAACTTCTTCCTTGCGCTGCGACTCCGCCGATGCCATCGCCGCGACGAAGTTGTCGGCGAACTCGGGCAGCGGCCCAAGCTTGTGGCGGAGTTTCTGCGGCAGCGTTTTCGCCAGCAGCGCAACCTTCTCCCTGAGCAGGCCCGGCACCAGCCAGTCGCAGCGCTTGGCCGAGAGCTGGTTCAGCGCGATCAGAGGCACGGTAAGCGTGAGGCCGTCGCGCGCATTGCCTGGGTCGTGCAGGTATTCGAGCGCGTAGCCGCGCCCGCCGATGTCGAGCTGATGCGGAAACTGCGCGGTGGTGATGCCCGCCGCTTCGTGCCGCATCAGGTCCTCGCGCTTGAGATAGAGCAGCTTCGGCTTGCCGGCTTCCGCTTCGCGGCGCCAGTGATCGAAGGCGGCGCCGTTGTGGATACCATCGGGAATGAGGCTGTCGTAAAAAGCGTAGATCAATTCCTCGTCCACCAGCACGTCGGGGCGGCGCGACTTGTGCTCCAGCGTCTCGATGTCGTGGATCAGTTTGCGATTGTGCTGAAAAAACGGCGCGCGCGTCTCAAACTCGCCCTCGACCAACGCCTGGCGGATGAAAATCCGGCGCGACTCGGCCGGGTCCAGCGGTCCGTAGTGGATGCGCCGGTTGCCATAGAGCAGAATGCCGTACAGCGTCGCGCGCTCGAACGCTGCGACGCGGGCGGGCTTTTTCTCCCAGTGCGGCTCGTACTGGTGGCGCCGGATCAGATGCGCGCCTACGCCCTCCAGCCACTCCGGCTCGATCCGGGCGATGCAGCGCGCGTACAGGCGCGTGGTCTCGGTGATCTCCGCCGCCATGATCCAGCGCCCGGCTTTCTTGCCCACGCCCGAGCCGGGGTGAATGAGGAACTTGATGCCGCGCGCGCCGAGGTAATGCTCGCTGTCATCCGACTTGCAGCCGACATTGCCGAGCAGTCCGGCGAGCAGCGCGCGGTGGATTTGCGCGTAGCTCGCCTCCTTCCCCGACACCTTCCATCCCAGTTCGGCGACGAAGGTATGCAACTGGCTGTGGATGTCCAGCCACTCGCGCATGCGCTTGTAGGAGAGAAAGTTCTCGCGGCACAGCTCGACCAGCTTGCGCTTGGATTTCTTGTGCGCCGGCGCCTCCCGGTAGAACTTCCACAGCTTGAGCCAGGACAGAAAATCGGATTTTTCGTCGTCAAACTTGGCTTGCGCCGCGTCGGCCGCGCCGGCGCGCTCCAGCGGCCGCTCGCGCGGGTCCTGCAGCGACAGCACCGCGGCGATGATCAGCACCTCGGAGAGGCTCCCCTCCTGCTTAGCCGCGAGGATCATGCGCGCGATGCACGGGTCGAGCGGCAGGCGCGCGAGCTGCCGCCCGATCTCGGTCAGATCATTGGCGTCGTCCACCGCACCCAGTTCGGTGAGCAGGCCATAGCCGTCGCTTATTGCTTTGGGCAGCGGCGGATCGAGAAACGGAAAATCCTCCACCTCGCCGAGGTGCAGCGACTTCATGCGCAGGATCACGCCGGCAAGCGAAGAGCGCAGGATTTCAGGTTCGGTGTAGGCCGGGCGCGCCTTGAAGCCGTCCTCGTCGTACAGGCGAATACACACGCCGCTCGCGACGCGGCCGCAGCGCCCGGATCGCTGGTTGGCGCTCGCCTGGGAGATTTTTTCCACCTGCAACTGCTCGACCTTGCTGCGGAAACTGTAGCGCTTGATGCGCGCCTCGCCCGGGTCGACCACGTAGCGTATGCCCGGCACCGTGAGCGAAGTCTCGGCGACGTTGGTCGCGAGCACGATGCGCCGGCCCGTGTGCGCTTTGAACACGCGCTCCTGCTCCGCCGCCGACAGGCGCGCATACAGCGGCAGGATTTCAGTGTGCGGCGGGTGGTGTTTCCTCAGCGCCTCGGCGGTGTCGCGGATTTCGCGCTCGCCCGGCAGGAACACCAGCACGTCGCCCGGTCCGCAGCGTGCGGCTTCGTCCACCGCATCGACGATGGCCTCCGCCAGGTCCGGCGCGTCGTTCACGCCCGGGCGGAGCGGGGCGACCCCTGCGCGCGGCGCGGCACCGCCCACCGCTTTCGCCGCCGCCGGCGGCCGATAGCGAACCTCCACCGGATACAGCCGGCCCGACACTTCGATCACCGGCGCATGGTCAAAATGCCTGGAGAAGCGCTCTGCGTCTATGGTTGCGGAGGTCACCACGAGCTTCAGATCGGGCCGCCGCGGCAGCAATTGCTTGATATAACCGAGCAGGAAATCGATATTGAGGCTGCGCTCGTGCGCCTCGTCGATGATGATCGCGTCGTATAGCCGCAGGTCCCGGTCGCCTTGGGTTTCGGCGAGCAGGATGCCGTCGGTCATGAGCTTGATGTAGGAGCGCGGGCTCAGTTTGTCGTTGAAGCGGATCTTGTAGCCGACGGCGCCGCCGAGTTCGGTCTTCAGCTCCTGCGCGATGCGCGCCGCGGTGGCGCGCGCGGCGATGCGCCGCGGCTGCGTGTGGCCGATGAGGCCCGCCACACCGCGCCCGAGTTCGAGCAGAATCTTCGGTATTTGAGTGGTCTTGCCCGAGCCGGTTTCGCCGCAGACGATAACCACCTGGTGTTTCGCGATCGCCCGCGCGATGTCGGCGCGCCTGACGCTGACCGGCAGTTCTTCCGGATATTCCGGTTTGGGGCACGCGGCGCGACGTTGCGCCAGCTCGGCCGCGGAGTAGCGATGTTGCCTGGAATCAGCCAGTTTGCTTGGACACACGGATGGCAAAAATAAAAAGGACGCAAAAGGGTACCCCTTTTGCGTCCTTCGCGTCTTTGCGTTTAAAGTTTCTTACCTCGCCGCCTCCACCGCGCGGCGGGCCATCACCGTGATGAGATGCGCGCGGTACTCCGCGCTCGCGTGCAGATCGGAGTTGAGCTTGCCCGCCGGCACGCCGATTCCGGCGACGGATTCGGGCGACCACTTCGCGGCCAGCGCTTTCTCCATTGCGGCGACGCGGAACACGCAGGATGCTGCGCCGGTGACCGCCACGCGCACGCCGTTGCCGGTTTCGGCGGCCAGTACGCCGACAATCGCATAGCGCGAGGCCGGGTTCTTGAACTTGACGTAGGCGGCGCGCTTGGGCACGGGAAAGCTCACCGAGACGATGATCTCGCCGGTTTGCAGGGCGGTCTCGAACATGCCCTTGAAGAACTCGTCCGCGGCGATCTTGCGCTTGTTGGTATTGACCGTGGCGCCCAAGCCCAGCACCGCGGCCGGATAGTCCGCCACCGGGTCGTTGTGCGCCAGAGATCCACCCAGGGTGCCCATGTTGCGCACCATGCGGTCGCCGATAGCGCCGGCGAGACTCGCGAGCGCCGGAATCTTGGCCAGCACGTCCTTGGATCTGGCGACTTCGGCATGCCGGGTCATGGCGCCGATGGTGATGCCGGCGCCCTCGACTTTGATGCCGCTGAGTTCCTTGATGCCGCCAAGATCGATCAAGTCGGAGGGCGCGGACAAGCGCAGCTTCATCGCCGCGATCAGGCTCTGGCCGCCGGCGAGCAGCTTGGCGTCGCCGCTTTTCGACAGCGCCGCGGCGGCGTCGGCTACGCTTTTGACTTTCTGATAGTTGAATGCATGCATGTCGGTTCTCCCTAGTCTTTCTTGTTGGCGGCGCGCCACACGCGCTCCGGCGTGGCGGGCATTTCGATTTCCCTGATGCCCAGCGCATCGGTGATGGCGTTGATCAGCGCGGGCGGGGCGCCGATCGCGCCGGCTTCGCCGCAGCCCTTCACCCCCAGCGGGTTATGGGTGCAGGCCGTCACCTTGGTGCCGACCTTGTAGGAGGGCACGTCGTCGGCGCGCGGCATGCAATAGTCGAGGTAGCTGCCGGTCACCAACTGCCCGTTCTCCCTGTCATAGACGCAAGCTTCTGTGAGCGCCTGACCGATCCCCTGCGTGAGCCCGCCGTGCACCTGGCCCTCTACGATCATCGGATTGACGATGTTGCCGAAATCGTCCACCGCGGTGAAGTTGACGATCTTGGTGACGCCGGTATCGGGATCGATCTCCACTTCGCAGATATGGCTGCCCGCGGGGAAGGTGAAATTGGCCGGATCGTAGAACGCCTGTTCGTTCAAACCCGGCTCGAGCTTGTCGTGCGGGTAGTTATGCGGCACGTAGGCGGTGAGCGCGACCGAGCCGAAGGGCACGGCCTTGTCGGTGCCCGCCACCTTGAACACGCCGTCCTTGAACTCGATGTCGGCGTCGGAGGCCTCGAGCAGATGGGCGGCGATTTTCTTGCCCTTGTTCACCACCTTGTCCAGGGCCTTCACGAGGGCGGTGCCGCCGACCGCGAGCGAGCGCGAGCCGTAGGTGCCCATGCCGAACAGCACGCGGCCGGTGTCGCCGTGCACCACGTCCACGTCGCCCACGGGAATACCCAGGCGCGAGGCGACCACCTGCGCGAACGTGGTTTCATGCCCCTGACCATGGCTGTGCGAGCCGGTGAACACCGTCACCTTGCCGGTGGGATGCACGCGGATTTCGCCCGCCTCGAACAGGCCGGCCCTGGCGCCCAGCGCCCCCGCGACGGCGGAAGGCGCGATGCCGCAGGCCTCGATGTAGCAGGAGTACCCCAGCCCGCGCTTCTTGCCGCGCTTGGCCGCTTCGGCGCGCCGCGCCGGGAATCCGGCAACGTCGGCGATTTTCATCGCCTCGGCGAGGGTGGCTTCGTAATCGCCGATGTCGTATTGCAGCGCCACCGGGGTCTGGTAGGGAAAGGTCTTGATGAAATTGCGCCGGCGGATTTCGGCCGGATCTATTTTCATCTCGCGCGCCGCGGTCTCGACCAGACGCTCGACTACATAGGTTGCCTCGGGCCGGCCGGCACCTCTATACGCGTCTACCGGCACGGTGTTGGTGAACACCGCGGTGACCTCGGCGTAGATCACCGGGGTGGTGTACTGGCCTGCGAGCAGGGTAGCGTACAGAATGGTCGGCACGCAGGAGCCGAAGGTCGACAGATACGCTCCCATCGCCGCCTTGGTGTGCACCCGCAGCGCCAGGAACTTGCCATCCTTGTCCAACGCCAGTTCCGCCGTGGTCGCGTGGTCGCGCCCGTGGGCATCCGACACGAACGACTCGGAGCGCTCGGCGGTCCACTTGATCGGGCGGTTGACGTGTTTGGAAGCCCAGGTCAGCACCACGTCCTCGGCGTAGAGGTAGATTTTCGACCCGAAACCGCCGCCCACGTCCGGCGCGATCACCCGCACTTTCTGTTCGGGCAGGCCGAGCACGAACGCGGTCATCAGCAGGCGCTCGACGTGCGGGTTCTGATTGGCGACGTAGAGCGTGTAGGACTCGTCGTGGCGCGCATAACTCGCGTTCACCGCGCGCGGCTCGATCGCATTGGGAACAAGCCGGTTGTTGATGAATTCGAGCTTGGTCACGTGCGCGGCGGAGGCGAACGCCTTGTCGGTCGCGCCCTTGTCGCCCAGCGCCCAGACGTAGCAGGTGTTGCCGGGGGCGGCCTCATGGATCTGCGGCGCGCCCTTCTTCAGCGCGGAAGCGACATCCACTACGGCCGGCAGCACCTCGTAATCCACCTCCACCAGTTCGGCCGCATCTTTTGCCTGGTTGTAGGTTTCGGCAATCACCACTGCAATCTGGTCGCCGACATGATTGGCCTTGCCCTGCGCGAGACAGGGATGCAGGGGTTCTTTCATGGGTTGGCCGTTTACATCGGTGATCAGCCAGCCGCAGGGCAGGCCGCCGACTTTAGCCGCAGCCCAGTCTTCGCCGGTGTAAATGGCGAGCACCCCCGGCGCCTTCAGCGCCTTGTCCGTCTTTATGCCCTTGATCTTCGCGTGCGCGTGCGGCGAGCGCACGAAGCAGGCGTAGCTCTGATGCGGCAGCGTCACGTCGTCGGTGTAATTGCCGGCACCGGTGAGGAAACGGTAATCTTCCTTGCGCTTGACCGACACGCCGATAGTGTTCATATCGCCCATGATCGTTCTCCTACATCTTCGCCGAGGCGGCTTTTACCGCCTTGACGATGTTGTGATAGCCGGTACAGCGGCACAGATTGCCGTCGAGCTCGGCGCGGATGGTTTCCTCCGAGGGATTGGGATGATTTTTCACCAGGTCGACGGCGCTCATCACCATGCCGGGTGTGCAAAACCCGCATTGCAGTCCGTGGTGCTCGCGAAACGCCTCCTGCATCGGGTGCAGCGTGCCGTCGGCCTTGGCCAGGCCTTCGATGGTGAGGATATCGGCGCCCTCGGCCTGCAGCGCCAATAGGTTGCAGCTTTTCACCGCCTGGCCGTTCATGTGGATGGTGCAGGCGCCGCACTGGCCGGTATCGCAGCCCACGTGGGTGCCGGTGAGCCGCAGGTTCTCGCGGATAAGCGTGACCAGCAGGGTACGCGTTTCAACCTCGGCACTGACCGGCTTGCCGTTGACGGTCATCGATATCTTCATGAAGCTCTCCTTTGGTGAATGGGTTTGTTGTGCTTTGCCATTTCTCCTGCTGGCCCGGGCGGCGAAAGCGCCCTCCTCGCTTTACCCGTCGGGATCGGAAGGATGCGTGCGCCGGCTAAAGCGCCGGCCTGCCCCGATGCAGGGAAGAAATCCTAGACCATGCCGTGCTTCGAATCAACTGAAATCGCGCGCCCGGTATCCATGCGGGGTTCAGACCGTGGAAACAATTGAATAGGCGAAGGACGAACGGGCGACGGAATTGTTGAGCTTTTATCGCCCAGCCCCGATGCCCTATGGGAGATCTTTCGGGAAGACCGGATCATCTACGGCAGCAATCGGCCGGTTTGCGAACATGCGTGAGCCTTCATTGCCAACGGCCTTCGGGCAATACTTCTCCGAGGGGGGCGAAGAGGCATATGCAAAATATTTCCGGGAGAACTCGCAAAAGGCGTACAAATGGGTAGCCCACCCTCTCGGCATTAGCACAACATCCCTTGTGTAATTTCGCCGCCCGATGAAGCTGCGCGGAACCGGCAATCCGGATTACCGCCTCGGCCGGCTTCGCTCTGCCTTGACCGGGTTTTTCGCGTTCCGCCGCGATCGAACCTTCATTCGACGCGAATCCGGTGATCCGCGATCGGCCTGGACCATTTCTTGATCTCCTCGACAAGCGCCTTGGCGGTTTGCTCCGGGGTCGCTAACATCGGCTCGAACCCCTGCTTGAAAAGGCTCTCGCGAACCGAAGGGGCGGCAATTAGCTTGTTGATCTCTGCGCCAAGCCTGTCGATGATCGGTTGCTGCGTGCCTTTGGGCGCGGCAATCGCGAACCAGTAGCTCGCGTCGAACGCCGGCCCTCCGTTTTCCGCCAGGGTCGGCATTTCAGGCGCCAGGTCCGAGCGCCGCGGCGCGGCGACGCCGTAATTCTTCAGCCGCCCGCTTTCGATGTGGGGCCGTGCCGCGCTGAGGGGAAGGAACGCGACGTCGATCTGCCCTCCGATCAAGTCGTTCATGAGCGGGCCCGTGCCTTTGTACGGTACCAGAGTAAATACGACCCCGGTCTCGCCGGAAAACCGGCCGTAGGCGAGGTGGTGCGGCCCGCCGGACCCGGGGTGCCCGAAGTTGAGCTTTTCAGGAGAATTCTTGCCGGTCGCAATCAATTCCCTGAGGCTGTCTGCGGCCAACTTCTTGCTGCCCGCGAGCACCATGGGAACGGACACCAGCGCCGCCACCGGCACGAAGCTGGCATCCGGGTCGAAATCGAATTTCGCCTGCATGAGTCGGTACAGGTGCAAGTTGTTCGCGATCATCACGAGAGTATACCCATCGGGTGCCGCGCGAGACACTTGCGACCATGCGACCATCCCGCCGGCGCCGGGCCGATTTTCGACGATGACCGGCTGGCCCAGCGCCTCTCCCAGCCCACCGCTGATGCTGCGCGCCGCGCCATCGGTTCCACCGCCCGGTGGGAACGGAACAACGAGGCGCACCGGCTTCGTCGGGTACTGCTGCGCCTGCACGGCACCACCCAGTAACGCGGCCATCGCGATGACCAGCTTCAGCAGCGTGAATAACGACTTTTTCATGGCCATCCTCCTCGTTAACGCTGAATGCCTATTTCGGGCGCCAGGGCGCAGGCGGTCACGAGCAGGGGGCGAGTACCTGAGCGCATGAAATAAAGCCAGTCCAGCCGTTGCCATGTCATTTCCTTCCCCCGTGCTCTTATTCGCCCCGGTGAACCGGCTTGCGGGCCTGCTCTTAGCGTGCCGGCTTGAGGGCGTAGCCGCGCTGCATGTCGACGTCGTAATCCGGGCCCTCCATTTGCCACCAATGCGGCGCCTGGCTGCGGTCCTGCGCCCAACGGAAGTAGGGGTGGTCCATCTCGAAGATGATTCCGTGGCGGATCCATTCCACCCATTTGACGTCCTGCGGGAAGATGTTCGCCAGGTTGACGTTCGGCCCGAATTCCTTCACGAGCCACGCGAGCAGCGGGTGATTGGATTGTCCCCGGTCGTCCCATAATTCAAGGATCAGCTTCGCGGGGTCGATCGCCCGCGCCACTTCGCGCAGTTGTTTCTGGCCTTCCGTGTTTTCGAGCTGCGGGCCGATCAGCGCCCGCACGATCATGCCCTCCCAATACAGATAGTCCGCGCCCGCTTCGATCAGGCCGAGCGCCTGTTCGGTCGTCCGTTCGACTGAAATCAGGTCGCGCGAGATCCGCGTCGGGTCTTTCCACCACCATTTCTTGCCGACCTCCCCTACGACGATGAAGCCCTCGTCCTTGAGCATTTTCACTTCATCCTGCATCTCGCGGAGCGTGGCGCCGGAGGCGTGGTTTTCCACTTCGACTTCGTTGATGCCGATGCTTTTCAGGAGCTTGATGTAGGCCTTCAGGCCGTTTTGAGCCTTCGCGATTTCGAACTGCGTTCCCCCCATCGCCACATCCATGTTCATCGCTCGATAAGCCGCGACCGCATCGAACACGATGGCGGGGTTGCCGTGCCACATCGTGTCCAGGAGCTTGATGCGGTCCACCAAGTCCTGAAACGGTTCGATGAACTTGGGCCCCTGATTCGCGACATCGAACACCAGGCTCATCGTGATCCCCGTGCGGCGGGGCTTGCGCGTGCGGCCCGAATCCTTGTCGAGCTGTTCCTCGGAACGCTTGAGAAGATTTAACGCTTCTGTTTTATCCATGATCCGCAACTCCGTTTATGCAATGACCGGCAAAGGGCGGGGGCGCAACGCCGCTTTTTGCATGCATCGTGGCGCGAGCGCGATTCCACGGTTTGGAACGTCGCGCCGGAGCGAAAGTTAGCGCGGACGACGCGGTCGGACAAACTGTTTTTTTTGACTTTCGGTTTAGATGATCTAAACTATCTTCGATGCAGACCAATCGGCTTCCTCTTACCTCCTTGCGCGCGTTCGAGGCGACAGGGCGCCATCTGAGCGTCAAGAAAGCGGCGGAAGAACTCTTTCTTACCCCGAGCGCCGTGAGCCAGCAGATACGCTCACTGGAGGCCAAATTGGGCGTGGAGCTGTTCGTGCGCGCCAACAGGCGCTTGACGTTTACCGGCAACGGACGTGATTTATTCTTCGCCTTGCGCGATTCGTTCAGCCAGATCGAGCGGGCGATATCCGGCATCGTCGGCGGGCCGGCGGCGCGCAAGCTGAAGCTCAAGCTCTTGCCTACCTTCGCGATCCGCTGGTTCATTCCGCGCTTGGCGGGTTTTCTGGGCAAGCACCCCGAAATCGAAGTCGAGATCACGACAACGTCGAGGGCCGACGACGCTTCGCTGGACGATGTGGATTTTGTGCTCCGATACGGCCTCGGCGACTGGAAGGACGTGGAGTCCGACCGGCTGTTTGGAGAGGAGTGGGTGCCGGTTTGCGCCCCCTCGCTGGCGCGCGCGCTCAGGCGGCCGGCGGATGTTCTCAGGCAGACGCTGCTGCACTCGATGATGAGACTGGATGCGTGGTCGGTCTGGGTCAAGGGCGCCGGCCTGGCCGTTGCCGAATCCGGCAACGGCCAGCGATTCTCCAATGGCGCGCTCGCGCTTCAGGCAGCCATCGACGGCCTTGGGGTCGCGATCGCTCAGCGCGCCTACCTCGAACCCGATGTCGCGAGCGGGCGTCTGGTGATGCCGTTCAAGGCCAGCGTGAAGACACCGTTCAGCTTTTATCTGGTCAGCTCAGGCAAGAAGGCGGATCAACTCAAGGTCAAGCAGTTTCGCGCGTGGCTTCGCACCGTTGTGAGTTGATCCCCAGGCGCCGGCTTCGATCACGATATCGGCATCCTTTGCCGCGCCGGCAGGGCCGGAAGCGCAACGCAGCCGCGCCGTCCTTGTCCGCTTGCGTCCGCCTGCCCTTGGCCATCCGGTCGTCCAGATATTCCCGGTGAAACTTCGCGACTGCGCTCAGAGCTTCGCTGCAAGGCTGCGCAACATAGCCTTGCGCAACTGAGAGCCTCATTGCGACAAATCAACCCTCCTTGGAGCAATCGCGTAGCGTTATCCCCTTATCCATGGCGTACCGCGCGACAGGTCCGCTGTCGACCGGCCCGCTTGACCGGTGCCGGAACGAGGAATAACCTTAAACGGCTTGCGCACGGAGCGTTCTAGTTATTGACGACCCTAGCAGGGTTATGGCATTCACGCTGGCGTCGGCAATCCCGGTTAAATCGGCAGAGGTGTGCAATGGACAGCGTCGACCTGGAAGTTCTTCGCAGCGCAACAGCCTGGTTAAAAGCGGGGCACGCGGTAATTCTGGCGACCGTGGTCCGGACCTGGGGCTCGGCGCCGCGCCCGCTGGGGGCGATGCTCGCCATCCGCGATGACGGCCAGGTGTCGGGATCGGTGTCGGGCGGCTGCGTGGAAGATGACCTGATCGAGCGCGTGCACAACCACAAGCTCGCCGCCGACAAGCCCGAGATCACTACCTATGGCGTCTCCAAGGAACAGGCCGAGCGCTTCCACCTGCCCTGCGGCGGCACGTTGCAACTGGTGCTGGAACCGGTCAAGGACGGCGCCGGGTTGGACCAACTGCTAGTCGCCATCGAGCGCCACGAGCTGGTGGCGCGGTTTCTCGAGCTTGAGACCGGCAAATCCCACATCGAGTCGGGCCGCTGGTCGGACGCGCTCGAATTCGACGGCAAGGTGCTGAAGACCGTGCACGGCCCGCGCTGGCGCCTCCTCGTCATCGGCGCCGCCCAGTTGTCGCGCTATCTCGCGCAGATGGCGCAGGCGCTCGACTACCACGTCACGGTCTGCGATCCGCGCGAGGAGTACGCCGAGGCCTGGGACTTGGCGGGCGTGCCGATCGAGCGCGCTTATCCCGACGACGTGGTGCTGGCGATGAACCTGGATGCGCATAGCGCGGTGGTCGCCGTCACCCACGATCCCAAGCTCGACGACGTGGCGTTGCTGGAGGCGCTCAAATCCCCAGCTTTCTACGTCGGCGCGCTCGGATCGAAAGCGAACAACGACAAGCGCAGGAAACGCCTGGCCGATTTCGACCTCTCGGCCGAGGAGATCGCGCGCCTGCACGGCCCGGTGGGCTTGAAGATCGGCAGCCGCACGCCGCCCGAGATCGCGGTGGCGATTCTGGCGGAGATGACCGCTGTACGCCGCGGCGTGCAAATCCCGCAGACCGTCGAGCCGCCCAAGGCCGGGGTCGAAGCCGGGTGCGGCGTTCCGCAGCGTGAGCCGGTACTCCCCGATCGGCTTCGCCCCCTTCCACTCGGCAGTGCAAAGCCAGGGAGAAGGTGAAATCTCCGGCGGGCAATCAATGGCCGCGAACATCTGCGGCATTCTGCTTGCCGCCGGGGCGTCGAAGCGCTTCGGCTCCGAAAAGCTGTTGTATCCACTTGGCGGAGGAACACCGGTCGCGGTGGCCGCGCTCGCCAATCTGCGCGCGGCCATTCCACACGTCATCGCCGTGGTGCGTCCGGGCGTGCCGATACTGGAGAACCGCCTGAGCGAGGCCGGGGCGACCGTAATCCTGTGCGCCAACGCCGACGAAGGCATGGGCGCGAGCCTTTCGACCGCAGTGGCTGCTTCGGGCGACGTCGCCGGCTGGGTCATCGCCCTTGCGGACATGCCTTATATCCGGCCGGAAACCATAGCGAAAATCGCCGCGTCGCTGGCTGCCGGCGCCGCCATCGTCGCGCCTGCCTATCGCGGCGAGCGCGGCCATCCGGTGGGCTTGTCGGCGCGCTTTCGCGCGCAACTCGAAGCCTTGCGCGGCGACGAGGGCGCGCGCTCGGTGCTCCGGGAAAACGCGGATCTAGTAAAAGTGATCGAAGTGGACGACCCCGGTGTTTGCCGCGACATAGACACGCCGGACGATTTGCGCCAAGTTCAATAGGCGCCCTGTACAGCGCCCCGGCAATTTGCCGAAGCGCCTACAGTGGCTATAATGGGCACAATATCCACAACGGAGAAGAACATGGCCATGAAAGTAATGTCCGCGCGCGAAGCCAAGAATCGCTTCGGCGAATTCCTCGACGCGGCGCGCCGCGAGCCCGTCGTCGTAACGAAGAACGACCGTCCTGTCGCGATCATGATTTCCATCGAGGACGCCGCCGATACGCTGCTTCCGGAACTGTTCATGGACAAGGAACCTGGGTACGACAAGTGGCTGTCGAGGAAAGTCACGAAAACGCTCGCTCGCGTGGACGCCCGCAAGACGGGGCTCCATGAGCACGCCGACGCGATGGCGCTGGTGAAGAAACGCCTCGAGGCGAGGCTGTCGCGCAAGCCCGCGTAGGCGTGCGGATCGTTTGGGCCGACGAGGCCCTCGACGACCTCGAGGAAATAGTTGCGTACCACTACGCCGAGTCCGGGCCGCGTACCGCCGAAGCGGTCGAACGGCGCATCGTCGAACAGATCGAGGGGCTGCCACCGTTCCCAGAGCGGATCCGGAAAAGCGACCGGATACCGGGCGCACGGGAACTCGTCATCAACCGGCTTCCCTACATTGCTTTCGTGAAGCTGCGCTCGGACGAGATCGTTGTGCTGAACGTCGTTCACACCGCGAGGAAGTTCCCGGCATAACGCCGCCGTAGCCAGCGCGGTACGTTTGTCAGTCCCAGCCGGCGAGCCTCCGGTACGACTCGGCGCCGACCGCGTACACATCCGAATCGGAGTACCATTACGCCGTGCAAGTCGTCACGGGCACAGTTGTCGGGGGCAAAGTGATCTTGGAGGGGGCTTCCCTTCCAGAGGGGACCATCGTTACGATATTCGCGAAGGACTCGGAGGCAAAGGTACGTCTACCACCTGCCCTTCAGGCCGAGCTTGAGGAAGCTCTCGAAGAAGCCGACCGCGAGGAAGGAATCTCCGGAGATGAACTCCTCGAGAAGCTGCGGAAATACGACTGAACTTGGCGCTGCTCGTTCGTGTCAAGCCAAGGGCTGAGATGCCGCCGCCGCTTGGTGGAGCGAGAACCTGCAGCGCCAGGAGCCATTCGCTCTGACCTGAAGGCCGCACTCGAAGCACTGCTTGAGCAGCCGGGCATCGGCACCCTGCTCGAAATCGCCCGCGATCCCGAAACGCGTCGCCTGTACCTGGCGAGAACCAGCTACTTCCTCTACTACCGTCCGCGAGGCAAGTACCTTGAAGTCGTCGCGTTTTGGCATTCCAGTCGTGAGCACAGGCCGAGCGTCTAGCGCGAAATGACGCCTATATTTAGGTGGTGCGGACGGGCGGCCAGCGACGTGCCATCATTAACGACCGTGCGCGCCCGCCGCACACCAAGACGCCGCACACCAAACGTTGAGGCTGTAGAAAAACCCTGATTTCTTGAAATTCACGCTCGCAAGCTATTGATCTGTAAGATAGCGAAAATGCGAAAACAACTTTTTCTACAGCCTCGTTAGCCGTGGCTAGGCAGGTGTGCTACATTGGAAACATGAATCCGATCGATCTTCCCGAAGTCCTAAAGCTTCCGGTATCGGAGCGCTTGCGGCTGGTCGAGGCCATCTGGGATAGCATTGCTGAAACCCCCGAACGAGTTGAGTTGACCGAGGAACAAAAGGCCGAACTTGACCGCCGTCTCGAAGCTATGGAGAAGAACCCCGAAGAGGGTTCCTCTTGGTCCGAGGTACGCGCCCGAGTTTGGCCTGGTCAATGATCCGGCGGTTGATCCTCCGCCCGGAGGCTGAAGGCGATATTGTTGCGGCGCGCGAGTGGTACGAAGAAAGGCGCCGAGGGCTCAGCTTGGAGTTTCGTGAGGCTCTTGATGAGACGTTGTCGCGGATCGATGCAAATCCGGAGTTGCATGCGCGTGTGTATCGTGAACTCAGGCGTGCTCTCCTGCGCCGATTCCCATTCGGCGTGTTCTACGTCATCCTGCCCGCGGTTATTCCGGTGTTGGCAGTGCTCCATACGTCACGCGATCCGGCATTGTGGCGGGCGCGGTACCGACGCCACGGCTAACCGCACGCTCCTCCCGGTTGGATCGCGGAAAGGGCGAGCGGTAAATGTATGCGGTAAATGTGGGTGATTGCGTGTCCCGGCACCTGGATGACGAATTCGTAATAGGCGTCCGGCTTCGCGCGGAACGGTCCCCATAGCCCATCCGCGCCAGTGGTCTTCGAGTGCGCTGCCGCCCCCCTGCGTGCGCCGGTCGCCGCCGAGACTTCGTAGATTTCCACCTTGGCGCCGCTAACCGGCGTTGAATGCAAGCATTGCAATGTACATCGGCTTCGGTGCCGGATGCACGGCTGGCCTTGCACCGCTTATACTATGAGAAAGAACCTGCACTGCCTTTTTCCCCGGAGATTTTGTCGATGCGCCTGCGCTGTGCCGTCGTCCTGCTGATGCTGCTCGTGCCGCTTGTTGCCCGGGCCGTTATACCGCTCAACCTGAAGGGCCAGCCCACGCTTGCGCCCATGCTGGCGCAGGTGACGCCGGCCGTGGTCAACATCTCGGTGGTCACGCGCTCGCCGATGGAGGACAACCCGCTGTTTCGCGACCCTCTGTTCCGGCGTTTTTTCAACATTCCGGACCAATCCTCGCGCGAGCAGAGCGCGGGCTCGGGCGTGATCGTCGACCGCGCGCGCGGCTACGTGCTCACCAACAATCACGTCATCAACAATGCGCAGGAAGTGGTGGTGACGCTGAAGGACAGGCGCACGCTCAAGGCGAAGCTGGTCGGCACCGATCCGGGCACCGACATCGCCGTGCTGAAAATCGAGGCACAGAATCTAACCGAGCTCAGATTCGGCGATTCCGACGCGATGAGCGTGGGCGATTTCGTGGTCGCCATCGGCAATCCCTTCGGCATCGGCCAGACAGTTACCTCCGGCATCGTCAGCGCGCTCGGCCGCACCGGCCTGGGCATAGAGGGCTACGAGGACTTCATCCAGACCGACGCCTCGATCAATCCGGGCAACTCGGGCGGCGCGCTGGTGAACCTCGCGGGCGAACTGATCGGCATCAACACCGCCATCATCGGGCCGTCGGGCAGCAGTGCCGGCATCGGCTTCGCCGTGCCCTCGAACATGGTGCGCACGGTGATGGCGCAGATCATCCGCTTCGGCGAAGTGCGCCGCGGCCGCGTCGGCGTGGTCACGCAGGATATGACGCACGAGCTGGCGCAGTCGCTGGCGGCGGGATCGGCCGACGGCGCGGTGGTGGTCAAGATCGAGCCGGGCTCGCCCGCGGACAAGGCCGGCCTGAAGCCGCGCGATATCGTGACCGGCATCAACGGCAAGCCGGTGCGCGGCTCGGCCGATTTGCGCAACCGCATGGGCCTGGTTCCGGTCGGTGAAGAAGTGGAACTGCGCGTGCAGCGCGGCAAGCAGCCGCTCACCCTGCGCCTGCGCATCGCGGAACTCTTCACCATGACCGAGATCCCCGGCGAGGCGGTGCCGCAGCTCGCCGGCGTGCGCGTGTCCAACATCGAACCCGGCATGCCCGTATACGGCATGGTCGAGGGCGCGATCGTCACCCGCATCGAACCCAACACCCCCGGCGCGAAGACCGGCTTGCGCCCCGGCGACGTGCTCTATGGCGTGAACCGCAGCCGGGTGCGCTCGGTGGCGGAACTGCTGGCTTCGCTGCGCCAGGCCGAGCGGCCGCTGCGTATTTTTCTGCTGCGCGGCGACTCGCGCCTGACCTTGACCCTGCGCTAGAGCCGCGGCACGCCACGAATCGACATGAACGCTCCCGGCACCGCTCCCACATTGCCTGTCGGCCATGCCGATATCGCCGCCGCCGCGGCACGCCTCGCAGGCCACGCCCGGCGCACGCCGGTGATGACTTCGCGCATGGTGGACGAGCGCACCGGCGCGCAGGTGTTGTTCAAGTGCGAGAACTTCCAGCGCATGGGCGCGTTCAAATTTCGCGGCGCCTTCAACGCGATGGCGCAATTGACGCCGCGGCAGAAACGCTCTGGCGTGCTTGCCTACTCCTCGGGCAATCACGCCCAGGCCGTGGCCCTGGCGGGCAAGCTCCTCGGCGTGAAGACCGTCATCGTCATGCCGCAGGACGCGCCGCGGGTGAAGCTCGAGGCCACGCGCGGCTACGGCGCCGAAGTCATCACCTACGATCCGAAAATGGCGAAGCGCGAAGAGCTGGCGGCGGGCATCGCCGCCGAGCGCGGCATGAGCGTCATCCCGCCCTATGACCATGCCGGGGTCGTCGCCGGACAGGGCACGGCGGCAAAGGAATTGATCGAGGAGACGGGACCGCTGGATTATTTGCTGGTGCCCTGCGGCGGCGGCGGCCTGCTCTCGGGCTGCGCCGTCGCGGCGAGCCGCTGGTCGCCGGGCTGCAAGGTGATCGGCGTCGAACCGGAGGCGGGCGACGATGCGACGCGCTCGTTTCGCTCGAAGACCCTGCAAACCTGCCACAACCCGGACACCATCGCCGACGGCGCGCGCACGCCCTCGCTCGGCACGATCACCTTCCCGCTGGTGCTGCATTACGTGCACGACATGCTGACGGTGAGCGATGCCGAGCTGCTGCGCAGCCTGTTCTGGATCTGGGAGCGCATGAAAATCATGATCGAGCCCACCGGCGCCCTCGCGGCGGCGGCCCTGCTCGAAGGCAAGCTCGACGGCCGCCACGATTACCGGGGCAGGCGCATCGGCGTCGTCATTTCCGGCGGCAACGCCGACATCAAGGCGCTGTGCCGCCTGCTGTAGCTGCCCCCCGTCGATGACGCATCCCGCCGCATCGGCCGAATTCCGCTTCTACGAGGAACTGAACGATTTCCTGCCGCCCGAGCGGCGCCGCGCGAGCTTCGCCTACAGCGTCGCCGGGACCCGTTCGGTGAAGGACGCGATCGAGGCGATCGGCGTGCCGCATACCGAAGTCGATTTGATCCTGGTCGACGGACGTTCGGTGGGGTTCGATCGGGTTCTCTCCGGCGGCGAGCGCGTCGCGGTCTATCCGGTATTCGAACGCCTGGATATCGCGCCGCTGCAGCATCTGCGCCCGCGGCCGCTGCGCTTACCGCGCTTCGTGCTCGATACCCACTTGGGCAAGCTCGCCCGCCACCTGCGCCTAGCCGGCTTCGATTGCCTGTACCGCAACGACTACCGCGACAGCGAGCTCATCAGCGCCGCTCTGGCCGAGCGCCGCATCATTCTCACGCGCGACAAGGGCCTGCTCAAGCAGCGCATGGTCACGCACGGCTACTTCGTGCGTAGCACCGAGTCGGAGGAGCAGTTGCGCGAGGTGGTGCGCGCCCTCCAGCTTGAAACGGGGCTACGGCCATTCACCCGCTGCCGCGAATGCAACGCCGAATTGCACGACGTGCCCAAAGCCAGAGTGCTGGAACGCCTGCCGGAGAAAGTGCGCGCCGCCTACGAGCGCTTCCAGCTTTGCCCCGGCTGCGGCCGCATCTATTGGGAAGGAACCCATTACGCGCGGCTGCGGCGGCTGCTCGATCCGATAGCGCAGCCCGACGCAGGATGCGACTAGCGCTGATCAGGCGGCCTTGTCCTTCATCGGGCAGATACTGAATCCAAACAAGGTATAGAGCGGACAGAAGTTGACCAGACCGGTAAGCAGCGGTATCAGGCCGACCAGCCCCCACCAGCGCGCGCTGCCCTCAAGAAACAGGGCCAGACTGAGCAGGCCCAAACCAACAACGATGCGCAGAATCTTGTCCACGCCGCCCACATTCGCTTTCATGATCGACCCCGTTCAGGAATTGGTGACAGCGGAATTCTAGCCCGCGTCGGCCGCGGCGTATATGACCTTGGCTACGAACCCGTTCGCAGGTCCGCGTGGTCACCCGCCGTACAAGATAGCGATCCTATCGCCCACTTTGTTTGCACAGAGCGTCTGAACGCGCCGGGGGCTTTGCGTGCCGCAGGACAGGGGGTTGCTAATAGAGAAATAATTGCTCTACAATTACACCCTGGGCAAGCTTTATTCGGGCGAAGGCTGGATCATTGTCGTGCGGGGGAACGAACACCCACCGGTTCATGCCCATGTGTTGCATCCGGATGGCAAGGCGGCGGTGTATTTGTCAGGCAAGGTTGTCAATGCCGGGGTGCCGGCGAAAGTGTTGCGCGCCGCACAGGCATGGATCGACGCCAATACCAAGGACGTCCGTCGCGAATGGGTGACGATGAACAATCCGCGCAGGAGATGAGAGCTATGAGAGAGAAAAATGTAAACCGGTTGCAATCCGTCAGTATCGAGGCGGGCATGGTGCTGGCGGCAACTTATACCGGCGGCAATACGATGCGCGTCGATCTGAGCGATGTAGCGCGACGGTTGGAGGCATTCGCGCCGCTGGAATCGCGCCGCGAGTTTCGCCGCGCCGCCGTGGCCGACTTCGGCTGGGGGGTGGAATGGCCGTGCGGGGCATCCCTGGATTCCGACCGATTGTTGGAAATGGCGTTAGAACAGCAAGGTCAGGTGGCTAATGTCGATTTTCGCCGTTGGCAGGACCGGCATCAACTTTCCCTCACGGACGCAGCGAAGGCTATCGGTCTGACCCGCCGTACGGTGAGTCAGTACCGCACCGGCGCGCGCCCCGTTCCACGTACAGTGACACTCGCCTGCAAGGGATGGGAAACCGAACAGGGCCGGCCGAAGCGCGGTAGAGTCAAGGAAACGGGCGACTCCACACGCTCCGTTCGTTAGCTGTAGCGTCTCGAAGGCAGAAGACGGCCAAATCCCGCCACACAGGTAAACTGCTGCGGATGTCCGCTCACGACCCACTGCAGACTGTCAGCTGTTGCCTATACTCGCCGAAAGTAGTCCTTAAAAAGGCGGGATTTTGCGACCGACCGCTTACTGGCTCAACTGCGCATTCACACTATCGGCCAAAAGCGGACCCCCGAGCCTCATCCCCAATTTGCTTAACGCGGGCCGTTCGCGGGCTGCCGGAACCTATTCGATCACCCGGTCGGCGCGCACAGCACGGAATGCAGAATCCTGGATCCCCGAGACTGAAGATAAATTCCATTGTCCGCGGTTCGGGGCGGCTTCAAGCACGCAATTGCGGCGCGCCGGCAAGCCCCTCACACTTGGCGGCCGGATTGATTCGCCTATTCCTTATTCCTGAACTGGCGGCGCGCCTCGGGCGCGAGGTGAAAGTGACGCCCGCTTGCTGCTCCATCGCCATCGGCGACGAGGTGCTGGCGATGGATACGGAAGCGGCGGGACCGAGTGTGGATATTCAAGTGCTGATCGAGCGCGAGCGTGCGAATCGCGGACGGTCCTCGCGCTCGCTGGGCGGAATCCGGGTCGTGGCGCGGTAGGAGCTACCGAAGGGGAGCGTATAATCATTACCGTGTATCAACCCGATCCTGCCTTTTGGCAAGCAGACTGGGTGACAAGGAGATCGTCATGAAATGCCCGATTTGCAAACATGGACATACTCGCGAGGGAAGTGCCAGCATTACGTTGGAACGTGATGGGGCAACACTGGTGTTTAAGGATGTCCCTGCGGAGATTTGTGCAAACTGCGGCGAAATTTTCCATGACGAAACCATCATTTACCACTAAACTCGCCCCGATCGCCCCTGCCGGGGGGTTCGTAGCGGAGCGAAATTGACATAATGTGCGATGCGCGATTCGGGGCGGGTTCAAGCACGCAATTGCGGCGCGCCGGCAAGCCCCTCACACTTGGCGGCCGGATTGATTCGCCTAGTCCTGGAAGCGGATATGGAGCGGTATTTCCGCGAGGGCATGCAGTCCACCGTGGGTGGCGGGACCTCGCAGATCATGCGCACCATCATCGCCCAGAGCATGAAGAAATAGCGGCCGCGGCGAGGCCGCTCTCACAAAGACGCCAGGTATCCGATAAGGCGCGAAAAGCCATTCACATCCATACTCGGAGAAATCCTCGGTTACGACCCTGCCTGGTTCGCTGCTCTGCGGGAATCGGGCGCCATTCCATGACGAAGACTGCGAATGCAGACATCTAATTCGAACGGAGCACCAACATGAAGATCGATTACGAATTGCTGCAGCATTTTCCACCCAAGGAAGAGGACGTCTCCTATACCTCGCGCGACACGCTGCTCTACGCGCTAGGCGTGGGCTTGGGCTTCGAGCCGCTGGACGAGCGGCAGCTGCCGTTTATCTATGAGCGCGATCTCGTGGCCTTGCCGACCATGGCCACGGCGGTGGGCCATCCCGGTTGGTGGCTCGGTGCCGCGGGGCTGGATCCGACGAAAACCGTGCACGCGGCCAAACGCATAGAAGTGCTCGCGCCGATGCCGATCGAGGGCGTGGTACACACGCGATCCATAGTCACCGGTGCTACCGACAAGGGCCCCGGGCGAGGAGCACTCATTCATACGCAGCGGGATATCTGGGTCAAGAGCACGGGTCTTCATATCAGCCGTCAGATCAATACGGTCATGGCCCGGGGCCAGGGCGGGTTCGGCGGTCCCAACAAACCGACAGAAACACCCCCGGAGATGCCGGCCGGAGCAGCGGATGCGCACTGCGATTTGCCGACTATGCCGCAGCAGGCATTGATCTACCGGCTTTCCGGTGATCGGCATCCTTTGCACGTGGACCCCGTATTTGCGCGCCAAAGCGGCTTTCCCGGAACCATCCTGCATGGACTCGCGACTATGGGAATTGCCGCCCATGCGGTCTTGCGCATGCTCTGCAACTATCAGGTAGATAAAGTCAAAGCGATTGAATGCCGCTTCACAAGACCGGTTTTCCCCGGCGATTCCATTCACGTCGATATGTGGCAGCGTGGCGCGGAAATTCTCTTTCGGGCAAGTGTTCTCGCTCGGAATGAAATCGTAATCGACAACGGTCGCTTTGAGCTAACCGCATGAGGCCTCGCCGCGGGAATTCACCCGGTGATCGGGCAGGCCTACTCGACAATCTTGTTCAGCGGCAGTTCGATGATGCCGCGCGCGCCTGCGGCGTAGAGCCGGGGAATCAGCTCACGCACTTTTTTCTCCTCGACCACGGTGGATAGGTCGACCCAGCTCGGGTCGGCCAGCGTGGAAACCGTGGGCGTCGCGAGCGCCGGCAGGATCTGCAGCACCGCGTCCACTTTCTCCCGCGGCAGGTTCATCGACAGCAGCACGCGAGTCGCCGCGGCTATCGAACCTTTCAACAGCAGCAGCAGGCATTCGATTTTTGCGCTTTTCCAGCCGTCCTTCAGCGCGTCGTGACAGGCGATGAAACGCGGCGTGCTCTCCAGCACCACATGCATGATTTACCACTAAACTCGCCCCGATCGCCCCCTGCCGGGGGGTTCGTAGCGGCGCGAAATTAACATAATGTGCATTGAACGGCAGCTTCGGAGCAAGTCGAAGGTCGGCTCAGGGTCGATAGTGTGAGTTCGCCATTTTGGAATCCGGACGCTCGCCGGTTACCTCGATGAGTTTTCCGGCAGATAAGTGCGAACGGCAGGTTCGGCCGATGAGCAGACCTTCATGACGACGTGGCTGACAGTCTTCAGCGGGTCGCTGGCGAGCATACAACTGGCTAAGGAAGATAGGTACACCTCGCCCGCGATTTTGGCGATTTTTCGCACCGGCGCCTGCTGCGCCCAGGCGAAGGGTGCGCAGGCGAGAAGCGCGGCGACGGCACGCAAACTGGCGATGCGTTTCGTGGAGCCTGCCTGAGTCGTTGACCCGCGTCAACAGTCGGCGTGCGCCAGTATTTCCCGGCGCTGGTGAGGCGCTTCTTGCGCCAAGATCCGAACGCGCCCGAGGATTTGAGCGGGACTCGGGCGCGGCCCGAAGCAGTGTAACCTAAGGATCACCGATAGCAGGAGGCCCGATGAAAGATTTGCCCGCCGCAGGACTGTCCGAACTTCTGCAACGCCAGCGCGCGGCCTTTGCCGGGGAGATGAATCCGACTTTCGCCGTGCGCAAGGATCGCCTCGACCGGCTCGCGGCAATGGGCGAAAAGCACGCCAACCAGATCGTCGAAGCCATAAGCGCCGACTTCGGCCACCGTTCGCCTCACGAAACGCGCTTGGCCGAGTTGCTTATCGTAGGCACGGCAATCCGCCACGCGCGAGGCCACCTCAAAGGCTGGATGAAAACACGGCGGGTTGCCACCGCCATACACTACCTTCCCGCGAGCAATCGCCTGATGCGCCAGCCGCTGGGCGTGATCGGTATCGTGGCGCCCTGGAATTATCCCTATCAGTTGGCCATCGCGCCCGCCGTTGCGGCGATCGCAGCCGGCAACCGGGTGATGGTCAAGCCGTCCGAACTGACGCCGCGCTTTTCCGAGCTGCTGCGGCACATTATTGGGGAGTCCTTCGCCGAGGATGAGTTGGCCGTAGTGACCGGGGAAGCCGAGACCGGCAAGGCGTTTACCGAACTGCCCTTCGACCACCTGTTCTTCACCGGATCCACTGCGGTCGGAAGAATGGTGGCCCAGGCCGCGGCAAAGAACCTCACCCCCGTAACCCTGGAGCTGGGCGGCAAGTCGCCGGCCATTCTCGATCCTTCCAGCGATCTTGCCACTGTGACGCCGCGCCTCGCATTCGGCAAACTGCTCAACGCCGGCCAGACCTGCATCGCTCCGGACTACGCCTTCGTGCCCAGGGACCGCATCGACAGTTTCGTCGAACACATGCAGCGCGCGGTTGCCGCACTGTATCCGCGCCTTGCCGCCAACCCGGATTACACCAGCATCGTCAGCGACCGGCATTTCGCCCGCCTGCAAGGACTGCTGGAAGACGCGCGCTCCAAAGGCGCGCGCATCGTGAGCATCAATCCCGCCGGTGAAACCTTCGATGCGGCCGGCCGCAAGCAGCCGCCGACACTGGTTCTGGGGGCCACGCCGGAGATGAAGCTGATGCAGGAGGAGATCTTCGGCCCGATCCTGCCGGTGCTGGCCTATGAGCACATCGAAGAGGCTATCGCTTACATCAATCGTCACGACCGGCCTCTGGCCCTGTACTGGTTCGGCGCCGACAACGCGAGCCGCGACAAAGTGCTCAGCCAAACGATTTCCGGCGGAGTCACGCTGAACGACTGCATCTGGCACATCGCGCAGGAGGATCAACCCTTCGGCGGCGTGGGTGCGAGCGGCACCGGTTGTTACCATGGAGAATGGGGGTTCCGCACCTTCAGCAAGGAAAAACCCGTGTTTCACCAGTCCAGGATGAACGGGATGTTTCTCATGTACCCGCCGTACGGAAAAACCGTCGAGCGCATGCTTGCCTTGCTCAAGCGGATAGCGTGAAATTCGCGCCACAATTTTGCCGCAAAGTTGTGACGTGCCTGGGCAAAGCAAAGTACTCTGAACTGCAGTGCCAGAGCTTGCGCGGACGGCGACCCGTCCGCGCGGATCGCCGATTGCGCGCGGATGAAAAGCACATCCACGCGCAATCGGCGATCTTGTAGAAAACCCGACCCCATTCCTGTCTTTATACATAACCGTGTTTTCGGTACGGATACGCTTTTCATCCGTGCCGAAAACACGGTTGGCGCGCAGGGCGCGCAATGGCTGCTCTTGGCAGGCCGCTGGAATTTGGGTTGCAGATATAAATATGTTATTAAACAAAATGTTATGACACTGCGGCGACATGCGAATTCAGCCTCCGAAAACCCTGTTTGTGCATGCTAAAATTGCGCTTCATTCATCCTGCAGACGAAGCTCCATGTCCTCGCTCAACAACAATCTGGCAAGCATCGACACCGAACTGTGGCAGGCCATCCAGGCGGAGAACCAACGCCAGGAACACCACATCGAGTTGATCGCCTCCGAAAACTACGTCAGCCGCGCGGTGCTCGAAGCGCAGGGCTCGCAACTTACCAATAAGTACGCCGAGGGCTATCCGGGCAAGCGCTACTACGGCGGCTGTGCCCAGGTGGACGTGGCCGAGTACTTGGCGATCGAGCGCGCCAAGCAACTGTTCGGCGCCCCCTACGCCAACGTGCAACCGCACTCCGGCTCGCAGGCGAACCAGGCTGTCTACATGGCGGCGCTCAAGCCGGGCGACACCATCCTCGGCATGTCGCTCGCTCACGGCGGGCACCTCACCCACGGCGCCTCGGTCAATCTCTCCGGCAAGCTCTACCACGCATTGTCCTACGGCCTGAACGCGAACGAAGAAATCGACTTCGATGAGGTCGAGCGCCTGGCGCGCGAGCATAATCCGCGCATGATCGTCACCGGAGCCTCGGCCTACTCGCGCGTCATCGACTGGCAGCGCTTTCGCGGCATCGCCGACGCGGTCGGCGCCTACCTGATGGCGGACGTGGCGCATTATGCCGGCCTCATCGCCACCGGACTTTATCCGAGCCCGATCGGCATCGCCGATTTCGTCACCAGCACCACGCACAAGACGCTGCGCGGCCCGCGCGGCGGCCTGATTTTCGCCAAGGCGGAGCACGAAAAAATCGTCAACTCCGCAGTGTTTCCGGGGCTGCAGGGCGGCCCGCTGATGCACATCATCGCGGCCAAGGCGGTCGCCTTCAAGGAGGCGCTCGCGCCCGAGTTCAAGGACTACCAGACGCAGGTCATCGCCAACGCGCGCGCGATGGCGCGGGTGCTGCAGGAGCGCGGCCTGCGCATAGTTTCGGGCGGCACCGACTGCCACCTGTTCCTGGTGGATCTCTCCGCCAAGCAGATCACCGGCCGCGACGCCGAGGACGCGCTCGGCCGCGCGCACATCACCGTCAACAAGAACGCCATTCCGAACGACCCGCAAAAGCCCACGGTTACGAGCGGCATCCGCATCGGCAGTCCCGCCATCACCACCCGCGGCTTCGGCCTCGCGGAGGCGGAACAGCTCGCCCACCTGATCGCGGACGTGCTCGAAGCGCCGCAAAGCGAGGCGGTGCGGAAACGCGCGCTGGCGCAAACCCAGGCCTTGTGCCACAAATTTCCCGTGTATGGCGGCCACGAGGCCGCGCGCCCTGCACAAGCGCAGAATTTCGCTTTGACGGCATGAGGAGAGAGGAACTAGCGGCGCAGGATTTCCGGATCACCCCTCCCGCCTTTCTCCTCCCCCGCCGAACATCATGAAATGCCCTTTCTGCAACGCCGACGATACCGCGGTGATCGACTCGCGCTTGTCCGAAGACGCCGCAAGCGTGCGCCGCCGGCGCCAGTGCAAGGACTGCGGCAAGCGCTTCACCACCTACGAGCGGGTGGAGCTGGCCATGCCCACGGTGATCAAGTCGAACGGCTACCGCACCGCCTACGACCGCGAGAAAATCCGCACCGGCTTCATGCGCGCGCTGCACAAGCGCCCGGTGCCGACCGACAACGTCGACGCTGCCATCAACCGCGTCGAAGCGCGCATCCTCGCCCTGGGCGAGCGCGAGATCAAGTCGCGCACCGTCGGCGAGCTGGTGATGCGGGAACTGAAAAAAATGGACGACGTCGCCTACATCCGCTTTGCCTCGGTGTACGAAGACTTCCAGCGCGTCGACGATTTCCGCGACGCCATTTTGCAGGTGAAGCGGCCGGGGCGCAAAGCACGGCGCCAGGCCCCTTAGTCTCCTCTCCCCTCAACACGCTGTCCGCATGTTCAGCCCCGCCGATCGCGAGCACATGGCCGAGGCGCTGCGCCTCGCCGAAAAGGGTCTTTTTACCGCCACGCCCAATCCCCGCGTCGGCTGCGTGATCGTGCGCGACGGCCAGGCGGTAGGCGCGGGCTGGCACGAAAAGACCGGAGAACCGCATGCCGAGGTTCTGGCCCTGCGCGCCGCAGGCGAGCGCGCGCGCGGCGCGACGGCGTACGTGTCGCTGGAGCCCTGCAGCCACCACGGACGCACGCCGCCCTGCGTCGATGCTCTGATTAAAACCGGAATCGCGCGCGTGGTCGCCGCGATGCAGGATCCGAATTCTCAGGTTGCAGGCAGCGGCTTCGCCGCCTTGCGCGCGGCAGGAATCCAGGTCGAGTCCGGGCTGATGCAAGACGAGGCGCGCGCGCTGAACATCGGTTTCGTTGCGCGCATGAGCCGCGGCCGGCCCTGGGTGCGCATGAAAATCGCGGCGAGCCTGGATGGCAGGACGGCGCTCGCCAACGGCCAGAGCCGGTGGATCACCGGGCCCGAGGCGCGCCGCGACGGCCATGCCTGGCGCGCCCGCGCCTGCGCCGTGCTCACCGGCATCGGCACCGTCAGGGACGACGACCCGCAGTTGAACGTGCGCGAAGTCGAGACCGCGCGCCAGCCGCTCAAGGTGGTGGTGGACAGCCGGCTGCAATTGCCGCTGTCGGCGAAGCTGCTAGCGAGCGGCAAGGTGCTGGTCGCTGCCGCGGTCGATGACCAGGCCGGCATCGCCGCCTTGCAGGACAAAGGCGCCGAGGTGGTGGTGCTCCCGAACGCGCGCGGCAAGGTGGAATTGACCGAGCTGATGCGCGAACTCGCGCGCCGTGACATCAACGAGGTGCACGTCGAGGCCGGCTTCAAACTGAACGGCTCGCTGCTCGGCGAAGGGCTGGTGGACGAACTGCTGATCTATCTCGCGCCCTGCATTCTCGGCGATAGCGCATACGGCATGTTCAGCCTGCCCGAACTCGCGCACCTTGACCGGAAGCGGCTGGTACAATTCGCCGATATGCAGACCATAGGCAGCGACCTTCGCATTCTCGCTCGCGTCGTAAATTAGGCAAATTTGATATGTTTACCGGCATCGTCACCTCGATCGGAAAAATCACCAAGGCGGCGCCGCGCGACCAGGGGCTGCGCCTCGTCATCGACGCGGGCATGCTCGACCTCTCGGACGTGGCGGTGGGCGACAGCATCGCCGTGAACGGTGTCTGCCTCACCGTCATCGCCTTGCACGGCGACCGCTTCGAAGTGGATGTATCGCAGGAGACCATCAACTGCAGCGTGGGCCTGGACGGGCCGAACGAGGTCAATCTGGAGAAATCGCTGCGCCTGTCGGACCGCCTGGGCGGGCACCTGATGTCCGGCCACGTCGATGGCGTGGGCGAGGTTGTACGCTTCGAGGCGGCGGGAGAGAGCTTCCTGCTTGCGATTCGCGCGCCGCAGGATCTGGCCAAATATATCGCGCGCAAGGGCTCGATCACGGTGAACGGCGTCAGCCTCACGGTCAACCGCGTGGAGGGCGCCGAGTTCGAGATCAACCTGATACCGCACACCATCGCGGTGACCAACCTGAACAAGCTCAAACCCGGCAGCCGGGTCAACCTGGAAGTCGACCTGATCGCGCGTTACATCGAGCGCCTGCAGCATTACGGCGCTTAGCGCCGGGCTTCAACCGGGCGCGGCTCGATGATTGCCACCAGGGGCCGGGACGAAAGAGCGACAAAAAAGCGGTCAATGCGAGCCACACAAGGTATAAAATCCTTGCGTGCTTTTCTCCCCCCGCGTTCTTCGCCTTGAGACCAATGGTCAGACTTCCGAAATCGATAGACGACACCGCCGCGCTGCTGGCGCACGCCGACTACGTGGCCGAGCGCAGCCTCGCCACTGCCTTGTTTCTCGCCCTGAAGATGGAGCGGCCGCTGTTTCTCGAAGGCGAAGCCGGCGTCGGCAAGACCGAGATCGCCAAGGTCCTCGCGAGCACCCTCGAGCGCCGGCTGGTGCGGCTGCAATGCTACGAAGGCCTGGACATCTCCTCGGCCGTTTATGAATGGAACTACCCGCGGCAAATGATCGAAATCCGGCTGGCGGAAGCGAGCGGCAAAGTGCACGAGGCCTCCGGCCAGGCGAACAAGGCCTCCGGCCAAGCCGCCCGCAAGAAACTCAGCCACGACATTTTTTCCGAGCAGTTCCTGATCAAGCGGCCGCTGCTGCAGGCGCTCGAAACGAGCGACGGCGCGGCGCCGGTGTTGTTGATCGACGAGCTCGACCGCACCGACGAGCCGTTCGAGGCCTATTTGCTGGAAGTGCTGTCGGACTTCCAGGTGAGCATTCCCGAGCTCGGCACGATCAAGGCGGACCAGCCCCCCATCGTGATCATCACCTCCAACCGCACGCGCGAGATCCACGACGCGGTCAAGCGCCGCTGCCTGTATCACTGGGTGGATTATCCGGACGCGGCGCGCGAACTCGACATCCTGCGCAGGAAAGCCCCCGGCGCGGCGGAGCGCCTGTCGCGGGAGATCGTCGCCTTCGTGCAACGGCTGCGCAAGATGGACCTGTTCAAACTCCCCGGCGTGGCCGAAACCATAGATTGGACCAAGGCGCTGGTGGCCTTGGACAAACTCGCTCTCGACCCGGACACGGTCAACGACACGCTCGGCGCCCTGCTCAAGTACCAGGACGATATCAGCCGCGTGCGCGGCAGCGAAGCCGAGCAGTTGCTGTCCGAAGTCAGAGCGGAGATCGCGGCCGCCTGAGGCCGTGCTTCGCGCTGGCGCATGAGACCCCCCGCCTTCATCAAACGCCTGTTCACCCCTGCCGCCAAGACCGGCAGCAGGGCCGATAGGCACACGCGCAGGACCGTGTCCCTGTGCCATGCGCTGCTGTCCGAGCGCGGCGAGGCCTCCGGCGCCGCACTGGCGCGCGAGGCCCTCGCCGCTTATCGCATGCTCGCGGGGCCGGCGCTGATGGCTTTTTTCGATGTTCTCGCCGAGGAGTTTTCGCCGGATCCGGAAGCGGTGGAAAAAGCCGCCGACGCCTACCGTCAGGATCCCTCGCCGGCCAAGCTGATCCGGCTGCAGCAGGCGGTCGAGGCGCCCCGGCAGGAACTGTTCCGGCGCCTCAACCTGGCCAGCGGCGGCACCCCTGCGCTGGTGGAGATGCGCCGGCGCTTGCTGCGCGAGCTCAAGGCGCAGCCGCACTGGGCGGGCATCGATGCGGATCTGGCGCATCTGCTCGGTTCCTGGTTCAACCGCGGCTTTCTCTCGCTACAGCGGATCGACTGGCGCACCCCGGCGCTGGTGCTGGAGAAGCTCATGCAATACGAGGCGGTGCACGAGATTCAGGGTTGGCGCGACCTGCGCCGCCGCCTTGCGGCCGACCGCCGCTGCTTCGCCTTCTTCCATCCGGCCCTGCCTGACGAGCCCATCATTTTCATCGAAGTCGCGCTTACCAAAGGCATGAGCGGGCAGGTGCAGCCCCTGCTCGACCCGGATTCGCCGGTGGTCGATCCGGCCGGCGCAAACGCCGCCATTTTCTACTCCATCACCAACTGCCAGGAAGGCCTGCGCGGCATCTCCTTAGGCAATTTCCTGATCAAGCAGGTGGCGGAGGACCTGGGCCGCGAATTCCCGCGCCTCAAGACCTTCGCCACGCTCTCGCCCGTACCGGGATTCCGCAATTGGCTGGCCGAAACCGCCGCCACGCATGCAGAACTAGCAGAGCTCGCCGGCGCGCCGGCCGAGACCAACTGGATCGAGCGCGCCGGGCCGGGCACGCGCGCGCAGACGGAACTGATGCGGCTTTGCGCCTACTACCTGCAACAGGTCAAACACGACAACGAGCCGGCCGACACGGTGGCGCGCTTTCACCTCGGCAACGGCGCGCGCATGGAGCGCCTGAACTGGCTCGCCGATTCGTCCAAGGCCGGGATGGCGCGTTCGGCCGGCCTGATGGTCAATTACGTGTACCGCCTGAAGGATGTCGAGCGCAACCATGAGGCCTATGCCAATAAGCACGTCGTCGTCGCATCGCCAGGACTGGCACTGCTCGCGCGTGAAAGCCTGCTTGCGCGTCTGAAGGCCAAGCGCAAGGGGTAAGCGCGCCGCCGTTGTCGCGTAAACCCCCACGCTCCCTTGGTTTTATCCTTAGCGCGGCCGTTGGCCGCAACCAAAATAACAAAAATATTCGCGCGGATGTGGCAATTGTTGCGGAGTAATTGCATAACCCTGTTTTTGGTACGGATGCGCTTTTCATCCGTACCAAAAACAGGGTTGGCGCGCGCCAGCGCGCAATGACCGCTACGCCGGCATCGATCGACGTAGGACGACACATCGAACTGTAGCGATCGAGCCTGCGCGGACGGCGTCCCGTCCGCGCGGATCGCCGATTGCGCACGGATGAAAAGCACATCCGCGCACAATCGGCGATCATGGATAAAAGCAACCCTGAATTGTCTTTGTTTTTATCCATAACCCTGTTTTTGGTACGGATGCGCTTTTCATCCGTACC
>JACRAS010000152.1 GCA_016234705.1 Betaproteobacteria bacterium | reverse complement strand
GTTGCGCGGCGGACAAGGCACGTCCGCGATCCACGACGTTTTGATTTCCAGCGCGGCGATATCGGCTGCGTATCCCTCGGCCAAAGTCTGCGCGATGTGATCCGCGACGCGCGCCGTCGGCATGTCGGCCGCAAATGTCCGCACGTAATTGCCGAAGCTCGGGTCCAGCACCCAACCGAACGCGGCCAGACGGTTCAGTCGCTCGCCGGTCAGCATGCTGCGCAGCGAGGGCTGCATCGCCGTGCCGGCGGCTTCGCAGCGCATCGCTTTGTCCGGTTGACGCCGGCACTGGATGTATTTGTTGCCGTCCCAGAACGTCGCGTAACCGACGCGGCCGGAACGAACCAACGTCGTGATGTTCTGCAGTGCCTCGTCGATCCGCGAACTGGCCGTTTGCCCCACACCTGGGTCGCTGGCCCAGCACCCGATGGCCGCAACGACGAGCGTGACTCGCCCGAGCCGTAATCCCAAAACCCTCATTTGCTGCCCCCGAAACGCGAACCAAAAGCAGAATTCAACCTGGATGAAATGTCAACCTGTAGTTGTTGTTGGTTGTATTTACGGCACATTTCGGCCCGATATGCGGTGATCAAATCGGCGGAGGTGGAGGGGCAGCTTGAATTGGACCAATGAATAGTCTAAATTAAAACCAGTACCGGAGAAGGACATGCGCGTCACGGTCAGCGAGGCCAAGGGCCAACTCACGGAACTGGTGCGCCGTGCCGAAGCGGGCGAAGAGGTTGTCATCACCCGGCACGGCCATCCGGCGGTCCGGCTCGCGCCCGTCAATCCGCGGACGGACAAGGAGTATCGGCGTCGTGTTCTGGAGGAGATTCGCGCCGCGGCGAAGGGCAAGGTGAAAAAAGGCCCAAGCGCCGCGCGCAGTCAGGATTTCCTCTATGACGAGTACGGGCTGCCGAAATGATCGCGGTCGACACGTCCGCATTGATGGCCATCCTTCTCGATGAACCCGAAGCGGACGCCTGTGACGCGGCTTTGCAGGCCGACAGCAACGTTCTGATCTCGGCTGGCACTCTTGCCGAAGCGCTGATCGTCTCCCTGCGGCAAGGGGTTCACGACGAGGTGTTCGACATGGTGGACCGGATGGCCTTTGAGGTCGTCGCTGTGACGCGCGCGGATGCCCTCAGGGCCGGGCAGGCGTATTCGCGATGGGGAAGGGGTACGCATCGGTCCGGATTGAATTATGGAGACTGCTTCGCCTACGCGCTGGCGAAAGAGCGCGCCTGCCCGCTTCTGTACGTCGGCAAAGATTTTGCGCGAACGGACATCGCGCGCGTTCTCTAAACGAGCATCGGGTCATGCCCATCACCCTCTACGGCATCAAGAACTGCGACACCATGAAGAAGACGCGCACCTGGTTGGACAAGGCCGGCGTCGATTATGCTTTTCATGATTACAAAACTGCCGGCATTGAGCGCGAGAAACTGCAGCGCTGGGCGAAGAAAGCCGGCTGGGAAACGCTGCTCAACCGCGCCGGCACGACGTTCAAGAAATTGCCCGACAAGGACAAGCAAGCCATCACCGAAAAGAAGGCCATCGCGCTGATGCTGGCGCAGCCGTCGATGATCAAGCGTCCGGTGATCGAGTTTTCCGGGGGCAAGCTGCTGGTCGGCTTCGCGCCGGAGCTTTACCAAAGCGCTTTCGCGCGGCGCTAACGTATGATTGCTTTGGTTCGGAGCAGCGCCGCGAACTCGGCGCGCTCTCTCTCCCCGATGGGGAGAGGGTTGCCCGCCGTCACCAAGGCTATGGCGGGCTTGCTCACTCGCCCGCCGAAGCGAAGCGAAGGCGGGTTGGGGTGAGGGGGCGATGCCTGCTTCAATCTAAAATGACCGTGCCCTAGCCCGGCACCGGCACCGGCACCGCCAGCAGCGGGCAGGGCGCCTGCCGCAGCACGCGCTCGGTGGTGCTGCCGCGTAGCGCATCCAGAAAGCCGTGGTGCCCCGCGGTCGGCATGCCGATCAGGTCGGGCTGCCATTCGTTTGCCGCATCGATGATGCTTTCAACCACGTCGCCATGGCGGATCGCGACAGGGACCGGAATGTGCGGCTTGGCATGGTGCTGCACGTGGGGCGGATCGCGGCCGACATGCAGCAGCCGCTCTGAAATGTCGATGCCGGCGACGGTATGGGCGAAGCCCATGATGATGCCGATGGCGGCGGCCGGTTTCGGCTCGCGATCGATCGGGATTAGAACGCGTTTCAAATGCACTTCGCCGCGCGCCTGGTCGACGAAGCCGCGCGCATGGGCCGGCACGAACAAAGTCGGCGCCTCGGCATGGCGCGCAAGTTTTTCGGCGACCGAGCCGTGCAGCCAGCGCGCGGCGCCTTGCCGGCCTTCGGTGGCGAGCACGATCAGATCGGTCGGATGCTTGTGCAGAAAATGAAGAATGCCGTCGAGGGGCGATTGCGGCTCCATCTCCACCTTGGACACCTTGATGCCGAGCCTGCTGGTGATCGCGACAGCGGGTTCCTTCCCTTCCGTCAAGCCCCAATTTGCCATCGTTTCGCGGACCGGCGGAAAGTCAGCCCAATTATCGATCTGTCGCCCGGCGGCAACATGCAGGATGGTGAGTGTCGCCTTTGTTCGGATCGTGATCTTGAGCGCATGCGCAAAGGCGTGCGCGCTGGTGTCGGAGAAGTCGGTCGGGTGGACGATCGAGCGGATGGCCAGCATGGCGTGCTCTTATGGCGTTTCGATGCTGTGGAATGTGTAGCAAACCGGCCCAAATCGGCATTGCTCAAGATCAATTGGGTTCATGCGGGACCGCTGCCAGGCGGCCTGCCGCCTGAGCCGGGACCCCTTGATCCGGCAGGCTTTCCCTGCCACATGCGCCCCATGAACGTCGCGCTGGCCCCCGCCGAGTCGATCCCGAACACGCCGCTCGCCACCCAGGTCGAGCGCCGGCGCACCTTTGCCATCATTTCGCACCCGGACGCCGGCAAGACCACGCTGACCGAAAAGCTGCTGCTGTTCGGCGGCGCCATCAATCTGGCCGGCCAGGTCAAGGCCAAGCGCGACCGCCGCTCGACCCGCTCCGACTGGATGGCGATCGAGCGCGAGCGCGGCATCTCGGTGGTCACCTCGGTGATGACTTTCGACTACGACGGCCGCGTGTTCAACCTGCTCGATACGCCGGGCCACGAGGACTTTTCCGAGGAC
>JACRAS010000151.1 GCA_016234705.1 Betaproteobacteria bacterium | reverse complement strand
TCCCGGGTCACCAGTATCCTCTGTCCGAACATCGGCTTCTTTTCATACCAGTTCAGTTCACTTCGCAGCTTTACGACATCCCCGATGACGGTGACCGCAGGCGGCATGATATCCTTTTCCTTTACAAGGGCAGCAATATCTTTTAAAGTGCTTACGATGGTTTTCTGGTCAGCCCGTGTACCCCATCGCACAACTGCAACAGGAGTGTCCGGAGAACGGCCATGCTCTATCAGCTTTTTTGTCATCTCGTCGATATTCTTCTGCGTGAGGTTCAGCTCCTCCGCGTTGATCATCGCATAGAGCGTCCACTTGACGACGTCGAACCACTGGTCGTCGCCGTGGCGCACCGCCGGCCCAAGCGGCTCCTTGGAAATGATTTCCGGCAGCACGATGTGATCGTTGGCATTGGCGAGCCGCAGCCGCTCGGAGTAGAGGCCGGAAGCGTCGGTGGTATAGGCGTCGCAGCGCCCGGCATCGTAGGCCTTCACCGCTTCGTTCGCGGTGGCAAAGTTGACGGACTTGATCTGCATCTTATTGGCGCGGAAATAGTCGGCGAGATTGAGCTCGGTGGTGGTGCCCTGCTGGACACAAACCGAGGCGCCGTTGAGTTCGAGCGCCGAATTCACCTTCAGCGTCTTGCGCACCATGAAGCCCTGGCCATCGTAGTAATCGACACCGGTGAAATTGAGACCAAGCGAGGTGTCGCGCGAACTCGTCCAGGTGGTGTTGCGCATCAGCACGTCGACCTCACCGGACTGCAACGCGGTGAAGCGGTCCTTGGCCGACAGCGGCACGAACTTGACCTTGTTGGCGTCGTTGAAGAGCGCGGCGGCGATGGCGCGGCAGACATCGACGTCGAGGCCGGTCCATTTGCCTTGCGCGTCCGGCAGGCCGAAGCCCGCGAGCGTGCCGTTGGCGCCGCAGTTCAATGTGCCTCGTTCCTTGACGGTCTTCAGGGTCTGAGCGGATACGCCTTGCGCGCCGAAGATGACGGCAAGTGCGAGAATGCTGGCAATGCGTTTCATGACGCGGCCCCTATGGCGCAATGTCGGTTCAAGCGCCCGCACGGATCAGCCGGAGCCCTTTCCGCCGCCGCGCCTATGTCCGCGGGGAAAAAACCTCGGTCCTGGGCAGTTTTCCCGAACCCCTCGTTCGATAGCATCACAGAACGATCAAGCCCGCAGGTCAAGGGGTTGACGCTCGCTATCGTTGCGGTCGATATGCCGTCCGCGCGTCAAGTTCCAAGACGCTGACCGACCGGAGCCGCCGACGGCCATGGCGAAGAAGCCGAAGACCCCGATCAAGCCCGAGACCCGCCTCGTCACCGCCGGGCGCGATTCACAAGCCTATCATGGCTTTGTCAATCCGCCGGTTTATCACGCCTCGACCGTGCTTTATCCCACCGCCGAGGATCAGGTCGCCCATCGCTCCCGCTATCAATACGGCCGGCGCGGCACGCCCACGTCGGAGGCCCTCGAAAACGCGCTCGCCGAACTCGAGGGCGAAGGTTGCGCCGGCGTCGCGCTGCTGCCCTCAGGGCTGGCTGCGATCTCGACCGCGCTGCTCGCTGCCGCCGGCGCCGGCGACCATATCCTGGTCACCGATAGCGTCTATCGGCCGACCCGCACCTTCTGCGACGGCGTGTTCAAACGGCTGGGCGTCGAGACGACCTACTATGATCCGCTGATCGGCGCCGACATCGCCAAGCTATTCAGACCGAACACACGCGCGGTCTTTGTCGAAGCGCCCGGCTCGCAAAGCTTCGAGATGCAGGACATCCCGGCCATCGCCAAGGCCGCGCATGACAAGGGTGTGCTCGTGCTGATGGACAATACCTGGGCGTCGTCGCTCTATTTCCGCGCTTTCGCGAAAGGCGTCGATCTGTCGATCCAGGCCGGCACCAAATATATCGGCGGTCATTCCGACATCATGTTCGGATGCGTGTCGGCGAATGTGAAGACGCTGCCGACGCTGAAGAACACTGTCTACACCATGGGCCTGTGCGTCGGCCCCGACGACATGTATCTCGCGCTTCACGGCCTGCGCACGCTCGGCGTGCGGCTCGCGCGGCACTACGAATCCGGCTTGCGCGTCGCGCGCTGGCTCGCGCAGCGGCCGGAAGTTCTGCGCGTCTTGCATCCGGCGCTCGAAAGCGATCCGGGTCACGCCATCTGGAAACGCGACTTCACCGGCGCTTGCGGGCTGTTCAGCATCGTGCTCAAGCCGTGTTCGCAAAGCGCGGTCTACGCCTTCATGAACGAGCTGGCGTTGTTCGGCATGGGCTTCTCGTGGGGCGGTTTCGAAAGCCTGGTGATCTTGTTCGACTGCGCCGAGTATCGCACCGCCACCAAATGGGCGCCGGGCGGTCCGACGCTGCGCTTTCATATCGGCCTGGAAGACGCGGACGACCTGATCGCCGATCTCGAAGCCGGCTTTGCGGCGCTCGCGGCGGTGAAATAGATTACGCCGCGGCAGGTCCTGCCTGCCGTTCGCGTTTGATGAAATAGAGATTGCGCAGATAGACGAACACGCCGAACCCTTGACCCAGAATGAACACCGGATCCCTGATGTAAAGTGCGTAGCCGAACAACAGCAAGCCGCCGCCGATTGAAAAAAACCAGAACGCCAGCGGAATGACACTTTTGCCGGCACGTTCGGAGGCAATCCATTGCACCACGAAGCGCATGGTGAAGAGCGCCTGCCCGCAATAGCCGAGCAGCACCACCCAGCTGAGCTTCACCAGGAACACGTCGTAGAAATAATTGCCAACCGACTGCGATAATTCGACCAACATTTAATCCTCCGAAATT
>JACRAS010000146.1 GCA_016234705.1 Betaproteobacteria bacterium | reverse complement strand
TGCCCGGACGGCCCTATCGATCCATTCGTCTTGGATAATTGCCCGATCTGGCCGTTGACGGATTGCCGCGAAGTAGCGTGTAACCTTCACGGCATCAGCGTATCAGATTTCGATTTCGCCGGCTGACCTTGCCGCATAACGTCCCGCATGAGCGGACGGAGCCAGTGGCGCGGAGCGCCGCTGGCGACGGTCCGTCTCGATGCGGTGGTTGGGCGTCATCTCGTACCAAGCACGCGGGCGACCATGTAAGCACCGAGTACGACGAGGCCAATAAAGAACCACCTGCGAAACACCTCTGGCTGGAGCTTACTGCGTACGCGCTGCCCGATGAACATACCCGCCAAAGCGGGCACAACAGCCAGGAGCGAGTTCGAGGCTGCTGTGAGCTGGAATTGGCCGCTCAGGCCTAGGGCACACGCAAGCGCAACAGTGGAGACAGTAAAGGAGAGGCCAAGTGCTTGAATGAGATCTTCCTTCGCTAGGCCAAGAGAACTGAGGTAGGGGACCGCCGGTATGACGAAGACTCCCGTTGCGCCGGTGACAAGGCCTGTGACAAGACCGATCAGGGGCGAGAGCCAAGGCTCGACTTTCGCGGGAACCGTGAAGCGTGGCGCGGCGAGGCCGACTACCCCATAGAGCGCTAAAACTGCTCCGAGCGCCGCACCCGCCAATGATGCTGACTGCCCAGTGAGCACACCGATACCAAGGATGGTCCCTGCGAAGACTGCGACCATCATTGTTGCCATACGTCGAAGTAGCGCTCCAAACGCCGGCCCTGCCAGCAACTGCCAGACATTTGTAACGAGGGATGGAACAACCAACATCGCTGCGGCAGCAGCCGGCGCCAAGACGAGACTGAGCACGCCCATCGCGACCGTGGGGAGGCCCATACCAACAACGCCTTTGATCAAGCCTGCGGCGACGAACGTCAGGCTGACCCAGATGATGATTGTGGTGGAGTCACTCATGCGTTTATGACGCCCAACGTAGAGCTAAGCGGACTGCCGCGACGCGGTGTGCGCCTGCGCGGCAGTGGTTGAGGAATGATACCGCTGAAAGCTGCGACGCTGGCGGCAGGTCCGCTTGAGCGCCTGGTTGGGCAACGGCCCATGCAGGAGCGATTGCGAAGCGAGTGGAGACCGCGCGTGAAAAAGCGAAGCGGTGGTGCGACGAAGTGCGACCTGCGCGTGCCGACAACCGAGTGGGTGCGCTCGCCGAAGCAACGGCGTTTGAACTGCCGCTACCGTGCGAGATAGTAGGGCCGGTAACTGAAGCCGCATACGGCTGCACGGTTTCGGTGACCGAAGCCACAAGAGCGGCGCGGCACTGCGCTATGACAATGGACGGCTGTTTAGCGAAGCCACTACCCTGTGAGTCAATAGCCATGCGGCTTTCCGGGCATATTGCGTCTGACGGCCACACGCAAAACGCGCCGCGGAGCATGCCTGCCAGCGTGGTGGTGACGGCGCGAGTAGGTGGCAAACACGGTCTTGACGAGGAACAACAATCAAGCAGCCCAACGTCGCCCATGAGCGGCCGAGCAAGCGGGCGAAGCCCGCTTGCGAAGGTCCGTCTCGATGGGCCGGTTAGATGCCTTCATAGCACGAAGCCAAGAACGATTAATGGTAAGCAAACGAGTGCCATGATAAGAGCTATTTTTCCGAGTTGCCGCTGAGACTCGCGGAAATCCGGGCGCTGTGCTTCGGCGGCATACTTTTCCGCTACTCTCCTGAGCGGAGGCACAACGAATAGGACGCAGTTCGCGAGCAACAAAGCCACAGGAATCCACAGACACAACGCCGGCAAGGAAATGAGCAGTCCATTCAAATTCGGCACCGACGACTTTGGAATCCCTGCCATTTGGGCATATGCCGCGACGAGTCCAGCCACGACCCAGATACCACCGCCTACGAAGATTGGCAGTATCACCAACAGGTAAATACCCGGCTTTTTCGGAGACTCTGGCATCTAACGTCGCAATTGAGGGGCGCGAGCAAGGGCGCGCAGCGCCGCTTGCGATGCGTCCCTCTCGAATTGCCGGTTAGACGGCACCATCGCGCGACTGACGGCGGCGCCGCCATACTAGCACTGCGTAGAGCAAGCCTGTCACCACGCCGCCCAACACCACCACGCTTACGCTGAGAGTCAGCGGAAAATACGCCTTGCCCCAAACGCACGCTTCGGAGGTTGGCACGCGGCACGCGAGAGCGACGTCCACGAATGGGTAGCCTGCGCCTACCATCAACCCAACGGAGAGAGCTGTCAGGAACGGGAAACGGCGGATAGGCATGAGAATGTGCCGTCTAACGATCGCGATAACCGGCCGGACAACAGCAAGCGAAGCGCCGCTGTTGGACGGTCCGGTTCATCGCGGGGTTGGGCGTCATCGGTCACACTTGCCCGAGTGGAGTCAACGCTTCGGGGCGCCAAGGGGCGGACGGTTCTT
>JACRAS010000148.1 GCA_016234705.1 Betaproteobacteria bacterium | reverse complement strand
TTGCGGCCAGCGGCCGCGCTAAGGATAAAAACAAAGACAATTCAGGGTTGCTTTTATCCAAGATCGCCGATTGCGCGCGGATGTGCTTTTCATCCGTGCGCAATCGGCGATCCGCGCGGACGGGACGCCGTCCGCGCAAGCACGATCACTGCGGCTCGATGTGTCGTACTACGCTGATCGATGCCGGCGTAGCGGCCATTGCGCGCTGGCGCGCGCCAACCCTGTTTTCGGTACGGATGAAAAGCGCATCCGTACCGAAAACAGGGTTATGCAATTACTCCGCAACAATTGCCGCATCCGCGCGAATGTTTTTGTCATTTTGGTTGCGGCCAGCGGCCGCGCTATGGATAAAAACAAAGCGGTTTTGTGGGTTGCTTTTATCCAAGATCGCCGATTGCGCGCGGATGTGCTTTTCATCCGTGCGCAATCGACGATCCGCGCGGACGATTTTTCGTCCGCGCAATATTGCAACTCTGGCACAAGCGGCGGGACGCGATTTAGGTTGCCACGGATGAAGACAAAAAAATCGAGATTCTCCGCCAATTGTGTCAACACTTGATTTGTAAAATAATGACTATCAACCTCCCCCTGCCGCTGAAAATGCTCCTGCGCGACGCTCGCGCGGGCGAACTGCGCGTGCTGGCGCTGGCTCTGGTCATCGCCGTGGCCAGCGTCACCAGCGTCGGTTTCTTTGCCGACCGCGTGTGGCAGGCGCTGACGCGCGAGGCGAACCAGATGCTGGGCGCGGACGTGCTCTTGGTGTCCGATCATCCCTTTGCTACGGACTTGCGCGAGGAAATCGGGAAGCTCGGCCTCGCCCGCGCCGACGGCGTGAGCTTCGTCAGCATGGCGCGCGCGGGCGATGCAACCCAGCTCGCGGGGGTCAAGGCGGTGAGCGCGGGCTATCCTTTGCGCGGCAAGCTGCGCATCGCGCAGCGTTTGAATGCCGAGGATGCCGAAACCGACGCGATTCCGCCGCCGGGCTCGGTGTGGCTGGACGAACGCCTGAGCGCGGCGCTAGGCGTCGAGGCGGGCCAGAGAATCGAACTGGGCAACGCACGCTTCACCGTGGACGCGGTGCTGACCCTGGAGCCCGATCGCGGCGTGAGCTTTTTCAACATCGCGCCGCGCCTGCTGATGCGCATGGACGATCTCGCCGCCACCGGGTTGATCCAGACGGGAAGCCGCGCCAGCTATCAGATCTATGTCGCCGGCGCGCGCGCCGCCACCGAAGCCTACGAGAACTGGGCCAAGCTCAAGCTGGGCCCGGGGCAGCGCATCGAAAGCCTGGGCAACGCCCGCCCCGAAGTGCGCGCGGGGCTGGACCGCGCGCAGCAATTTCTCGGCCTCTCGGCCATGCTCGCGGTAATCCTCGCCGCCGTCGCCATCGCGCTGTCCACGCGCCGCTACACCCAGCGCCATCTGGACGGCTATGCCGTGATGCGCTGCTTCGGCGCGCAGCAGGGCCGGCTGTTTGCCTTGTTCAGCGGGGAATTCGTGCTGCTCGGCCTGGCGGCGTGCGCTATCGGCTGCGTGCTGGGCTTCGCCGGTCAGGCCGTGATCGCGCTGTGGCTGACCGACTTCGTCGCTTCGTCCCTGCCGCAGCCCGGCTTCTATCCGGTGCTGCAGGGCTTTGCCGCGGGACTGCTGCTGCTGCTCGGCTTCGCGCTGCCGCCGCTGCTGCAGTTGAAGAACGTGCCGGCGATACGCGTCATCCGCCGCGAGGTCGGCGCGCCCAGGCAAAGCGCGCTCGCCGGCTATGCGCTAGGGCTCCTCGCGCTGGCGGCGTTGCTGGTGTGGCAGGCCGGCGAATTCAAACTCGGTGCCACCGTGTTCGGCGGCTTTACCGCGGCGTTTCTGTTGTTCTGGCTGGCGAGCCTCATCGCCTTGCGCCTGTTCGCCGCCATGGGCCGCGCGGGCAGCGTATCCTGGCGCTACGGCTTCGCGAACCTGCGCCGGCGCAGCCGCGCCAACGCGGTGCAGGTCGTCGCGCTGGCGCTGGGCCTGACGGTGCTGCTGCTGCTGACCTTCATCCGCGGCGACCTGCTGGAGTCCTGGCGCACCAAGCTGCCGCAGGATGCGCCCAACCGCTTCGTCGTCAATATTCAGCCGGAGCAGGTCGAGCCGCTCGCGCAATTCCTGGCGCAAAACCGAGTCGAAGCGCCTTCGACCTTTCCCATGGTGAGGGCGCGGCTGACCGCGATCAACGGACGTGCGGTGGGAGCGGCCGATTACGCCGACGAGCGCGCCAGACGGCAGATCGACCGCGAATTCAACCTGAGCTTCATGCGGGCCATTCCGCCGGGAAACCAGATTAGCGGCGGGCACTGGTTTACGCCCGACGATTTCGCGCTGGGCTCGGTCTCGGTCGAGGTCTGGATTGCCGAGCGCCTGGGGATCAATCTCGGCGACAGCTTGAGTTTCTCAGGCGGCGGCGCGAGCATCACCGTGCCGGTGACGAGCCTGCGCAAGCTCGACTGGGACTCGATGCGGCCGAATTTCTTTTTCGTGACCACGCCCGGCGCGCTGGCGAGTTTTCCGCTGAGCTACATGAGCACCTTCCGCCTGCCGGCCGCGGACGCGCTATTCACCACCCGCCTGACGCAGGCGTTTCCGAACCTCACCGTGATCGATGTCAGCGTGCTTATGCGCCAGGTCAACGGCGTGCTCGATCAGGTGATCCGCGCAGTGCAGTTCGTGTTCTTGTTCGCGCTGTTTGCGGGCGTGCTGGTGCTGTATGCGGCGTTGCTCTCGACCCAGGACGAGCGGCTGCAGGAGGCGGCGCTGATGCGGGCGCTGGGGGCCAGCCGCGCCCAGGTGGCGGGGGCGCAACATGCCGAGTTTCTCGCCCTGGGGCTGGTGGCGGGGGTGCTCGCCGCGGCCGGCGCCACCGCGATCGGCTACGTGCTCGCCGAGCGCGTGTTCCAGTTCCCGTGGCAGTTCAACGCGGCGATCTGGCTTGCCGGGCCGCTCGCGGGACTCGCCTGCGTCGCGCTCAACGCCTGGCTGGGCGCTCGCGCCGCGCTGAATCATCCGCCGATGCTGGCGTTGCGCGAAGCCTGATTCGCGCGCGCTTGGACGTCAGCCGCTTCGGCTATACTTTGGCCCATGCCGGAACTGCTCATCGCTCTCTGCGTTCTACTGCTCCTGCTCGCGCTCTGGCTCGCCTGGCGCATGGCCGCCGTGAGCCGCAAGCTGGAGGAGTTGCCCACAGGCATGGCGCAGGGCCTGGAAGAAAAGCACCGCGCCATGCTTACCGACCTGCATGGCGGCCTGACGCAGCAGGGCGACCGCCTGGGTACGAACTTCAGCGAGTCCTCCGAGCGCCTGCGCGGCACTCTGGCCGAGGAACTCAAGCAGACCCGCGACACGCTATATGCGCTCAAGCTCGGTTTGTCCGAGAACCTGGGGCAGAGCCGGGAAGCCATGATCAAGCAGTTGGCCGCGACCACCGAGCAATTGAACGCCAAGATCGACCAGCGCCTGGAACAGATATCGGGCAAGGTGAGCGAGCGCCTGGACGAGGGCTTCAAGAAGACCAACGAGACTTTCGTCAACGTGATGCAGCGCCTCGCCACCATCGACGAGGCGCAGAAGAAAATCGACAGCCTCACCGGCAGCGTGATCAGCCTGCAGGAACTGCTGGGCGACAAGAAATCGCGCGGCGCTTTCGGCGAAGTGCAGCTCGAAGCGCTGGTGCGCAACGTCATGCCGCCGGGCGCGTTCGAGATGCAGTACACGCTGTCGAACGGCACGCGCGCCGATTGCGTGCTGAAGCTGCCGGAGCCCACCGGACTGGTGACGGTCGATTCGAAGTTCCCGCTGGAGAACTATCACCGCATGTTCGAGGCCGGCGTGAACGAGGCGGACCGCAGCCTGGCGCAAAAGGCGTTCCGCTCCGACATCAAGCGCCACGTCGACGCGATCGCGTCCAAATACATCATCGCCAACGAGACCTCCGACGGCGCGGTGATGTTCGTGCCGGCCGAGGCCGTGTTCGCCGAGATCCACGCCTATCATGCCGAGGTGGTGGAATACGCCAACGCCAGGCGTGTGTGGATTGTTTCGCCGACCACGCTGATGGCGGTGCTGAACACCGCGCGCGCCGTGCTGAAGGACGTGGAGACGCGCAAGCAGATCCACGTGATCAAGGAGTCGCTCGCGCGCCTCGCGCTCGAGTTCGGCCGCTTCGACGAGCGCATGAAAAAACTCGCCGACCATATCCGCCAGGCCAACGAGGACGTCGAGAAAATCCAGGTCACCGGCGGCAAGATCACGCAGCAGTTCCAGCGCATCGAAGCGGCCGAGATCGACGAGAAGCCGGCCGCGGACAACGTGATGCGGCTCGCGGAAGAACGCAAGTCTTAGCCTGGCTTTCAGCAGGCAAAACGGCTGTAAAACCATTAGGGGCGCGGATTGCAGGGCGATCAGGTCGTGTGAATCGCCAGCGCAATCAGCCGCGTCACCACCTGCCGCGAGCACTCCGCGGCGCCGTCATGGGTGCTCTCGCGTGGGCCGGCGACGTTCAGGGTAGCGATTTCGTTGGCCCTGACGAACTCACTTGCCTTGACTGCAATTTCCTCCGGCGCCATTGTGTCGCAGTCCACAACCAGCACGGGTTTTCGCAACTGTTCGCAATAGCGAACTGTCCTTTCCGTGCCGCCGCTCAATATGCCGAAGTGAATCACCAACGTCCCGTCCGAGTCCATCACGTTTTGTTTCGTTCGCTGCTGGTATCCGGCGCCGGGCAGTTCAGTCAGCGGATAGTGCGGAGGAATTGCGCCGTCGTCCGCCATGCGGCCTTCAGGGCACCAACCGCCGCAGGGAAAGCCAGCGGCGAGGGCAGCGTCAAGCGCGCCGCGATCCACGCCGGTTTGTCCGCCGGAAACGATGCGTGCGAGCGTGATCATGATTTGTTCATTCTGTCGGTATTTTGAATTGTGCTAGCCTAGTCGTGTATTCACAATCTCCGGTGTTACTCCAACGGGAGGTGATTCATTTAAACCTGCAACATACGCCGATATGCGTATTGGCAACGTGGCGCGCCGAACGCAAGATAAACGCCATTCCCCTTGCGCTGAAAGGAAGGAGCATGGCGATAGACGAAACCAAACTCAATGCCTTCATGGGCAACTTTGTCAACGACCTGGGTGCGGTGATGCACGCGGCGACCATCGTCGTGGGCGACCAGCTCGGTTTGTACAAAGCGCTGGCGGAGGGGCCGCTCACCGCGGACGCCTTGGCCGGGAAGACGGGCACCGACGCGCGCTACATGCGCGAGTGGCTTTCGTCGCAGGCCGCGAGCGGTTATGTGCAATTCGACCCGGCCACGGACCGGTTCAGCATGACCGAGGAACAGGCGTTCGCGCTCGCGGTGGACGGGAGCCTGGTCTTCATACCGGGCGCTTTCCAGATCGCGGTCGCGCAGTTCAAAGCCATACCCAAAATCATCGACGCGTTCAAAACGGGCAAGGGCCTCGGCTGGCACGAGCATGACGCCGCGCTCTTTCACGGCACCGAGCGCTTTTTCCGCCCGGGCTACGCTGCGAATCTCGTCGGCAGCTGGATCCCGGCGCTCGAGAGCGCGGAGAAAAAGCTCAAAGCAGGCGGGCGCGTCGCCGACGTGGGCTGCGGTCACGGCGCCTCGACCATCATTATGGCGCAGGCGTACCCCAAGTCGACGTTCTTCGGCTTCGACTATCACGAACCGTCGATCCGCCATGCGCGCGAAGCGGCCGAACGGGCCGGTGTCGCGGACCGCACCCGGTTCGAAGTGGCCAGCGCGAAAGCGTATCCGGGCGCCGATTACGACTTCGTCACCGTCTTCGACTGCCTGCACGACATGGGAGACCCGATAGGCGCCACGGCGCATGTACTGAAAAGCCTGCGCCCCGACGGCACCTGGATGATCGTCGAGCCGTACGCCCAGGATCGCCTCGAGCAGAACCTCAATCCCGTTGGCCGAGTGTTTTACTCCGCCTCGACCTTCATCTGCACCCCGGCGTCGCGCGCGCAGGAGGTCGGCATGTGCCTCGGCGCGCAGGCGGGCGAAGCGCGGATACGTGAGGTCGTCACCCAAGGCGGCTTCAAGCGTTTCCGCCGCGCAACGGAAACTCCGTTCAACCTCATCTACGAGGCCAGGCCCTGAGACTGGCCGCATCCACGAAAGGAGAACCACCATGCCCCGCAAATACAGCGATTGCCGCGCCTACCCGAGCGAGATGAAGTGCACAGTGGCTTTGTCGGCCGACAGCGAGCAGGAACTGCTCGAGGCCGCGGTGCAGCACGCGGTGGCGGTACACCGCCACCAAGATACCCCGGAGCTGCGCCAGCAGCTCAAGAGCATACTCAAGGATGGTGCGCCCCCCGCATAGCGGGAGCGCGCGGTCGGGAAGCGCCGGGGATAGCTCCTTCGTTCGGTTCGCGCTATGCTGGCTGGACGGTAGCGCTGCGCAGGCGGCAGCCCGCCGTTTTCGGGGGGCAGCGGATCATGGGATTTAGGGAGCAGGATTTCGCGGAAGTGCTCGACTTCGTGCGTGATCTCTACGATCAGCGCGGGCTGGAGGACTTCGCCGACCGCACGATGGGCTCGCTGCTCAGGATCATTCCCGCCGATCGCATCATTTACGGGAATTTCGATATCGAGCGCCAGGCGGCCCGCCTCTCGATGCAGCCGTCGGTGGTCAAGGATCAGGATGGAACCGTGGACGGCGCGGTGAACGGCGCACTCAGCGGCCTGGAGCGGGACTTCGGAACGCATCCGCTTTACCGGTACTACCTTCAGACGGGCGACGAATGCGCCCATAAGACTTCGCGGGTCATGACGAAGACGCAGTTCCAGCGTTACGGCCAGAGCGACGAATTCGCCCGGCAGCTCGGTGCAAGATTCCAGATGGGCATCTTTTTCGCAGCCGGTCCGGCCGTCGTCACCGCGGTCCTGCTGACGCGCAGCCGGCGCGATTTCTCCGACCGCGAATGCGCCCTGCTGAGCACGCTCTACCCGCATCTGGTCCAGGCATTCCGCAATACCGCGTCGCTCAACCGCATTTGCCGTGACATGGACGAACTCGTCGAGTTGCTGGAAGGCCCGACCAGCAGTGTCATTGTCCTGGCGGGAAACGGGCGCGTGAAGCGCTGGACGGAACAGGCAAGAACCTGGATCGCGCAGTATTGCCGAACACCGTTCCCGGCCGAGGAAAACCGGTTGCCCGACTGTTTCGCCGACTGGTACCGGCGCCAGTTGTCGCGGGTTGCGCAGGAAACGCTCGCGCGCTCGCCGCGCGATCCGCTCATCGTGGATAAGAACGGCAGACAGCTCGCCGTTCAGCTGGTCCCCGACCACTTTCGCGACGAGCATCTGCTGCTGCTCAACGAAAAGCGCGGCGACTCCCCGTGGAGCTCGCTCGCGGAAAGCGGGCTGACGCCCAGGGAATCGGAGGTGCTGGCGTGGGTCGCGAAAGGCAAGACCAACGCGGAGGTCGGCGCGATACTTCAGCTAAGCGGCCGCACGGTACAGAAGCATCTGGAGCACGTTTACCAGAAACTGGGCGTGGAAACCCGAACCACTGCGACCGTGCGCGCGCTGAAAATGCTGGATATCAGCGATCATTAACCACTAGCAAATCCCCCCTCGCTCCACTTTGGAAAAGGAGGAAATGGTACGCGCCGAACGACGTGCGTCGCCGTATGGGTCAAACCTTGGTGAGTCCCCTGGCAGAGCCGGGGCTTACCTCGCCGAGTCGTGTGCAGATCAGTTTCGCCGAGGTCGCCTGCCACTGGCGTTACGTCAAACTCGCGATCTTCGGCGGAAGCAAAACGGCTGTTCCGGCGAAGCCGCGATAATTGGATCGATTGCCGCAGATCGCGGACGGCGGTCGCGGCTCGTTGCGCTTGAGCGCGCGCGGTGACGAGCGCGCCGTCAACCCGCCGACGCGGATTTCAACGGACCGCATGTGCGTGCAAGCGCGGGCACGGAACGCGTCACGCGCTTACGCACATAGGCGGACACTTCGGAGACGCCCGTCCCTATTGGGCCTGCGGCCAATCAGGTGTGCAGCGATCGCAGCGCCAAATCGGGCGCGGTCGAGACAATCTTCAATAACGCCGCCGCCGGACCCGTAGGGCTGCGCCGATGCTGCTCCCAATTTTGCAGCGTCTTGATGCTGACGCGCATCAGGCGCGCAAATTCGCTTTGGGAAAGTCCGATCTTCTCACGCACGCGCTTGACGTCGGGGGCCGACACTTCAAAGCGGCGCGATGCTTTCGCCTTTCCGGAGGCGATGGCCTTTGCCTCCTTGAGACTTCCCACAAGATCGTCAAAAAGTGCTTTGTCCATAGTTATAACTCCTTCACCAGTTCCCGCAGGATGGCGGTTTTCTTGTCCGTCAAATCGTCCTTCTTGGATTTCGAGTAAATCAACAGCATGTAGATAAGGTGCTTGTCCTTGATCCAATAGCAGATAACGCGCACGCCACCACTCTTGCCCCTTCCTTGGACGGCAAAGCGCAACTTACGAATTCCGCCACCGCCCTTGATGATGTCGCCACGCGCCGGATTCTGCAGCAGCTCGTACTGCATTTCACGGTATTCGTCGTCCGCGAGCAGCCCCGTGAGCAAGCGTAAAGGTCTGCGTCTCGATGAATTCCATGGGAAAAGTATATACGCCAATGGCGGATAGATCAAGTCCGTCGGCCGCGGTCCTGAATGGCGGGCCGTAGTTGCAAGTACCGACAAGCAGTCGCCATCGGACAGGTGCGCGTCGGCTCATCGGGCGAGGGGGCGCCAATTGGTTCCACAAGTACCACGACGAGGATTTCCCTTTGCGACACGCGGCCGGTGGCACCGTGGTTCGCGCTATACTTCAAACTGGTTGACCAGTTCAGACGAGGCCCGTATGAAGACCGTCGGTGCATTCCAGGCCAAGACCCAGTTGTCGCAACTCCTCGACCAGGTCGAGAAGGGTGAGACTGTGACGATTACCCGTCATGGCCGATCGGTGGCGGTGCTCGCGCCCGTCGCGCCCGCGCGGCCCGCGAAAACCGGCGAAGAATGGCTCGCCGAGGTGAAGCGGCTGCGCAAAGGAATCACGCTGTGCGGTACGGTTACGATCAGGCAGTTGATAGATGAAGGCCACAAGTATTGAAGCCGCTGCGAATCGACCATGAAATGCCGTCGGTCGCCGAACTGAACGAACTTGCGGCCGGCCGCACCCTCACCCCCTACGACGCCGTTTACTTCGAACTCGCCCGCCGCCGCAAGCTGCCGCTGGCGACGCTGGACGCGGCACTGGTCAAGGCCGCGCGCGCGGCGAAGCTCCCGCTCATCACCGACCTCTCGGTTTTTCCGGAGCGTTAGGACAAGCCCGCGCCCGGCGAGCAGAAGACGGTCCAGGCGCAAGCCTCTTCACTTGCTGCGATAAAGTTGGGGAAATTCCTTCTTGAGCGCCGCGAGCTTGGTTGCCGCCTCGGCTTGACGCCAGCGGCAAATAATCGCGGTCGGCAAATCAAGTCATATTTAGCCATTGACATAAATTTAGTCATTGATATAAACTTAGCCAATCGACTAACCAAGGCTCAATATCATGGTCACGCTGTTCCAGAACCCGTTTCGTCCAGGCGCGGGGCACCCGCCGCCCTATCTTGCCGGCCGCGAGGCGGAGCGGCAGGATTTTGCGCGACACCTCGAACAGCAACCCATCCTCGCCAACCTCGTATTGACCGGGCTGCGCGGAGTGGGCAAGACCGTGCTGCTCGAAACCTTCAAGCCCATCGCCATCCAGAAGGGCTGGCTGTGGGCGGGCACCGATCTTTCCGAGTCGGTCAGCGTGAGCGAGGAGATCGTCGCGGTGCGCATCCTCGCCGACCTGGCGCCGCTGGTATCGGGGATCAAGGTGGGCGAGTCCCAGAAGCGCCGGATCGGATTCACCTCCTCGGTGGAGCGCAAGGCCCTGCACCTGGATTTCGATCTGCTTAAGCGCGTCCACGACGAAACGCCCGGACTAGCGTCGGACAAACTCAAAGCGGTGCTGGAGTTCGTGTGGTCGTGCTTGAGCCATACGAGATGCCGCGGCGTAGTGCTTGCCTACGACGAAGCGCAGAATCTTTCCGATCAGGCTGCCGGGCATCAATATCCGCTGTCGCTGTTGCTGGACGTGTTCCAGTCGATTCAGAAGAAAGAGTTGCCGTTTCTGTTGGTACTGACCGGACTGCCAACCTTGTTTCCGAAGCTGGTGGAAGCGCGCACGTTCTCCGAGCGCATGTTCCATGTGATGACCCTAGACCGGCTGATTGACAAGGAAAGCCGAGATGCGATCCTCAAGCCGATCGAGCGGCAGAATTGTCCCGTTCATTTCTCCGATCAGGCGGTGAAGGGCATCATTGATCACTCCGGCGGCTACCCCTACTTCATCCAGTTCCTTTGCCGGGAAATGTTTGATAGTTATCTTCAGCAGAAGGCGGCGGGCGATGCGAAGCCCAGGGTGACGGTCGCGCAGACGCTAAGGAAACTCGACTCGGATTTCTTCGCCGGGCGCTGGAGCCGTGTGACCGATCGGCAGCGCGAATTGCTCTCGGTAGTGGCGGTGCTTCCCAACTGCGACGATGAGTTCAGCGTGCTGGAAATCGTCGAGGACTCGAAAAAAGCGCTTACCAAGCCGTTCAGCGCAAGCCATGTCAATCAGATGCTCGCCAAGTTGGCCGAAAGCGGGCTTGTGTACAAGAACCGGCACGGACGCTATTCATTTGCTGTGCCTCTGCTCGGTGGTTTCATCAGTCGCCAGCAGACCGAGGGATTGTTGAAAAACCTCTGAAAATCTTGTTATATATCAACTGGACATATAACAAGATTAGTTGACTGATCTTAGTTGGCAAAACTGTAGGTCCGCCCGGCGCAGCGCCTACACCAGCCCGTCGAACAACTGCACCTGCACCAGCTCGCCCGGCTTGACCGAGCCGCGCTCATGCTCGAGCACGATGAAACAGTTGGCCTGCGCCATCGAGCGCAGCACGCCCGAGCCCTGCGCGCCGGTCGGGCAGACGCTCCACTCCCCGCGTTCGTCGCGCGCGAGCAGGCCGCGCTGGAACTCGGTGCGCCCCGGGCTTTTCTTGATGCTGGAGGTGCAGGGTGCCTGCAACAGCGGCAGCGTGCAGTCGTCGGTGCGGCCGGACAGGGCGAGCAGCGCCTCGCGCACGAACTGGTAGAAAGTCACCATCACCGCGACCGGATTGCCCGGCAGGCCGAAAAAATGCGCCTCGTTTCCCGCATGAGCGATCTTGCCGAAGGCCATGGGCCGGCCCGGTTTCATGGCAATTTTCCAGAACACGACTTCACCCAGTTTGCCGAGCAACTCGCGGATGAAATCGGCCTCGCCCACGGACACGCCGCCCGAGGTGATGATCGCGTCGGCATCGGCGGCCGCGGCCTTGAGCGCGCGTTCAAGGTTCGCCTGGTCGTCGCGCACCACGCCCATGTCGATGAGGTCGCAGCCCAGGCGCGACAGCATGCCGTAGAGCGTGTAGCGGTTGCTGTCGTACACCTCGCCCGGCTTCAGCACCGAGCCGACCGAGGCCAATTCGTCGCCGGTCGAGAAAAAAGCCACGCGCAGGCGCCGGCGCAGCGTCACTTCGGCGAGGCCGAGCGAGGCGATCAATCCCAGCTCGGCCGGACCGACCGCTTGCCCGGCCTTGAGCACGGCTTTGCCCGCGGCCAGGTCCTCGCCCGTGAGGCGGCGATTCTGGCCGCGCGTCTGCCCGGCGGGGACGCGTACCTTGTCGCCGGCGGTCTGGACGATTTCCTGGATCACCACGGTGTCGGCGCCCTGCGGCATCACCGCCCCGGTCATGATGCGCACGCATTCGCGCCTGCCCAGCTTGCCCGCGAACGCTCGTCCGGCGAAGGCGCTGCCGGCGAGGCGTAGTTCGGTCTCTCCCACGGTTTTCAGATCGGCATGGCGCAAGGCATAGCCATCCATGGCGGAGTTGTCGTGCGCGGGCACGTCGAGCGTGGAGATGATGTCTTCTCCGAGCACGCGCCCGAGCGCCGCTCGCACCGCAACTCTTTCATTCGTCGCGACCGGCGCAAGGAAGGAGCGGATGACCTCGCGCGCTTTGTCCACTCTGAGCGCGTTCGGATCGTAATCGTCGATGCAGCTCACGACGCGCGCGAGCGCGTCGCGTAAATCGGTGCGCGCGAGCGCGTCGCCTGAGACGGCGCGGGCGAGCGCATCGCCGGAGATGACGCGAGCGGGCGAGTCGCCGGATGGTGGCGAGAGGCGCTCGACTGCCGCGGCAGCCGCCGCAGCGGTGGCGGGTGCGGCGGGCGTGCCGGTTTCGACAGTCGTTCCCGCCTCGGTCGTTTCCTCCTCCAGCTTCGTCAGTTCCTCGCGCGTATTGATGTTGCTGAACGCCTCGGCCTGGTCGTCGAAGTTCACTTCGGCCACGGCCAAGCTCGCGTACCAGGCGTCGATCTTACGCCCGCCGCCCTTGAGGAAATTGCTGAGGTGCTCGAGCACGCCGCGGCGCGCGAGGCAGAACACCGGGTGCGGCTGGTCGCAGGTTTTGGCCACAGCGAGCTCGGCGCCGGATTCATTCAGCCGCGCCAGCAGGCGCTCGACCAGATCCTCGGGCAGGAAGGGCGAATCGCAGGGCACCGAAACGAGGTAGGGGCGGCGCGACACCGACAGTCCGGCGTGCAGCCCGGCGAGCGGGCCGGCAAAATTGCCGATAGCGTCGCCGACCACGCGCACGCCGAAAGTCTTGTAGGCGTCGTGGTTCTGATTGGCATTGATAATAATGCCGCCGACCTGCGGCGCGAGGCGTTCGTAGACGTGGTCGACCAGGCGCTTGCCGCGGAAAAGTTCCAGCCCCTTGTCGACATTGCCCATGCGCCGGCCCTGGCCGCCGGCGAGAATAAGTCCGGTGACGCTGTCCTTGATGCGATCGGCGTTCATGCGAGCGCCGTCGGGCTGACGGATTTCACGAAACGCTGCTTGCCCGTGAACAGCAGGTAGTGCTTGCCGGTAGCGCGGCCGAGCATGGTGATACCTATCTTTTGGGCGATCGCGTGGCCCATCTGCGTCAGGCCGGAGCGCGACACGAGGAAGGGGATGGACATTTGCGCTGCCTTGATCACCATTTCGGAGGTGAGCCGCCCGGTGGTATAGAAAATCTTGTCCGAGCCGTCCATGTTCTCCAGCCACATCTGCCCGGCAATCGTGTCCACGGCGTTGTGCCGCCCCACGTCTTCGATGAAGCTCAAGATGCGACTCGCGCCGTTCTCGTTCGTCGCCAGCGCGCAGCCGTGCACCGCGCCCGCGGTCTTGTAGATGGTTTCATGCCGGCGCACCTCGCCCATCAGCGCGTAGAGCGTTTCCTCGGCGAGCCGAACGTCATCGCGCAGCTTCACCTGGTCGATTTCCTGCATCAGGTCGCCGAACACCGTGCCCTGGCCGCAGCCGGTGGTGACGGTGCGCTTTTGCATTTTCTCCTTTATCCCCTGCGCGCGCGCGCGCGTCTGCGCGCCCGCGGCCTTGCGCGTGCTCACCACCACCGAGTCGGTCTCCCAATCCACCTGCACCGCGGCGATTTCTTCGATCGATTGCACCAGCCGCTGGTTGCGCAGGTAGCCGATGGCCAGCGCCTCCGGCGCCTGGCCGAGGGTCATCAGGGTGACGATCTCGCGCTTGTCGACGTAGAGCGTAAGCGGGTTTTCACCGGCGATGGCGGTGGGCACCATCTCGCCGCGTTCGTTGATTGCCTCGATGTCGAAAGTGAGCGGGCGGCTGGAGCGGGTGATTTCAGGACGATAGTGCGGCTTCATGGCAAAGTCGTCATGCGGCGGAAGCTTGCGTGCACCGGCATCGTCAGCCGCCGATGTAGGACATTTCGATCTTGCGCTCTTTCGCCGTTTCCGCGGTGCGGATCTCGGAGTAGCGATCATCGCGCGCGCCCCACACGGCGGCGATGGCCGCGCGGATTTCCGCGTCCGATTTGCCCCCGCGCAGCAAGGCGCGAAAGTCGTAGCCCGAAGTGGCGAACAGGCAGGTATAGAGCATGCCCTCGGTGGAGATGCGGGCGCGGGTGCAGGAGCGGCAGAACGCCTGGGTCACCGAGGAGATGACGCCAATCTCGCCCGCGCCATCGCGGTAGCGCCAGCGCTTGGCGACTTCGCCCGGGTAATTGGGATCGATCGGCTCGAGCGGCAGGTGCGCGGCTATCATGCGGATGACTTCGCGCGATGGAATCACGTCGTCCATGCGCCAGCCGTTGGTCGTGCCCACGTCCATGAACTCGATGAAACGCAGGACGTGGCCCGAGCCCTTGAACCGGCGCGCCATCGGCAGGATCGAATGCTCGTTCACGCCGCGTTTCACCACCATGTTGATTTTCACCGGCGCGAGGCCGGCCGCGTCGGCTGCGTCGATGCCCGCGAGCACCTTGGCCACCGGGAAGTCGGCATCGTTCATGGCCATGAAGGTTGGATCGTCCAGCGCATCCAGGCTCACGGTCACGCGCGCGAGACCCGCGTCCTTCAGCGCGCGAGCTTTTTTCGCCAGTAACGAGCCATTGGTGGTAAGCGTGAGTTCGATGCCTTCGCGGTTGGGCAGGGTAATGGCGGCGAGCATTTCGATCAGGCGCTCGAGGTTCCTGCGCAGCAGCGGTTCGCCGCCGGTGAGCCGGATTTTCTCGATGCCTTGATCTACGAAAATCTTTGCCAGGCGCGCGATTTCCTCGAAGGACAGGAGCTGGTCATGCGGCAGGAAACGGTAGTCCTCCCCGAACACTTCCCTGGGCATGCAGTAAGTACAGCGGAAATTACAGCGATCGGTGACCGAAATGCGCAAATCCCGCAGAGGCCGGCCGAGCCGGTCCTGCGCCATGCCTGCGGCCGAACCGGTCACTGGCGGCAAAGGCTTGCGCCGCCCCGCGTCGACCAGTGCGATAACCCTTTCTGTCATGTGGCTTTCTCGGTGCGAATCCGATTGGACATCATAGCAGAGCGAGCGCTTCGCTAGTATAGTTGTCCCGTATGAACCATCCGGTTTTTGCCATCGCGGTAATCATGGAGCGGCGCGCGCTGGCCAATCGCTGGCAAGCGCAAACCTGGGAGGCCATCGGCGTTATTCCGGATCCCGGCGACGCGGCGATACCGCGCGTGTTGTTGCAGGACAGTGCGCGCGCGCAGTGGTTGCACGGCGGCTTCGCGCTGAAGCTCTATCGCGACGAAGCCGAGAACTACTACCTCAACCTGTCGGCGGCGCAGCCCTGCGTATTCATCGCCTGGCGCATGGAGGAGGACATGGCCCTGCCGAAGTTCGTCACCGTCAGTTATGGCGAAGCGGCGCGCTTCATGGACGCGAGCGAACAAGTGGACAGCGTGCCCCTGCCGCGCGACCTGTGCGACTGGCTGGGTGAATTCGTCAACAACAACTACAAGCCCGAACCGAAGCGGCGCAGCCGCCCGCCCTCGTTCAAGGGCGCCAAAAGAGGATAGGGGAATAGGGCCGTGGACGACAAGGAACCCTTCCTCTCGCGCTGGTCCAGGCGCAAGCTGGAGGCGAAACAGGATGCGCCCGCCGGCGCTTCACAGGCGGCCGAGTTGCCTGCCGCAGCGCCTGCCGCGCCGCTTGCTCCGACGACGGAGCCGCCGGCAGCGGGAACAGCGGAGGGCATCAGCTCCGAGTACCGGGAATTCTTCGACCCGCGGGTGGATGAGAAGCTGCGCCGCACGGCTTTGAAAAAACTGTTCAGCGACCCGCACTTCAACGCCATGGACGGCCTGGATACCTATATCGACGACTACTCCAAACCCGATCCCATTCCCGAGGCGATGTTGCGCCAACTGAATCAGGCTAAGGACCTATTCCTGTTCGAGGAAGAAAAGCAGGCAAGCGAGAGCGCGGGCGACGCGGCATTGACCGCGGCCGGGAGAGCCGCGCCTGCTGCGCCTGTGGCGGCAGCCGACACGACCACGCTGCCGCAATCGCCACCGGCCAAGAACGATGACGGCGGATAAAGCGATCAAGTTGTGCGATTGCAATCGCACCATGGCCCTCGATGGCAAGGCCTTGGCCAGCGCATTGAAACTGGACGCGCCCATTACCATCCATACCGAACTATGCCGGCGCGAAATCGGCGCTTTCCACGAAGCCCTGCAAAGCGGCGAGTGCCTGGGGGCCTGCACCCAGGAAGCGCCGCTGTTCGCCGAACTCGCCGAGAAGGCCGGCGCGAAACACGAACTCAAATTCGTCAATATCCGCGAGACCGGCGGCTGGTCGAAGGAATCCAGGCAAGCCACGCCCAAGATCGCCGCGCTGCTTGCCTTGGCTGATCTGCCCGAGCCCGAACCGGTGGCTAGCACCGGCTACCGCTCGGATGGGCAGTTGCTTATTGCCGGTCCGGCGGAAGTCGCGCTGCAGTGGGCTGAACGGCTCAAGGACCAGCTCGAAGTAAGTGTGCTCGTGAGCAATGGCTCGGGTGCCGAGGGTTCGGGTGCGGAACTTCCGGCGGTGCGCAGCTACCCCGTCTGGTCAGGCAAGCTCGAGTCGGTCAGCGGTTATCTCGGCGCGTTCGAGGTCGCCTGGGAGCAGGCCAACGCAATCGACCTGGAAGTCTGCACGCGCTGCAACGCCTGCATTCGCGCCTGCCCGGAACGGGCCATAGACTTCGGCTACCAGATCGATATGGCCAAGTGCAAGTCGCATCGCGCCTGCGTCAAAGCCTGCGGCGATATTGGTGCTATCGATTTCGAACGCGTAGCGCGCGCGCGCAGCGAACGTTTCGACCTGGTGTTGGACCTCGGCGCCGAGCCCTCGATCAAATTGAAACAGCCGCCGCAAGGCTATCTCGCCCCGGGGCGAGATCCGCTGGCGCAGGCCCTCGCCGCGGGGCAGTTGGCGCAATTGGTGGGCGAGTTCGAGAAACCGAAGTTCTTCGCCTACAACGCCAGGATCTGCGCGCACAGCCGCTCAGCGAAAGCAGGCTGCAACAATTGCATCGATACCTGCTCGACCGGGGCGATTTCGGCTGACGGCGACGGGGTGAAGGTGGAGCCGCATTTGTGCATGGGCTGCGGCGGCTGCGCCACTGTCTGTCCTTCGGGCGCGATGACCCATGTCTATCCGCGCGTGTCCGATTTGGGCCGGCAGCTCAAGACCTTGCTCGGCAGCTATCGCAGCGCGGGTGGAAACGATGCGTGCATCCTGTTCCACAATGAGGGGGCTAGCCGCGATCTGATGGCAAAGCTCGGCCGGCGCGCGCGGCCGGGGACAAGCGGCGGCCTGCCGGCGCGGGTGATTCCACTGGAGGTTCATAGTGTCGCCGCGCTCGGCATGGACACGCTGCTCGGCGCGCTCGCTTATGGCGCCAGCCAGATCGTACTGCTTGCGAGCGCGCAGGAGGCGGATGAATACGGCCCGGCGGTGGAACGGCAAATGCGCCATGCCCAGACCATCGTCAGCGCGCTGGGTTATGCCGGCACGCATCTCAAGCTGCTCGCCACCGAAGACGTGGCCGTGCTGGAGCGCGAGGTCTGGGCGCTCGCGCCGGCCCGGACGGTCGCCGATCCGGCAAGTTTCAACCTGAGCGCGGATAAGCGCGGCACCCTGGAATTCGCCGTCGAGCATCTGGCCAAGTTTGCGCCTGCGCCGCAGGAGGAAATCGCGCTCGAGCAGGGCGCGCCCTGGGGCCGGATAAAGGTCAACCGCGGCACCTGCACGCTGTGCATGGCCTGCGTCGGGGCCTGTCCGGCCTCGGCCCTGGTCGATGGACGCGAGCAGCCCATGCTCAAATTCATCGAGCGCAATTGTGTGCAATGCGGCCTGTGCGTCAGCACCTGCCCGGAGAAGGCGGTCACCCTCGCGCCGCGGCTGCTGCTTAGCCCACGGTCCAAGGCGGAACAGGTGCTGCACCAGGCGGTGCCCTTCAATTGTGTGCGCTGCGGCCAGCCTTTCGGCAACAAGCAACTGATAGACAACATGATGGGCAAGCTCGGCACGCACTCCATGTTTTCCGGCGGCGGCTTGAAGCGCTTGCAGATGTGCGCCGATTGCCGCGTGATCGACATGATGGAAAACAAGGACGAGCAGGACATCTTCGGCATCCGATCATGAACGGCCAAACCATCCCGCTGAAGATTACGCAGCCGGTGGTCGAGGAGGATAGTGCGCGCGCCGATGTCTATGCGCTGATCGCGCGCCTGTTCTACGCCGGACCGGACGCCGCGTTGCTCGCCGCCGTCGCCGTTGCCGGCGCCGGTGAAATCGCCGGCGAAGCCGAAACCGCTCCGCTGGCCGCGGCCTGGAGGGCGTTGGGCGCAGCCGCGGCGGCGATGGATGCGGAGGCGGCGCGGGAGGAATACGATCATGTGTTCGTCGGCACGGGTAAGGCCGAAATCACTCCGTACGCCTCGCACTATCTTGCTGAATCGATGCAGGAACGGGTGCTGGTACGGCTGCGCGGCACCTTGACCGAAATGGGGCTGGCGAAGAACCAGTCCGCGGCCGAGTATGAAGACCATTTGTCCGGCTTGTGCGAGGTCATGCGCCACCTGATCGCCGCCGGATCGAGCGATGTTGCAGTGCAAGAACAAATGAAGTTCTTTATGGAGTATGTTAGTCCTTGGTATGCGAAATTTTGTGCTGCGGTGATGGCTTCGCCCAATACAAAATTTTACAAACACGTGGCCGGTTTCACCAAGGCATTTCTGGATGTGGAGGTGGGTTCTTTCGAAATGATTTGACCGTCGGTGCCGGTCATTTGCGAGGAGACGAACATGAGCCAGGGCAAGACCAAACTGAGCCGCAGAAATTTCCTGCTTGCGCTCGGCGCAGGCGGCGCGGCAAGCGCTGCCGCCATAGTCGCGAACACCGTGCCGCAGGCGCAGCCGGCCGCGACCCCGGATGACAAGAAAAAAACCAGGGGCTACCAGGCCTCCGCGCACATCCGCAATTACTACCGAACCACCAAAGTCTAAAGGGGGCGCCATGTTACTCACCCGGAAATCCGCAACCGCGCCCGCTGCGCAAAGCCGTCTGTCACGAGGCTTGGCCGGCATGCTGGCCAAGACCATAGACCGCCGCTCCTTCCTCAAGCGCTCCGGCGTGGCGGTGGGCGCGAGCGCCTCATTGGCCACCCTGGCCGGGCGATTGCCCTTCAATATGATCGGCCGCGCCGAGGCTGCCGACGACAAGTCCGCCGGCGGCAGGACCGAAGTCAAGCGCACCGTCTGCACCCACTGCTCCGTCGGTTGCGCCATCGACGCCGTGGTGCAAAACGGCGTGTGGGTGCGGCAGGAGCCGGTATTCGATTCGCCGCTCAACCTGGGCGCGCATTGCGCCAAGGGCGCATCGGTGCGCGAGCACGGCATGACCGATAACTCGCACCGGCTGAAGTATCCGATGAAACTGGAGAACGGCAAGTACAAGCGCATCTCCTGGGATCAGGCCTTGGGCGAGATCAGCGGCAGGATGCTGGAACTAAGGAAGGAGTCCGGCCCCGACGCGCTGTATTTCGTCGGCTCCTCCAAGCACAACAACGAGCAGGCCTATCTGATGCGCAAGTGGGTGTCGCTGTGGGGCAGCAACAACTGCGACCACCAGGCGCGCATCTGCCACTCGACCACGGTCGCGGGCGTAGCCAACACCTGGGGCTATGGCGCCATGACCAACTCTTACAACGACATGCAGAACACCAAGGCGATGATGTTCATCGGCTCGAACGCGGCCGAGGCGCACCCGGTGTCGATGCTGCACTCGCTGCACGCGAAAGAAAGCGGCGCCAGGATGATCGTGGTCGATCCGCGCTTCACCCGCACCGCGGCCAAGGCCGACCAGTACGTGCGCATCCGCTCGGGCACCGACATCCCGTTCCTGTTCGGCGTGCTCTATCACGTCTTCAACAACGGTTGGGAAGACAAGCAGTACATCAAGGACCGCGTCTATGGCATGGACAAGGTGCGTGCGGACGTGATGGCGAAATGGACCCCGGACAAGGTGCAGGAAGCCTGCGGAGTGCCCGAGGCGGAGGTGTTGAAGGTTGCCGAGACCTTGGCCAAGAACCGCCCCAGCACGGTGGTCTGGTGCATGGGCCAGACGCAGCACACCATCGGCAACGCCATGGTGCGGGCCTCCTGCATCCTGCAACTCGCGCTCGGCAACGTCGGCACCTCGGGCGGCGGCACCAACATCTACCGCGGCCACGATAACGTGCAGGGCGCGACCGACGTCGGTCCCAACCCCGACTCGCTGCCCGGCTACTACGGCATCATTCCCGGCGCCTGGGCGCACTGGGCCAAGGTCTGGAACGTCGATCTTGCCTGGCTGAAAAAGCAGTTCGCCAGCGAAGCGATGATGACCAAACCCGGCATGACCGTATCGCGCTGGATCGATGGCGTGATGGAAAAGAACGAACTGATCGACCAGGATCCGAACATCCGCGGGATGTTCTACTGGGGCCACGCGCCCAACAGCCAGTCGCGCGGCCTGGAAATGGTCAAGGCGATGCAACTGCTCGACCTCTTGGTGGTGATCGATCCTTATCCCTCGGCCACGGCGGCCATGGCCAACATGAAGGTGGACGGCGTAGCGACTAACCCGAAACGCGCGGTGTACTTGCTGCCGGCGGCAACGCAGTTCGAAACCGTGGGCAGCGTCACCGCGTCGAACCGTTCGCTCCAGTGGCGCGAGAAAGTCATCGAGCCGCTGTTCGAATCCAAGCCCGATCACACCATCATGTATTTGTTTGCCAAGAAACTCGGCTTTGCCGACCAACTGGTGGGCAAGAAGGACGGCAAGCAGAACATCGCGGTGGCCAAGGACGAACCCGTGGTCGAGGACATCCTGCGCGAGATCAACCGCGGCACCTGGACCATCGGCTATACCGGCCAGAGTCCCGAGCGCCTGAAGCTGCACATGAAGAACATGCACACCTTCGACGTGAAGACGCTGCGCGCCAAGGGCGGCCCCTGCGACGGCGAGTACTTCGGCCTGCCGTGGCCATGCTACGGCACGCCGGAAATGAAACATCCGGGCTCGCCCAATCTGTATGACACATCCAAGCACGTGATGGAGGGCGGCGGGAATTTCCGCGCCAACTTCGGCGTGGAGAAGGACGGCGTCAACCTGCTCGCCGAGGACGGCTCCCATTCCAAGGGCGCTGATCTCACCACCGGTTATCCGGAATTCGACCACGTGCTACTGAAGAAACTGGGCTGGTGGGACGAACTCAGCGAGGCGGAGAAGGCGGCGGCGGAGGGCAAGAACTGGAAGACCGATCTCTCCGGCGGCATCATCCGCGTGGCCATGAAAAACCACGGCTGCCATCCTTTCGGCAACGCCAAGGCGCGCGCAGTGGTGTGGAACTTCCCCGACGGCGTGCCGCAGCATCGCGAGCCGCTGTACAGCCCGCGCCCGGACCTGGTGGACAAGTATCCGACGCACGATGACAAGAAAGCCTTCTGGCGCCTGCCGACGCTGTACAAATCGGTGCAGCAGAAGAACAAGGATATCTCCAAGCAATTCCCCATCATCCTCACCAGCGGCCGTCTGGTCGAATACGAGGGCGGCGGCGAGGAGACGCGCTCTAATCCCTGGCTGGCCGAGTTGCAGCAGGAGAACTTCGTCGAGATCAATCCGAAGGCGGCGAACGACCGCGGCATTCGCAACAACGAGCTGGTCTGGGTGAAAACCCCGAGCGGCGCCAGGCTCAAGGTCAAGGCCATGGTGACGGAACGCGTCGGGCCGGATACGGCGTTCGTCCCGTTTCACTTTTCCGGCTGGTGGCAGGGCAAGGACATGCTCGACCAGTATCCGGAGGGGGCGGCGCCGATCGTGCGCGGCGAGGCGGTCAATACCGCCACCACCTACGGCTATGACTCGGTGACCATGATGCAGGAAACCAAGACCACTCTGTGCCAGATCGAGAAATTTCAAGGATAAGAGGAGACACCGACAGGGACAAGGGGGCACGGCCCCCTTGTCCCCCAAGGGGACTTTCCCCTCAAGGGGGATCGAGACCTTCGGGGCGTAAATCCCCCAAATCAGATTAAGAGGAGAAATATATGGCCAGAATGAAATTCCTTTGTGACGCCGAGCGCTGCATCGAGTGCAACGGTTGCGTGACGGCCTGCAAGCAGGAAAACGAGGTGCCCTGGGGCGTGAACCGGCGCCGCGTGGTCACCATCAACGACGGCGTGCCGGGGGAGAAATCGATCTCGGTCGCCTGCATGCATTGCTCGGATGCGCCGTGCATGGCGGTGTGCCCGGTGGACTGCTTCTACAAGACCGAGGAAGGCGTGGTGCTGCACGACAAGGACATGTGCATCGGCTGCGGTTACTGCTTCTATGCCTGCCCGTTCGGCGCGCCGCAGTTTCCGCAAGCGGGCGCCTTTGGCATGCGCGGCAAGATGGACAAGTGCACGTTCTGCGCCGGCGGCCCGGAGAAGGACAACTCCAAGGAAGAGTTCGCCAAATACGGCTCGAACCGCCTGGCGCAAGGCAAACTCCCCGCCTGCGCTGAGATGTGCGCGACCAAGGCGCTCCTCGCCGGCGACGGCGATGTCGTAGCCGACATTTTCCGCACGCGCGCGACGAAGCGCGGCAAGGGCGCGGAGGTGTGGGGCTGGGGCACCGCCTACGGCAAACCCGATAATCCGCAGCAGCAGGCGCCGAAAGGAGCGAAATCATGATCAGCGCACGCAAGCTCGCAGTTGCCGCTCTTGTCGTTACGGCCGGCCTGGCCGGCTGCGGCGAGAAAGAGCAGGTGATCGCATACCAGCAGGGCAAGTACCAGGGCAAGCCCGATACCAGGCCCTGGGAGAACGAACCCGGCGCCAGCCTTTACACCACGTCCAAGTGGACCAAGGGCGACAAGGCCAGTTGGGAGGCCGCCCTCAGGTCGCGCAACCAGAACCAGAACGAATACACGCGCGCCGAATAAGGAGGAGTCATGCGAACCACTGTTGCAGGACTGCGGTATTTTCTCCTCGGGTTGATGTTGTCGCTGCCCGCGTTCAGCGGGACGGCCCACGCGCAGGCGCAGGAAAGCAGGGCGCAGGATAGCCGCGTGGAAGAAAGTCAGGCGCAACGCCAGCAGGTGCAGCCGGGCAACAACGCGCCGGTGTGGCGCGAAGTGCGCTCGGGCAAGGAGGAGTACACCTCGGTCAAGGGCCGCGAGACCGGTGTTCTGATCCAGACCGAGGGCGAGACCTGGCGCAAGCTGCGCAACGGCCCGATCACATTTTATGGGGGCTGGCTGGTGGTGCTGGCATTGATCACCATCGGCGTGTTCTACAAGGTGCGCGGGCCGATCGGCTTGCACGGCACGCCCAGCGGCAAGATGATAGAGCGTTTTTCCAGCTTCGAGCGCATCGCCCACTGGACCGTGGCGATCAGCTTTTGCATTCTCGCCGTCAGCGGCCTGGTCATGCTGTTCGGCAAGCACGTGATTCTGCCCTTGATCGGTCACACGCTGTTCAGCTGGCTGGCGGAGCTGGGGAAATTCCTGCACAACTTTACCGGGCCGGTTTTCATGTTCAGTATCGTGGTATTCGCGCTGACGTTTATCCGCGACAATCTTCCGCGTGCCTACGATTTCACCTGGCTCGCCAAAGCCGGTGGCGTGCTTAGCGGTGAAGTCGTGCCCGCCGGCCGCTTCAACGCCGGGGAGAAAGCGTGGTTCTGGGGCGGAGTAATCGGCTTGGGCGTGGTGTCGAGCGCCAGCGGCCTGGTGCTCGACTTCCCCAACTTCGATCAATCGCGCTCGCTAATGATGCTCGCCAACATCGTGCATGTCATCGCCGCGCTCTGGTTCATCATCTGGTCGTTTACGCATATTTATCTCGGTACCGTGGGAATGGCCGGGGCCTACGAGGGAATGCGCAACGGCTATGTGGACGAGACCTGGGCGCGCGAACACGCGCAATACTGGTACGACGAAGTCAAGTCCGGCAGAAGAGCGCTGCCGTCGGGTACGTCCGCGCCTGCCGCAACGACCGCGCCGCAGACACAACCCTGAGGAGCCTGAAATGAAAACCGGAAAACTGCTTGCTGCTGCCTTGGTGATGGCTCTGGGGGCCGGGATCGCTAACGCCAAGATCCCCGCGCCGGTGATGGACGACGCCGCCAAGGCCAAGGCCGAAGAGGCGAAGACCAAGGCCGCCGACGCCGCCAAGAAAGAGGCAGAGTTGCTGGCGAAATCGCAAGACCGGGTGGCCGATCGCTACAAGAAAGCCCAGCGCAAGAGCGCCAAGCCGGCGCCTGCGGCCAAGGGCGCCAAGCCGGCGGCGGCAGGGACCAAGAAATAGTCCGACCGCGCAATCGACGGAGGGGGCGCTGCGGCGCCCCCTCCGTCATTGGTTGTAACCTGTGTACGGTCAAAGCAACAAAGTGTAAGCCAATCCCGCCGCGCCGCAAGCCAGGATCACCGGGATGATGCCGGCTTTGTACCTGAACAAGGCGATGAACGCGGCAAGGCCCGCGAGCGCGGAAAACCACTCGAAGCTGCCGCCGAGGCCGGCCGGCCACAGCACATGCCAGGCGAAGAACGCGGCGAGGTTGAGGATCACGCCGACCACCGCCGCGGTGATGCCGGTGAGCGGGGCGGTGAACTTGAGGTCGCCGTGCGTTGCCTCGACCAGCGGCCCGCCGATGAGGATGAAGAGATAGGACGGGAGGAAGGTGAAGAAGGGGGCAATGGCGCCGCCCGCCATGCCGGCCCAGACTTGCGAACTTGCATCCGCACCGAACAGCTGCTTGGTCCAGCCGCCGACGAAACCGACATAGGTCACGATCATGATCAGCGGTCCGGGCGTGGTCTCGCCCAGCGCAAGGCCGTCTATCATCTGCGTCGGCGTGAGCCAGCCATAGGTTTCGACGCCTCCCTGGTACACGTAGGGCAGCACGGCGTAGGCGCCGCCGAAAGTCAGCAGCGCCGCCTTGGTGAAAAACCAGCCGATCTGCGTCAGGGTTCCATCCCAGCCGCGCAGCGCGTAGAGCCAGGCCATCATGCCCGCCCAGAGGGCGAGGCCCGCGACGGTGAAGCCGATGAAGCGCGGCCAGGCGAAGCGCGCGTGCGCGGGCGTGGGCGTGTCGTCGTCGATGATCGCCACGCCATAGCTCTTGCCGGCTGCGCCATGCCCGCCGCCGGTGGCGAATTTGGCCGGCGCCACGCGCCCGCCGATGGCGCCGATGATGCCGGCTGCCAGCACGATGTAGGGGAACGGGACCTTGAACGCGAAAATGGCGGTGAAGGCCGCGGCGCTGATCGCCCACAGCACACCGTTCTTCAGCGCGCGCGAACCGATGCGGTAAGCGGCGAATACCACGATGGCGGTGACCGCGGGCTTGATGCCATAAAGGATGCCCGCCACCAGCGGCACCTTGCCGAACACGAGATAGATCCAGGTGAGCGCCATCAGGATGAACATGGAGGGCAGCACGAACAGCACGCCGGCGATGACGCCGCCCCAGGTCCGATGCATCATCCAGCCGATATAGGTGGCGAGCTGGGTGGCCTCCGGCCCGGGCAGCAGCATGCAGTAGTTGAGCGCATGCAGGAAGCGCTTCTCCGAGATCCAGCGCCGTCTTTCCACCAGGTCCTGGTGCATCATCGCGATCTGCCCTGTGGGGCCGCCGAAACTGATGAAGCCTAGCTTGAGCCAGTACCAGAACGCTTCGACTAGGCTTACAGGCGCGGGTGCTTGCTGCGTGTCCTGGGTCATGATTGCTTCCTGATCGGCGCGGCATTGTGGATCTCCGCGCGCGTAGTGCGGATCCAGGCGTAGAGGGCATCGTAGACGACCATCCCGTGTTCGAGCATGGCATGGTCGTCGGGATAGTTGAGCGAAAGCCCGAGCGAGACGGCGAGCAGGCCAGGCGACTGCGGCGTCAGCTCGAGCTTGCCGGTGTCGGCGCCACGCACGATCAGCGCCAGATCGGCGAGTGCGGGATCGTCGAGTCCGAAGTCCGCGAGAAAAGCATCGAAGCTGCACAGTTCGCCGCGGTGGGAGAACTGCACCTCCGGCACGTCATAGGGAATCGCCTGCTCGGCCTTTGCAACCGCGCGCACCTCGGCCGAAGGCACGTAAAGAAATTGCGCGCGCGGGTCGATGAAACGCCGAATCAGCCAGGGACAGGCGATGCGATCGATCTTGGGGCGCTCGCGCGTGACCCACTTGGAGTTCGAATGCTGAAGGAGCTGTGAAATTGTAACGCTGGAGATAACGGTGTCCATGAGTATCCTCGCGCAATGAAAACCGCAGAACTTGGACGGGACACCGTCTGACCGGGAGTCTGCTTATTCCCGATGCGGGCAATATACCGCTTCTGCACGGGGCGCGCAATGACGGCGAGCGCGGGTGGAATGGAATCGCTCTGGACGGCATATCGCCGCTCGCTTAGAATACCGCCGGTTTTTTACCGTTAATCCAAACTCAAGGAGAATTCAATGAAATCTGTCGTGCTCGCCCTTTCCGCCGCAACTGCTCTGATGGCCGGCCAAACCTTCGCCGCCGACGGCAAGGCCATTTACGAATCCACCTGCAAAGTCTGCCACGGTCAAGGTGTAGCCGGCGCGCCCAAGATGGGCGACAAGGGTGCCTGGGCTCCCCGCATCAAAAGCGGCGAAGCCGCGATGATCCAGTCCGTGGCCAAGGGCAAAGGCGCCATGCCCGCCAAGGCCGGCAATGCCGCCCTGTCTGACGCCGACATCAAGGCCAGCGTTCAGTACATGATCGGTGCCAGCAAATAGCCGGCTCGTTCGGGTTCCGGAAAAAACGCGCTTCGGCGCTTTTTTTTCGGCCAGGGCATAAACCTTCGTCCTGTTAAACCCATGCCGGATACCCGCAGAATCCAGTAGCGCCGATATCATGTCCGTAGTTTCCCAGAACAACCGGCTAGTTGCATCATCACCGAATTAACCGGGCAGTAGCGCGGTTGGATACAATAAACAATATTGTACCGGCTGAATACGCATGCAGTGGGCGGATTGATTTCGAATCAGGCATGTTACACACAGGCATCATGCGGTTTGTTCGCCTCGCCCTGAGCGTCTTGCTTGCGGCGCAGTTATCCGCCTGCGGCGTGCTCAGGGGAGACTGGGGGGAGGCCGGCAACGGCGCGCCTGAAACGACTTATCGAAAGTTCCTGGCGCGCGCCGAGGCGGGCGACGCGGAAAGTCAGAACGTGGTCGGGTTCATGTTGTTCCATGGTGAAGGCGTGCGCATGGACCGAACGCGTGCCCGGATGTGGTTCCAACGGGCGGCGGCACAGGGCAACCCCAGGGCACAACGCAATCTCGCGATGCTGAATTCCCCGGGCGCGCCCGAATCCGGCGTTGCCCCCGGCCAGAGACCTTCCCGCGAACGTTCCCAGGCTTCGCCGGCGGGACAACCACTCTATGAGAAGTTCTGCGCCGGCTGCCATGGCTTCAACGGCATCTCCGCCTATGTGCACTCGCCCTCCTTCGCACTGGGCGAGACGCTCGAGAAGGGCGATGCCGAGCTCATGCGCAGCCTGCTGCGCGGCAAGGGAGAGATGCCGAACTGGGATGACAAATTCTCGCGCGGCGAGCTTCAGGACGTCCTCGGCTTCGTGCGCACGCTGAAAGTAAGATACGGACTGGGGATCGGACAGACGCTGAGCGCTGCGCCGCCGATCTTCTATCTCTTCGGACCGATGGCACCGGGCCACAGCGCCTACCGCGGACTCCACGGTGACTACGGCTTCGAGCAGCCGCGGACCGACAAGTGACGTTTGCGGTGTGACACCGCACAGGCGGTGCCGCGTGAGTGCGGACCGCCGACCGGCGTGCAATCCGCTGAAAAAGGGGAACCCACGATCGGAGTTGGCGCCGCTCAACTTCTTCGGACACGCACCGCCACGCTTACGCACGTCCGACACGAAACAAGCGAACCAGCGTTCGATGATACGAACGGCCGACCCGGTGGCGCTTTGTCCGCAGGCTGGTCTGAGTGGCACGCCGTTTGCTTTGAGCAAACTACGGCCCGTTCTGCGCGGACTCGGCTTTGTCGATCCGGATCCAAACAAACCAGCGGCGCAAAATGCGCTGGAGTTCAGGCACTGGCTCAAGAGGTGGACAAATGAAAACAGAGGCGGTGGCGGTTTTGGCTGCGGCGAGTGCCTTACTGGCGCCCGCCAGCGCGACTGCCATGGACGGCAGAGTGATTTACGCCCAGACCTGCGCACTGTGCCACGCGAACGGGGTGGCTGGGGCTCCCAAGACAGGCGACAAGGCGGCATGGATCCAGCGGCTCGCCCTGGGCCGGGACGCGATGCTGACGACGGTACTCAAGGGCAGGGGAGCGATGCCGCCCAAGGGCGGTAACGCCTCGCTGTCGGATGCGCAAGCCAAGGCCGCGGCGGATCACATATTGAGTCAGGTGAGGTAGCGGCAGGTCTGGAATGACTTTTCCGCCGGCGTCCGGCGTTTCGGTGGCGAAACGACGGCGTGATGCACAATGGGTACGATATGTGCGACCATTAGACAACGGCGGGCGCGCCCCGGAGGTGATCCGGCTGATCCGGGCAATCCGGTTCCCCCATGACAGGCGAGTTATCACCGCGGAGAACACGCATGAGTAGCACGCATTTAGGCAGCATCGGCAAGCCCATCCTGATGGCGCTGGCTGGCGCCATCGCGGTGTTGCTCGCTGCGTGCGCGCCGCTGCCGCCGGCGAAACCGACCGTGGATACCGGGCCGCTGGTGTTCCCGGAGCCGCCCGAGGAGCCGCGGTTTGTATATGAGCGCACGATCTACGGCAGTGGCGATATTGCGCTGGAGACCTCGGATTCCAAGCTGCGCAGCCTCCTTACGGGGGAGGGAGTCAAGGGCGAAGGGCTCAACAAGCCGAACGCGATCGCGGTTTTCCAGGGGCGTATTTTCGTTTCCGACTCGGTGGAGGCGGTGATCCGGGTATTCGACGTGCCCAGCGGGCGCCACTATAAAATCGGCGCCGACGACCCGGGCAAACTGTCGAAGCCGCTCGGCATCGACGTGGATCGCCAAGGCAATCTCTATGTGGCCGATAGCAGCGCCAAGGCAATCCTCATCTACGACAAGGACGGCAAGTTCCTGCGCCGGATAGGAGACCCCAAGTGGTTCGACCGCCTGGCGAATGTCACCGTGGATCCCAAGGGCGACCGCGTCTACCTGATCGACATCGGTGGCGTCGCCTCGCAACAGCACCGCGTGCGCGTGGTTGACGCGTCGAGCGGCGAGCCCCTGTTCGACTTCGGCAAGCGCGGCAAGGATCCCGGCGACTTCAATTTTCCGCGCGACCTGGTGGTAGGCAAGGACGGGCGGCTTTATATCGTCGACTCGGGCAATTTCCGCGTGCAGATTTTCGACCGCGACGGCAAATTTCTGAAGAGCTTCGGCAAAATCGGCCGGCAGATCGGGCAGTTCTCGCGGCCCAAGGAGATCGCCGCCGATCCGGCGGGCAATATTTATGTGACGGACACCGCTTTCGGCAACTTTCAAATCTTCGATCCGGAGGGCGAAATGCTGATGTTCGTCGGCGGCCGCTCGGAACAGGACGGGCCGGCCCGCTACATGCTGCCGGCGGGCATCTATGTCGACGAGGACGGCCGGGTTTATATGGTCGATCAGTGGTTCAGAAAGGTCGACATCTTTCGTCCCTTCAACCTGAAAGCCGACGCCGGCTATCTTGGCCAGCGGCCTGGCGCCAAGCCTGCATCCCGTTGAGGCGTTGCCTCGTCCTGATTCTTTCCCGCTTTCGAGAATCGAATTTCCCTGATTCGGGAAACTTGCAGGAAATTTCATAGGAATTTCTTTTCCGCGCGCTAGTGCGGAGCTAAAAGCGCTGCCGAAACGCTCTTTGCTGTCCTTTTCGATCTCCGGTGTTGTTGGCACGAAAGATGCATATGATCCGCTGAGAACCGTTTTCGGGTTCGGACAAGACGACATTGACAGGGTATTAACAGAAAGGAGCGAATCATGGAACGTCTGAGTAAGCTGGATTCACTAGGCGGCTGGATTGCCGCGGCGAGTATCGTCATGTTTACAACGATGGCAGCCGACACGGCGCTGGCGCAGATCAGTGGCACCAAGCATAACCTAGGCACGGGCAACGCCGGGGCCACGGCCACAACCGCCCACCTTACTGCGGGAACCGATGAAGTGTGCGTGTTCTGCCACACCCCCCACGGCAGTCAGGTCGGAACCGCTCCCTTGTGGAACAAGAATCTGCCCTCGACCACTTACACGCTCTACGGTGCGACGGGTGGTGAGTCGGGCACTCTCGATGGTCAGGTCCTGACGGTCGGCTCGGTCTCGCAAGCCTGTCTGTCATGCCACGACGGCACCCAGGCGATGGACAACATGATCAACGCGCCAGGGTCTGGCGGTTTCAGTGCGGGAGGTGCCAGACCGGCGGGGTACACCTGGACGACGTATGTAGGCGCAACCGGCCAGATGCCCGCTGGCATCACCAATCTCAGCGCCGATCTGCGCAACGATCATCCGATCGGCGTCGAGTATTGCGGCGGCGGGATCACCGAAGCGGCGGGCACCTGCAAAGACCCGGACTTCAAAGCGGTCAGCCGTGCGACGATCAATGGTCTGGTCCAGTTTTGGGTTGACACCGCGGTCGCCGGCACGCGCGAAAAAGCGGACATGATTCTTTACCGGCGCACCTTCAGCGCCGGCGTGAGCCCCTCGGTCGAATGCGGCAGTTGCCACGATCCGCACAGCTCTAATACGACGTTCCTGCGGGTTGCCAATACCGGCAGCGCCCTGTGCCTCTCCTGCCACGTTAAGTAGTCCCGCTTTCGCCAACCACGGGTCAGGCGGTAGGGCTGACCCGTTCTTTATTGAGAGGTCCTCAGCCGTGACCAGAATGATGCGAGGGTTAGCCGGTCTCGTCGCTGCGCTGTGGCTTTTTGCACCGGCTTGCTGGGCCGCCGCCGGCACGGACACCGACGGCTCGCCGGACGCGGTTCTGGTAGTGGTCGATGGCGCGGCGATCAGCACGCAGCAGTTCGAGGCGGCGCTGCAGGCCGCGGTCCGGCAGAAGTATTATCACCGCCAGCCGCCGGAAGACCAGCTCGCCGCGCTACGAAGCGAGGTTACCGATAACCTGGTCGACCGGGTGTTGTTGTTAAAAGAAGCGCAGCGCCGCGGCATTCGTGCGGACGAGGAACAGGTGCGCGCGAAGCTTGCGGCCCACGAACAACGCTATCGCGACCATCCGCAATGGCAGGCGGACCGTGCGCGGGTATTGCCGGAGTTCACGCGCGCTCTGGAAGAGCAAAGCGTGCTTGCGCAGTTGGAAGCGGCGACCCGCGTCGCGCCGCCGTCCACCGAGGCCGGGCTGCGCGCCTACTACGAATCCCATCCCGAGCTGTTCATTCAACCGGAGCAGTTGCGGCTGTCGATGATTCTGCTTAAGATCGACCCGTCCTCGCCGTCCTCGGTGCGGGAGCAGGCGCAGCAGAAGGCACAAGACATTATCGGGCAACTCGCGAATGGCGCGGACTTTGCCGAGCTCGCGCGGCGGCATTCGGGTGATGACTCGGCGCGCGACGGGGGCGACATGGGATACCGTCATCGCGGCACCTTACCCCAGGGCGTCGAGACCGAAATCGACAAGCTGGCGCCCGGCGCGATCTCGGAACCGCTAAGATTGCTGGAGGGCGTGGCGGTTTTCCGCGTTGCCGAGCGTCGACCCGCGCAGTTGCGGACCTTGCAGGAGGTGCGGCGCAACGTCGCCGAGCTGTGGGAGCGCGAGCAGGGGGAAACGCAGTGGCGCGAGTTGCGCGCCCGGTTGCGGGCCGGCGCCGAAATCAGGATCGGCGCCGACCGCGTTCGCGCTGCCGCCGGCGATAGCGGCGCGGCTGGCGCCGGAGCGGCGCATTGAGCGGTGACGTGACTCGACTGACGAGAAGAGAAGAGTGATGTGTGGAGCCCGGAGAAACACGGTTGGCGCGCGACAGTACTTGCCACTTGGTGCGCGGGCGTGATCGCGCATGCCAACAGCGCGGGCGCACAGCCTGCGGCGGGGCAGTTGGCTATGCTGCCCGCGCCGGGCGGTCACGCGAGAATGAGGACTGACGTTGCGACCGATCCCAAGACACCGCGGTCGTCTTCCGGCACGCCGAATGCAGCAAACGACGCGGTCTCTATCGCATCCCCCGGCGGCGGGTTCGAACGGGACCTGCCAGCGCGGCGGTGGGGCGGTTTGCTGCTGGCGCAAGGCATCGCCGTGCGAACAACGAAAGATGTTCGCGCCAATCCCAGAAATACCCCGCCGTCTCGCTCTCAGGATACGGCGCATGACGCGATCTCGGCCGAATCCCCTGGCCGGTTCGAACGGGGCCCGCGGCCGCGAGTGGGCGGTTTGCTGCTCGCGCAGGCCATAGGCGCGGGAACGGCAACAGACGCAGGCGTCGATGCGCAACAACCGCAGCCGTCCGCGGCCGCCGATGCGGCGAGTGGCGCGGCCGCCGATGCGGCGAGTGGCGCGGCCGCCGATGCGGCGAGTGGCGCGATCGTCGGGGTATCGCCGCCTTGGTTCGGATGGGGCCTGCCACCGGTGCGCTGGGGCGGATCCATGGCGACCGACATTCGCATGAACAACTCGGGGAATAATCCGCGGCGACTGCAGCGGATTGAAAGCGCCAACATCAAAGGCGCCAGTTACATCTGGCAGCCATGGTTCGCGCAGGTGAGCGGCGGCCTGGGATTGCTCGTCAGCCAGGAGCGGCAAAGCGCTGGCGCGGGCCTGTCCGCCGAGCAGGCACACAGTACCCGATCGAACGCGGTGACCGGCAATGCTGAGGCGACGCTGTTCCCGGTAAGCCGGTTTCCGTTCAACGCTTACTTCGACGTGAGCGACAGCCGAGCGAGCGGTGAATTGACCAGCGGCGACATTACCAGCACGCGATTCGGCATGCGCCAGAGCTATCGTCCGCTCGAAGGCGGGGATAATTACAGCGCGAGCTTCAACCGCAGCACGCTGGAGTCGCAGTCCTTCGGCCGGGATACCGTGAATGCCCTGGCGGCGAGCATGAACCGAGACGCCGGCCCGCAGTCGTTCAACCTGTCGGGCAGCCACACCGGCAATACGCGCAGCGACACCGGCGAGCGTACTGCGTTCAGCCAGATCAATGGGCGACATAGCTACCGTCCGGAGCCGGAGTTGTCGGTCGAGAGCCTTGCCAGCCTGAGCAGCAGCGATTTTCGTCTGCTCTCGGCCGGAGTGCCCACGGAAAATCGTTCAAATTTTGCGCAGGCCAACACCTTCGCGACCTGGCGCCCGGAGGAGGACTCGCCCCTTTATGTGACCGGCGGCGCACGCATGTTCCGCTCCGCGATCGCAAATAGCGCAACACAAACGCAGTCTCTTACCTTGGGCGCAAACCTGGCCGCGACTTACGCGCTCAGCCGCCAAACCAGCCTCGCCGCCAGCGTCTCTGTCACGCAGTTGCTTACAGATGCGGCCAGCAGGCTTGTGACCACACAGACCGCCTACGCAACCCGCATTGGCGATCCAGTCGGGATTTTCGGGGCCAATTACACCTGGAACACCGGTGCAAACGTCTCCAACCAAACCGGCCTTGTCGAAGGCATGCGCCAAAACCTGGGCGGCCAGTTCGGGCATAACCTCAATCGCAGCTTGAACTTGGGCGAGAACTCGCAAGCCAACTTCGGTCTCGGGCAGAGCGTCGGCGCCAGTTTTGACAGCGTTACCGCGGGTTCGCAGTCGCTCGGCCACAATGCGAGCGCCTCGTGGCGCTTGTCGCGGGGCGCGGCGACCAGCGCTTACGTGAGCCTGATCGGCGCCGACTCGATCAGCAGCGGCCAAAACCAAAACCACTTCCAACTGCTCAATTTCCAGGCGAGCGGCCAAGTCCAGTTCAGCCGCAACGCCTCGGTCGCGGCCAACCTGACGGTGCAAGGCGTGCGCCAGGCCACGCCCAATACGCCGCGCACCGGGATGACTTTCAATACCAGCGGCAATCTGAGTTATTTTCAACAGCGCGCGTTCGACGTGCCGCGGCTGCGCTATAGCGCCCTCTACAGCGCCAACGAGTCGCGGTTCAAGTCGCGCTTGCAGGGGGACATCGACGCCCCACGCGAGCGGGTGAACCAATCGTTCGAACAGCGCCTGGACTACAACATCGGGCGCGTCGCGCTGGGCTTGTCGATGCGCTTTGCCCAGGTCGAGGGGCGGCGCGATGCCATGATTTTTTTCCGCATGATGCGGGAATTCGGAGGTTACTAGTGGTAGAGAAACTTCGGGCGAAGGGAGGGGTGCGGTGAGCCGCGGCTGGAAAGGGGTGGCCGCGTGCGCGGCGCTGGCCGCGGCTGTCATGGTGCTGTCCGGCGGCGTGCACTCGGCACGCGCCGAGTATGGCGACGTGGTCATGAACAATTATTCCGACGGCGCCGGCATGCGCCCGGTGGTGTTCCCGCATTGGTTCCACCGCGTGCGCTTTCGCTGCAAGGCGTGTCACACCGACCTCGGCATAAAGTTCAAGGCCGGGGGCAACGAGATCAACATGCTGAAAATCATTGACGGTCAATACTGCGGCGCCTGCCATAATGGTTCGGTGGCCTGGTCGGTGGAGAACTGCGATCTGTGCCATTCCGCCAAGCCCGGCACGCCGACGCAGTTGCACGAGAGCACCATCAATCTGTTGGGCGCGCCGGCGCCGGCGGCCGGCGGCAAGAAATAGGGACGACCCGGGATGAAGCTTCGATTTTTTACTGTTGGGCTGGCGTGCGCGGCGTTGTTGGTCGGCTTGACGCACGCGCAGCAATCGCCGAATGCCAAAGCGGCGGACCTCGCCAAGGGCAAGTTGGTGTATCAGGCAGCTTGCGCCGCCTGTCACACGCTCGGCCTGGCGGGGGCGCCCAAGCTTGGTGACGTCGCGGCTTGGGCGGCGCGGCTCGGCGCGGGAACCGGACCGGTATACACCAACGCCATCAAAGGCAAAGGCGCTATGCCGCCCAAGGGTGGCAACGCTTCGCTCCCCGACGCGGATCTGCGCGCGGCGGTCGATTTCATGCTGGCGCAAGCGCGCGGCGACAGCGCGCCGCCGCAACCCGGCGTGGCCGCGGTGCCAGCCGCGCCAATCCAGCCGGTCGCGCAAACACTGCAGGCAAGTGGCACCGCCGTTGCGAGCGCGCCAGTAGCGCCGGCGCCGCAGGAGGCCGGCGACCCCAACGCCTTTAATCGCCTGATGGCGGCGCCGTCGGGGCGCAACCGCCCGCCAAGCGAGGACGGCATCCACGATCCGGCGAGCCCGGGCACCGCGCTGTTGCAGGCGCCGTTGCGCTCGTTCCAGTCGCTGCCGCGCAGCAACCTCGGCAACTACGTGAACTGGGGTGCGGCTCTCGGCAGTAAGCGAATCCAGCCGCGGTGGGATGTCCGCGACCCCAAAGCCCAGGCCACGGTCATGGACTTGAACATCGTGCGCGAAGTCAAGGGTTCGATGCACGACGTTGTGTTTCCGCACAAGCAGCACACGGAGTGGCTGGATTGCTCGAACTGTCATCCGGCGATATTCACGCCGCAGAAGGGGTCCAACCAGATCAGCATGGCCGCCATCATGCTCGGCCAGAAATGCGGCGTGTGTCACGGCAAGGTCGCGTTTCCGATCTCGGAATGCCGGCTGTGCCACGCGCGGCAGAAAAGCGCCGAGGCGCGGATCGCCGAAGCCCAGTCCGCGGGAGGAGGCAAACCATGACGCGCCTGCTACAGTGGATCGTGCTGGCGGTAACGTCCGGCACTTGCGTCGCGGCGTACGCCGCCCAGGGCGAAACCAAGGTGCCAAGCCCGACGGTAAACGCGTCGCGCCAGCTCGTCGAGCAGAAGGCAGCCTTTCTGAAGCGCGTGCTATCCGATTCTCCGGCAATCAGGCGCATCGAGGCCGGCAACAATGCCGAAGCCAGGAAATTTCTGGCCAGCGCGCAGGAGAACTTCCGTAATGCAGTGCTCTCGATCAAGAATAATGATATCGCCGGTGCGGACAAACACCTCAACCAAGCGACCTGGTTGATCGGCAAGGCGCGCCAGCTCGTGCCGGACCCGCTTGCGCGCAATGTCGAGCACCGGGTGCGCTACGCGCAAATGCTGGATTCGGTCGAGTCGCTGCGTATTTCCTATCAGCGGCACTTGCAGCGCGCGAGGCCGCAGCCGCCGGAGGCGGCCGCAAACGATGCCTTGCTGGTTAAAGTGGCGCAGCTCGTCGACCGCGCCAAGGGTCACGCGGAATCGGAGCAGGTCGTGCAGGCCAACAAGTCGCTGGCCGAGGCGGAACGAACATTGATGATGGGCCTCGGCCGGGTGCTGGGCTCGAAGACTATCGAGTATGTCCAGCGTTTCGAGACCCTGGCCGAAGAGTACGCCAACGAGCTGGAACGCAACCGCAGCTACGCCGACCTCATCCCGATTGCGTTGGACGGGTTCAAGCCCGGCGGCGAAGCGGTGCGCGAGGCCCGGCAATTCGTGGATGCCAACCGCGGACTGCGCGAGCAGGCGCAACGGCACGCGGCCGCGAAGGATTATCACTCGGCGCTGACGGCGCTGCGCAGTGGAACGGCCCAGTTGCAGAGCGCGCTGGCGGCGGCCGGGCTGCGCGTGCCGCAGGATCCAAGACCGCAATGATTTCCGTGGTGACGGGGTGATCATGAGGGCGATTCGAGTCTGTATGGTGGTGCTCGTCTTGAGTGCGGCAGCGGCTTCCACGGAGGTTTCCACGCAGCCGGCAGCCGCCGATGCAGCCGTGGATCGGGTCCGGCTGGAACAGCGGCTGGCAGCGGTGGAAACCCTGCTGGAAAAATCATCGGCGGCGCGCCAGATCGAGGCGAGCGGCGACACAAGCGCCCGGCAAAAGCACGAGAAAGCGCGCGAGATCTATCGCCAGGCGCGCGCCGCGTTTCGGGCGGCCCAGTACGCGCGCGCCTCGGCGTTGCTGCCGGAAGCAAGTGTGCAGATGTTCGAGGCGGTGCGCTCCGCGGCGCCCGGGGAAGTCGCCGAGCCCAAGGCACGCAGCGACTTTGAAGCGCGCCTGGATAGCGTCAATTCCCTGCACGCCGCTTTTCGCCGCGTCGCCGGGGAAAAACCGGGTACTGCCGGCGTGGCGGAAACCAGCCGCGACGTCGACAATCTGATCGGCGACGCCCGGCGGTTGGCGGGCGAGGGCAAACTCGATGCCGGGCGCGCGGCGCTGGACCGTGCTTATCTCCTCGCCAAGGCCGCGGTGAGTTCGCTGCGCGGCGGTGATACGCTGGTGCGCTCGCTGCACTTTGCGACGAGGGAAGAGGAATACCGCTACGAGGTCGACCGCAACGACACCCACCAGATGCTGATCAAGGTGCTGTTGAACGGCAAAACGCGCACCACCGAGCAGCAATCCGTGCTGGCCAAAGCATTGCAGTTGCGTAATCAGGCCGATGCCGCGGCCGCCGGCGCCGACCACGCCGCCGGGGTAAGGCTGCTGGAGGAGTCGACGCGCGAGCTGATACGCGCCATCCGCGGCGCCGGCGTGTTCATTCCGGGCTAGGTGGCGCGGATGCGCAGCGGGCGGAGTATGCGACGGTCGAGGTACTGCATATGGCTGTTGCTGGCGACAATGATCCTGTTTGCGCGGACGCCCATCGCAGCCGAACCGGTGCGGCGCTGGGTGCCGCTGGCAAAAGACGGCATCCACGATCCCAAGAGTCCGGCACTGCGGTTGTTGCAGCAACCGGGTGAAGCGCTGTCACGCTTGCCGGCAGACCCCTCGGGAAACCTGGTGCATTGGCCAACGGCGCTGGAACAGGGTCGCATCAATCCACGCACCAACATCCTCCCGGAAACCAAGATACGCGTTCTCGACACGGACATTCTGCTTAACCTCCGCGGCGGCACGCCCATCGTCCGTTTCCCGCACCGGCAGCACACCGTGTGGCTCGATTGCAGCAACTGCCACGAGCAATTGTTCAAGTCGAAGGCGGGCGCCAACAAATTCAGTATGCAGCTCATCCTGCAAGGCGAGCAGTGCGGGGTCTGCCATGGCGCGGTTGCGTTTCCCTTGACCCAGTGCGGGCGCTGCCACAACACAGCGCGTGACAAGCCGCTGCCTGCCGCAGCCGTGCGGGGTTCCTAGCCATGCGCAAGGGCATGCTCATGTGCTTGTCGATGCTGATGGCTCTCGGTGCGGTGCTGGATGTGGCGCCGGCGCGAGCCGAGTATGGCGACGTGGTGCTCAACAAGCGCTCGGATAAAGAGGGCATGCGTCCGGTGATCTTTTCGCACTGGTTTCACCGCATCCGCTTTCGCTGTAAAGTATGCCACGATGAACTGGGCTTCAAGATGCGGGCGGGCGCCAACGACGTGCTCATGGTGGATATCGTCAACGGCAAGTTCTGCGGTTTGTGCCACAACGGCCAGATCGCGTGGGGCACGGAGCGCTGCGATCTGTGCCACTCGGGACGCCATGGCCTGGAAAGTCGCGTCCATGGCGGCAATCAGTCATTAGGGCCAGGCCGATGGTAAAGCTGTCGACCGCTCTTTTTCTGGCGTTGTGCGTGCTGCTGGGCGCCTGCGCCGCGCCCGCTCCGCGCGTGCTGCATTTCGGCATGGAAGATGCGCCCGAAGGCCGCCGTCTGATGTGGCCGGCGGCGCCGGAGGTACCGCGTTTCATGTATGCCGGGCAGCTCCTCGGCGAGGTGACTTTCAGGCCGGCGCCGGCCGCGGCGGACGGCGTCGGCGGATTGCTGCGCCGGCTTGCCGCGCTCGTCGTCGGCGAGCAACCGTCAACGGTGCTGCAGCGACCGCAGTCCGGGACGGTTGACGCGACGGGACGAATTCTGGTTACGGATGCAAGCCGCCAGGCGGTGTTCGTGTTCGACCCGGTTGCGGGCGAACTGCTGCTGTGGGACAAGGCAGATGGGCTCGCCAATTTTATTGCCCCGATCGGCATTGCGGCCGGCCCAGCCGGCCAGATACTGGTTGCCGACGCCCAGCTTGGCATTGTCGCCCGTCTCGATGCAAGCGGGAACCCCGGACGCGCGATCGGACGCGGTGTACTCAAGCGGCCCACCGGCTTGGCCTACGATGCGGCGCGCAAGCGCATTTTCGTCGCCGATACTTACGCGCATGACATCAAGGTTTTCGACGATGATGGGCAACTGCTGCAGGTGATCGGCCGCCAGGGTGAAGGTGCGGGCGAGTTCAACTTTCCGACTTTCCTCGCGTTCGCGCGCGGTGAGCTGTATGTCGCGGATACCATGAACAGCCGCATTCAGGTGTTCGCCGACGGCGGCGATCGCTGGCGCTCGAGTTTCGGCAGGCGCGGGCTGTTTGTCGGTAACCTGGTGCGGCCCAAGGGCATCACGGTGGACAGCGACGGCAACATTTATGTGGTCGAGTCCTATCACGACCACCTGCTCGTATTCAATCGGGACGGCGATTTTCTGATGGCGATCGGCGGGCTTGGACAGGAGACCGGCAGGTTCTATCTGCCGGCCGGCGCCTGGATCGACAGTCGTAACCGGGTATTTGTCGGCGACATGTTCAACGGGCGCGTAGTGGTATTCCAGTATCTGGAGACGGGCGGTGATGGTGGCTAACATCCGTGGCGTACTGATTACGGCATGGGCAGTGGTCGCTGTCGTGGCGGCGGGCGCGGCCTGCGCCGCGCTGGTCCCCGATGTGCGCAACACCAAGCACAATCTGTCGGCGGGCGGAGCCGGCACGGTGAAGGCGGTTTCGGAGACGCAGGTGTGCGTGTTTTGCCATACGCCGCACGCCGCGACCTCCGGAGTGACTCCGCTATGGAACCGTGCCCTTTCGAATGCAACGTATTCCGTATACACGTCTTCCTCGCTTGACGCCAATGCGATCCAGGGCTCGCTCGATCAGCCGGGCGGCAGTTCCAAGTTGTGCCTGTCGTGCCACGACGGCACGCTGGCGATCGGCAACGTCAATGTGCTGGGGGGGCAAGGATCGAGCACGCCGGGCACGGTATCCATTCCGATGACTGGTACCGGTACTGGCGGCGTGATGCCCGGAGGTACCGGTGCGTCGACCGGATTCACGCGCAATCTTGGCGTGGATCTTACCAACGACCATCCGATTTCGGTGAATTTCACCAGCACGCTGGCCACGCGCGACGGCGAGTTGCGCGCGGTGGATGCCAACCAGAAGTGGCCGGCGGGTAGCGGCAGCGTGATCGGCGTGCGCGTCTCGGGTTACCGTCCGTCGTTGCCGCTTGAGGGCACCGGCGCCGGTGGCGTGGGCCAGGTGCAATGCGGCACCTGCCACGATCCGCATCTGCGCGAAACCGACACCACCCGTGGCAACCACAAATTCCTGCGCCTGAATCGCTTCCAGCAGGCGGTCCCCAGCAACACGCACGACGTGGTGAACGACATCATCTGCCTGTCCTGCCACGACAAGAACCAGGGCAGCGGCACCTGGGCCTATTCGGCGCATGCCAACCCCCTGGTGGCGACGCCCACCTACCTGGCGACGCCCGCGGCGCAGCGCGATTTTCCGGCGAACCTGCCGGTATGGAAGGCGGCCTGCCTGAACTGCCACGATACGCATACCGTGCCGGGTTCGCGCCGGTTGTTGCGCGAGGGTACCGACAGTGGAACGAACCCGAAGTCCGGCGGCAATTCCGCGCTCGAGCAGACCTGCTACCAGTGTCATACCGATACTGCATCCAGCGTCATCACGCCGAGCACGACGGTGCCCAATATCAGGGGCGATTTCCTGCTGCTGCGGCGCATGCCGATCACTTCGAGCGATCAGCCGGCCGGGAGCGAAGTGCACGACATCGGCGGCAATTTCAGTGACGGATTCATCGACTGCGCCACCGCGGCGAACCGCTGCGGGGCGGACTCGCTCGAGTCCCGTTCCAAGCTCGGCGTGGGCAACCTCAGTAACCGCCACGCCGAGTGCACCGACTGCCATAATCCGCACCGGGTAGTTAAATTCCGATCGCTGGTAGGCAACCCGGCCGGAACCCTGTCCGGCGCGCCAGACGCCGCGGGCACCCATGCACATACCGACGCCGCCGGCTACACGCACACCAATATCGCGTCCGGTGTCCTGCGCGGCGCCTGGGGTGTCGAGCCGATCTACGGCAGCGCCTCGTTTGGCAGCCTGCCGACCAGTTATCTGGTCAAGCGCGGCGATCCGGGCACCAACGCAGATACCAGCGTGACGGCCACCTATGTGACCCGCGAGTACCAGATCTGCCTCAAGTGCCACTCGGACTATGGCTATAGCGACAACAATACCTATCCGGCAGGCAACCGGCCGATCCTCGGCTATCCGGGCGGCACGCCCTCCAGCACTAACAATCTCACGCAGTACACCAACCAGGCGAAGGAATTTCAGGCGCCCTTTGCCCATCAAGGGGAAGTGACGACGGCCGACTCCGGCGCCGCCGCGGCGTATTCGACCAACAACCACCGGTCATGGCACCCGGTGATGGACATCACCGGGCGCACGCCGGCGGTGCGCGGCGGGCTCTCGGCGAACAACTGGCTGCTGCCCTGGAGAAACGCGGTCGGCGCGCAGACGATGTACTGCAGCGACTGCCACGGTTCGAACGTCACCTCGAGCACCTCGGTGATCCCCGATGGCGGCGAGAACGGCAATCCCTGGGGACCGCATGGATCGAACAACAACTTTCTGCTAAAAGGCCTATGGTACAAGAGCACCCTTAGCAGCGAGTTGGTCTCGAACACGGCCGGCGTGTGCTTCAAGTGCCATAACTACGCCACCTACGCTACCGATTCCGGCCAGCGAACGGGTTTTTTCAACGACCCCGGTGACCGCGGCCGCAGTGACCTGCACTCGTATCACGCCAATAAGATCGGGCGCATGCGCTGCAATTGGTGTCACGTCGCCGTGCCGCATGGCTGGAAGAACAAGGCATTGCTGGTGAATCTGAACGACGTCGGGCCCGAGGGCGGACTGGCCGCGGGAACGCAAGTTCGCAACAATACCACTGCCACCTACAATAGGGAGCCGTACTACATGAACGCGGTGCTGAAGATCCGCAATTTCGCGCCCAGCGGCCTGTGGAAGGAAGCCGACTGCGGTTCCAAGGGCGCGCCGGGTAACGGCGCGAGCGGCAAAAACTGGATGCGCGACAGCAACGAAAACTGTACCGGCCTGCCATGACGAGCGGCAACAGGAGCTCAGAGGATTTTCCGTGGGGCTGAGCGAGGGTAACTTGAGTACTGCCGAGGCGCCGGGCGCTTGGATCGCGGCCGCATGGCTCATGCGCCTCGCTTCGCTCAAACTGACCTTGGCGGTACTGGTCCTGCTCGGTGTAGGCGTGCTTGCCAACGACCCCGCGGCAGGCGGCACGGCTTGGCTTGTGGCGGTGCCGCTGTTCTTGGGCGCCCTCAATCTGAGCGCGGCAGTGTTGACCAACCCCGTGTTCCGGCGGCAGACCGCGTTGCTCACGTTTCATCTGGCGCTGCTGGCGCTGGTGCTGCTGGCGGCCGCGGGACGGCTCACCTACCTGAAGGGCCAGCTCGAACTGGCCGAAGGCGAAGTCTTCCACGGCCAACTCACCCAGAGCGAAAGCGGGCCGTGGCACCGTTCGCAGCTCGAGCGCGCGCAGTTCGTCAACGAGGGCTTCACCATCCGCTACGAAAAAGGCATGCGCAGGGCCGAAACACGCAACACCGTAAGCTGGCTGGACGACAGCGGCGGTGTGCAGCGCGCGGTGATCGGCGATCAGGAGCCGCTGGTGCGCCAGGGTTACCGCTTCTACACCAGTTTCAACAAGGGTTTCGCGCCGGTGTTTGTGTGGCATCCCGCCGATGGCAGCGCGGCGCGGCGCGGCACCATCAATCTGCCTTCCTACCCTATCCACGAATACCGCCAGGCGTTGGAATGGACAGTGCCCGGCACACGTACGCCGCTATGGACCATGCTGCAGTTCGACGAAGTTCTGCTCGATCCGGAGCAGGTCTCGCAGTTCCGCTTGCCTGAGAAACACACACTCGTGGTTCGCATCGGCGAGGCACGGCACGAACTCGCGCCCGGCGCAAGTCTCACCTTGCCGCAGGGCGTGCTGGTGTACGAGCGCTTGAGCACCTGGATGGGCTACACCGTTTTCTACGACTGGACCCTGCCGTGGCTGTTTGCCGCCTGCGTGCTCGCGGTGGCAAGCCTGGGCTGGCACTTCTGGCAGAAATGCGCGGCGCAGCCGTGGGACGGTGACGCATGACGGCTGAACTGCAACTGCTGTGGCTGGCATTGATGTTCTACACGCTGGCGGGCTCGACGGCGATCGGCGCTACGGTGCTGGCGAAGCGTCCCGAGCGGATCATCCTTGCGGTGATAATGATCGGGCTGGCCGCGCACGCCGTCTCGCTAGGGTTGCGCTGGGAGCGGCTCGGTCACGGGCCGTTCATCACCCTGTTCGAAATCCTGTCGAGCAATGTGTGGAGCCTGCTGACGATCTATGCGCTGGCGTATTGGCGCGTGCCCGCGGTGCGGCCGGCGGCGGTGGTGGTCATGCCTATTCTTTTCGTGATGATGGCTTGGTTGCTCGTGACCAGTTCCGCGGCGGGGCATTTTCCGCCCACCTATCGCACCGTCTGGCTCTACGTTCACATGCTGTTCGGCAAGGTTTTTCTGGGCACGGTGCTGATTGCCGTCGGTGTCGCAGGCCTGATCCTGCTGCGTCATGCCGGCATTGTCGGCGCACGCCTGGCCCAGCTTCCCGACAGTGTCCGGCTGGAGAACCTGGCGTTTCGGTTCATCATGGTCGGGTTTGTCTTCGAGTCGCTGATGCTGGTTGCCGGCGCCATCTGGGCGCAGGATGCCTGGGGCCGCTACTGGGCATGGGACCCGCTGGAAACCTGGGCGTTTGCGACCTGGCTGCTGCTGGCATTCTTCATTCACCTGCGCGTCACGGTCAAGCTCAAGCCCTACCATAGCGCGGCGCTCATTATGGCGGTGTTCGTGTTGGCGTTCCTGACCTTCTTCGGTGTGCCGTTTGTCTCCACGGCCCCGCACAAGGGGGCGGTGTGATGAACTGGCAGGCGCTGCGCGCATCGCGATCGCGCGACGTGCGCTGGCGCGCGCTGGCGCTGACGGTCATCGCCATTGCCGCCGGGGGCCTTGTGATCGCCGCCGTGTCCGAGGGTGGCCTGTTTGGTTGGCGATTCTCAACGGCCAGTGCGCCCGTGGGCGCGCCGGGACTCGCGACCGATCAAACCCGGCAGGAAATTCAGCGGCGCTTCCAGCAAGGGGTAGTCATGCTGCACGCCAAGCGATTCGAGCACGCAATGACTGCTTTCCATCGCGTGCTCGAACTCGATCCGGCAATGCCTGAAGCCCATGTCAACATGGGGTTCGCGCTTATCGGGCTGCGACGCTACAGCGCCGCGCGCGACTTCTTCGACAGCGCCATCGCATTGCGCAAGCAGCAGGTCAATGCTTATTATGGGCTGGCGCTCGCGCTCGACGAACTGCACGACCGGCCGGGTGCGATCGGCGCCATGCGCACCTTCGTCCACCTTAGCAAGCCGGACGACCCTTACCAGCGCAAGGCGCAGGCGGCACTTTGGGAATGGGAGTCCGCGCGGGAACAAGAGCGCGCGGCGGCGGGCCGGGCGCGCTAGTAGGTAGTAAACGTGAAATTGATGGATAAAGGTGTCTGACCTTGAACATTGTTCCATATGTATCACATTATTATTGACTGCCTGCTAGCGCCATGCGGGCCATCCACGCCAACAGCGCGCCCGCCGCGAGGGTGCTCGCCGCTTCAAACGCGATCCAGCTCCAAGAAATCCACCCGGTCTTGGGCTCGACACTCAGGTACCATTTCCCGTTGGGAACGGGGAACGAGTACACGATTGGCGTGAGCATCGCGCCGCCGGTGGAGGTGGCAAAAACGTGCCGCTCGCCAGTGTCGGGGTGGATGCGCCACAACTCGAATCGATATCCCTCGTCGGAGAGCTCCGAGATGCGGGCTCCTTCCAGCAGGCCTGCGACGCGTATGACCACGGTGGAAAAGCCCCAAAAGCGGTCGCTGGTGTCGGGAATGAAAATCGGCAGCCGGCCGATTACCGCGATGCCCCCGCCCTGTATCAGCTCGAACGGGCCGGCAAGGGTGAGCTTTCCCGTATTCTTGGCAGCGATGGCCTCCTTGTTTCTCTGTTCATCGCGCAGCAGGTCATGCCCCACGGCTTTTTCGTTGCCCGCCATGGGCACGATGTAAGTAACGATGCCCCTCGGCGCGAGCTGCAGGCTGCTGACATCGGGATAGAAGCGCAGGGTCGAGCCGGCCACGCTGTCGAAATTCACGACTCGGCCTTTTGTCACCCGCACCATCGCGGCAAGCACGTATGTTGCCGATAGGGAGCGGTCCATATGCACGATGATGCGCTGCGCGTAATGCGCCGCGGCCACCCTGGCTTCGGCCTGCAGGTGGGCGGTCCTCGTTCGGTCGGCATTCACGCTTAGAGTTCCGCCGAGCGCCACCACCGCCAGGAAAACGAAGCTTGTAAGCAGCTTTATGCGGCGCTGCCTTGGGCCGGGAGGGTCTGCACCTTGCTGTGTCATGGCTTTCGAATCCTGATGGGAAGGAGTATCAATGCAACGCCAAGTCTGTACGGCTCTCCGGCGCGCCGCATTCAATTGCTTGAACCGGTCCCAGAGGGCGCAAAATCTGCCTCATGTTAAATTTCGCTCAGGTCTTCACCCGGCGAAGACCGCGACCGCTGCGGGTTAGCCGGCAAATTGCTGCGCAATCCGTTCCAACCGCCACAGCAAGGCAAGTACCGTTCCCCCTGCATCCGGGATTATAGAGTGTCCCCTGCACTTGAACAAAGGCGTTTCGTAGTACACCCGTCGAACGCCGGAGCACGTGGCGAAGCAGGCGAGAGCGCCTATTGCTCCCGGTCTGGCGTGATGTCGCGCAGCAGCGCGGCCGACCCGATCGGCGTTCCCTCCTTGCCACGGATGGTGGCGGCAATCACCCGCAGGGCGCGGCCCTTGTAGCTGACCTTGAACGGGCTGGGCAGCGCGCTGGTCTGGCGCTGCAGCAGCGTATCCACGATCTCCGGGTTGTCCAGCAGCTTCTGGAATCCGTCCGTTACGATCCTCTCGCGGCGCTTGCCCAGCAAATGCACGGCCGCGTCATTGACCAGGACGATTCGGCCCGTGGCATCGGTGAGTACCACGCCCTCGCCGGTGCTCTGGATCACCGTGTTGAGCTTGTCCTGCTCCAGCCTGAGCCCCTGGTACAGATCGTTGAGGCGCGCCATCATGATGTTGAAGCTGTGCGCCATCTGCCCGATTTCGTCGTCGCCCGGCACCGGAACCGCCTGGTCCAGGTTGCCCCCGGCGGCGCGCCGCATCGCCGCGGTGACCGCTTCGATCGGCCGGACCACGGATCTTCGGATCATCGCACCCACCAGGATCAGCGCCAGGACCAGCGCCGCGCCCGTGGCGAACCAGGTGTCGCGGCGCGTTGCGGCCATCATTGCGTCAACCGCCTCCATCGATGTCGTAAGCTTCACCGCCCCGAGGAAGGGGCGCTCGGCGCCGTGGCAGCCATGGCAGGCGACCTGGTTCGGGATCGCATAGATGAACGTCAGCCGCCGCGGTTCTCCCGGCTGGGGCTCATGATACGAAACCAAGTTGTGCCGCGCGGATTCCATCGCCGCGCTCAGGTTGGGGTCCGCCGCGGGCAGCACCGGCACCACTGCTTCGCGTTCGTGCCGCGCGAAGACTCCGTCACCGAGCCTGGTATTGACCCCGTCCAGGGTCCGGTTGTCGCGGAAGGCCTCGTTGCCGTCGGTGCGCATGATGCGGAAATCCACCACGTCCGGAATCGTCTTGAGCTTTTCGGCGAAGGTCTGCACCAGCGCCGCCTGGCCCGGCAACATGATGCTTTCGATGCTGCGGATGACGCTTTCCATCAGGCGCTGCATGTCGCGCTCGCTCAGCGCGCGGGTAGTCTGCTCCTGCCGCAAGGCGTAGATCTGACCGAACGTGACCACCACGATCGCGACGCAGGCGCCGACCAGCGCAAGGATGCGGTGGCCGATCTTGCGGACCTTGATTCGGGAAATGTTAAGCATGGCCTGGTTCCTATCGCTGATTTGGGGGTTGCTTCCTAGTTGATCGCGTGCAGCGGCAGCACCGGAGCAATTGCGGCGCCCTGCGCATAGTCCACCTCGAGTTCGCGCAGCTTTACGACCGTTTCGGGGTTTTCGACCAGTTCGGCGACGGTATTAATGCCGACCGTGTGCGCCAGGCGGACGATGCTGCGCATCTTGGAGACGCTTGCTTCGCTGCGCAGGATGTTGAATACCACCGAGCCGTCGATCTTGAGGAAATCGAAACGCATCTCCTTGAGGATCTCCACCGACACCCGGACGCGCCCGAAGCCGCCGAGCATCGTCCGGCAGCCGAGCGATTGCAGGTTGCGGACCAGTTCGGCGGAGTCCACCGGGAGCGCGGCCACGTCCGATTCCTGGAACTCGAAGCACAGCGCCTCGGCCGGCAGGTCCGATTGTGCCACCTGCGCCTGGACGAACTCGGGAAAATAAGGGTCGCCGATGGTGTCGCGGGAAAGGTTGATGGAATATAGCGAGGGCCGCCAGTCGGCGCGTTCGCGCTTGCGCGCGGACATCCATCCCAACACGCCGCACACCACCCAGCGGTCCAGCTCCGACATCAGCCCGTATTCTTCCGCCAGCGCGAAGAAGGCGCCCGGCGACACCATGTTCCGCTCCTCCTCGACCTCGCGGACGAAGATGCTGTGAAACGGCGGGACTTCCGTGGCCAGATCCTTGATCGCCTGGTAGTACAGCACGAACTCGTCGTTGCGGATCGCGGACTTGATGCGCTCGGTCGCCGCCCGCCATGCGGCCTGCGCCTTGGCGACGGCGCCCTTATGCAGCTCGGGGGCGTCCTCCGCGGGGTCCAGCGGCGCGATCGGCTCCGCGGTGTTCGCGGGCGTGCTTCCTGCCTCCGCGACGGCCTGCAGATCGATCAGCAGGGAGTAGAACCCGACTACCGCGCGCAGTTCATCGAAGCACGGGACCAGGTGCACGCGGATCTGCCGCGTGCCGGCGAAAGTGCGCTCGTAGCTGACGCAGGTTCCCGACAGCGCCTGGCGGACGCGATCGGCGATCCCGGCGTAGACGCTCTCGCCCAGGACTTCACGCATGGTCCGGCCGTCGATCTGCTCGGCGCTCAAGCCGAACCCGCGCCGGTAGGCCTCGTTGTGGAAGCGGTAGCGTTCCCCGGCATCCACGAAGGCAAGCATGACCGGCAGGTTGTGCTCGACGATCCTGATCCGCGCGGTGAGTAGTTCCAGTTCGCCTTCGAGCCGGCGCACCAGGAGCGCCTGCCGCTCGAACAGCTCGCGCAGCTCGCTTTCGGACATGCAACGCGTGTCCAGACGGGTCAGCCGCCGAACAGCCTGCGCCAGCCGACACTTAGTCGAGAGCCGAGTCCATCGTTCGCCGCGGCGAGCACAACGGCGGCGGGCGGCGCCGCGGCGACCGGTTGCGGCCACGCAGGTGCGGCAGTGACCGCCGCCTGGCGGACATCGCGCAGCCGCGACTCGGCGGCGTCCCGCACCACCGGTTCCACCGCAAAGCGGCGCTGCAGCCCCGGGTTGTCGAGCAGCTCGCGATGGCGCTTGAGCGCCCCATTGAGCACTATCCGGATGAACCCGGGCTTGAACGGCTTGGGAATGAACCGGTACACTTGGCCCTCGTTGATGAGCGTCATCACGACCTTGGCATCGTTCTGGTCGCTGAAGACCACGCTCACGGTTTCGGGATGCTTGGCCTTCATCAGCCGCACCAGGCGCGTTGCGTCCAGTTTGCCGACCTTGACATCGGAGACGATGACACCTGCCGGCTTGCGGTTCAGCATCCGGACCGCGTCGGCAAGGTTGTAGGCGTGCTGCACCTGCACGGAATCGCCGCAGGCCTGGTTGACCGCCGCGTGTACCTCGGGATTGTCGTCGACCAGGAGGATGCTCTCGGTGGCGTGCAGCGCCACGGTCGTGACCTGATGCCTGAGGGCAATTTCGGCGGCGGCCGCCTGCTGCTCGGGCGGCACCGGGGACGCAATATCGACCCGCGCGATCTGCGCGGCTTCGGCGATCAATTTGGGAAATTCCTTGATGTCCCACGGCTTGCTGATGAAGCGGAATACCTCGCTCTCGTTTACCGAGCGCACCATGGAGTCAAGATCGGCGTAGCCGGTGAGCAGGATCCGCATCGCGCGCGGCGCCACCTGGCGCACCTGCTGCAGGAATTCCACGCCGGACACTTCTGGCATTCTCTGGTCGCTGACCACTACGTCGTAGTCGTGGCTCTTCAGCAGCTTCAGGCCCGCCTGCGCACTGACCGCGGTGTGAACCTCGAATTCCCCTTGCAGCAGCCACTGCAGCGCGCGCAGCACATGCGGCTCGTCGTCTACGCAAAGCACCTTGCCGATCTTCCCGTTCATTTTGCTTCTTTCCTTTTTTGTTGCATTCTCTCAGGCCGCCAGTGGAAGCGCCTGCGTTCCGGTGATCGGCAGCCAGACCGTGAACGTGGTGCCCTGTCCGACCCCGGTGTCGACTTCGATGTTGCCGCCATGGTTGCGCACGATGTCGCGCGCGATCGCGAGGCCGAGCCCGGTCCCCTCGCATTCGTTCTTGGTGGTGAAGTAGTTGTCAAAGATCTGCGGCAGTACGTCGGGCGCGATGCCGCTCCCGGTATCGGTCACGTCCACCCGTACGCGGCCGTGCTCGACGCTGCTGCGTATGGTCACGGTGCCGGCACCCTCGATTGACTGCGCCGCATTGGTGATCAGATTGAGGAACACCTGATTCAGCTGCGAGCCATTGCAATGGATCGGCGGCACGTCGGCGTACGCCTCGACCACGCGCACCCGCCCGGGAATCACGCTGCGCGCAATGTAGACCACCGTGGCGAGGCCCTTGTTGATATCGAAATCGGAAGTACGCGCGCGGTCCAGGCGCGTGAAATTGCGCATGTGGGTGACGAGTTCCGACATCTGGTCGATGCCGTGCAGCACGTCGCGCAGCATTTCGCACATCTGACCCACGTCCTCGGGCCGCGCCTCGCAGGATTCGACCCGGGAGCGGGAACGGGCGAGGTTGAGCACGACCCGGTCCCCCGGCGTGCGGCGGACGAACTCTGCGAACTGGGAGGCGACCTGCAGCGGCTGCTCGATCCCCTCGAGCTGCTGCAGCACCAGGCTGACATTGCTGTGCGAGAACGCGAGCGGCGTGTTGAGCTGATGCGTGACGCCCGCCACCATCTGGCCGAGCGAGGCCATTTTCTCGGACTGGGCAAGCTGCTGCCGGCCGTGCTCGCGCTCGTCTTCCTGCGCGCGCAGCAGCCGTTCGGCGTGGCGCACGATCATGAACAGCGCGCCGAACAGCAGCGCCAGTAGTCCGATCAACACCAACAGGCCAGTGTTCGACATCGATTCGGTTTCCTGCTGGTAGCGCGCGGCGATCTCCTCCAGGCGGTCCTGGCTGCGGGCGGCCGCGGCGCGAATCTGGTCGGAGGTGCCCTTGATCCGCGCCAGGAACGGGGTCACGTCCGAGTAGACCTCAAACACGCCGACGACGGTGTCGGTGCCTGGCGCCATCAAAGGTATATAACTCTCGATGAGGTCGCGATCGCTCACCACTCCCTCGAAGGCGCCGAACTGTGTGCGGTGCGAAATCAGACTCGCGGTCTTGCCCTCGGTAGCGCTCCGCCAGCCGGCGTTGCCGCTCTTGTCCTCGCCGATCTGCTTGTGATCCGACGAATACACCGTGATGCCGCGCAGATCGTAGACTTTGATCTTGAACACCGTGCTCTTCTTCATGGAGTCGAAGACCTTGGCGTTCAGCGCATTGAAACCGGCGAGTGCCATGATCTTGGCGCCGACCTTGGCGAAACAGGCCATCTTCTCTTTCAATGGGGCCGCCCTGCCGTTGACGTCCGTCACCTCGGGCAAGGCTTGGCAATGTTCTGCGGAAATCGCCTGGGCCCTGGCCACGAACGGCGCAAAATCGCGTTCCCAGAGGGCGTTTGCGAATAGCCGCGTCAGGTTGATGTTGCCACTTTCGTGCACGCTGAGCAGGTCGCGCCGCGACACCTCGCCCTGCCGGCGCGCGAATTCGTCCTGCATCTTGCCGACGAACGTCCTTTGGTTGTCCTGCACCTGGCGAAAGAACAGAACCTGCTCGCGCTCCTGCCAGACCATCACCAGCGCCGCCAGGCCGAACGCGCCCAGCCCCGCGATGGTGAAATAGCGCACCAGCCGGAAACGCCCCGGCTGAATCCTGCGCCCCGTCTGCTCGCCGCCCTTGGACGCTGTTCCGTAGATCCCGGCTAGCACCTTGTTCTCCCTTCAAATCCTACAATGCCGCAGTCACCCGCATATAAGCAATATGCGTGCCGGTTTCTGGTCCACGGGCGCCGGTCGCGATCGGCGCCATGCGCACCTTCGTCCATCTGAGCAGTCCCGAAGATCCTTAGCTGCGCAAGGCATAGGCTGCACTTTGGGAACGGGATGCTGAGCGCAGGACCACGCGCCCGGCCACGACGCGCTAGGCGAATGGACGTTTACGCACGCCTCACGCCTCAGCCAGCTCGAATCCTGGCACGAGGGTTGCTTAGCTGAGATTGATGAGGAAGCGAGGGGCTGATGTCCGGGTTTTTCGAAACTGCTGCGCGCGCCGGGTCGAATTCCGGGCCGTGTCCTAGGCGCGCATGTGGCGGTGGCCGGAGTGACCGCGGCGACGCCGGCGCGCGGCCGGCTCAGCGCCTGTTTTTATTCAGCGCATGAGCGCGACGGCGGGATAATCGGCAACACGCGGGTCCAAGCATGAATTGCAATCGCCACAACATTTCCACATTGATCGCGCGCGCGCTGGAGCGCCCGCTGGTCAAGTTCGGGGTGATGCTTGGCGCGATATTCCTCGTCGAACTGGCGGCCCACGGCTTGCAATTCGACATGCCGGGCTGGGCGGGGGCGCTGATCGACGCGGCGATCCTCACCGCGCTCGCCTCGATTATCATGTGGCCGCTGATCGTCAAGCCGCTTCGCGTCGCCCTCATGACCGCGCAGGCAAGGGCGCAGACGGTCCTGGATACGGTAACCGACGCGATCATCACGATCGACGATCACGGTATCATTCAGGCGCAGAACCGCGCGGCACGGATCACGTTCGGTGTTTCGGATGAGGACGCCATTGGCCGCAACATAGACATGATTGTTCCATCCCCTCATCACGAGCACCACGACCGCTATCTGGAGAACTACCGTCGGACCGGCGTGAAGCACGTGATCGGCACGACGCGGCAGCTCGATGCCATGCGGGTGGACGGTGAGGTCTTTCCGATCGAATTGTCGGTAAGTGAGGGCTGGGCAGGGGGCAGGCGCTTTTTCACCGCCACGATCCGCGACATCACCGCGCGCAAGCGTACGGAGGAGCGGCTGCAAAAGCTCTCCAACGCGGTCGAGCAGAGCCCGGCGGCAACGGTAATAACGGACACCAGCGGCCGTTTCGAATACGTGAATCCGAAATTTCTCGAAGTCACCGGTTTTACCCGGGAAGACTTGGTCGGGAGGACTCCCGCCGTAATCAAGTCCGGCCTCACGCCGCCGGAGGTTTATGAGGACCTGTGGCGTACCATACGGTCCGGACGCGAATGGCGCGGGGACATGCAAAACCGCAAGAGAAATGGGGAGCTTTACTGGGAACACGAGATTATTTCCGCCCTCAAAAACGACCGAGGCGAGATCGTCAACTTTATCGCCGTCAAGGAGGACATCACCGCGCGCAGACAGGCGGAGGATGCGCTGCAACGGCAACAGGTCAGGCTGCTGGAGACTGAGCGGGAACTCCTCAACGCACATGAGTCGCTTGCGGACGCGGCTCGTCTGGAGTCTGTCGGACGCTTGGCCGCCAGCGTCGCCCATGAAGTAAAGAATCCGTTGATGATCATCCGCCTTGGCATCGATTACCTTTCCAAACAGTTTTCGCAGGACACCAGCCAGGAGGTTCTCGATCAGATTCGGGGAGCAATTGTTCGCGCCGACAACGTCATCAGGGATCTGCTGGATTTTTCCAGAAAGAAACCGTTTGCCCGGCGCCCGACCAACATTAACCAAGTGATCGATAATGCCATTCACCTTACAACGCACGAGATAGAGCGTCGCAACATAGAGATTGTCAGAAACTGCGACGATCCGATGCCCTTGATATCTGCCGATCCGGACCGCCTGTTGCAGGTTTTCGTCAACCTTTTTTCCAATGCGGCGCAGGCCATCGGACGAGACGGCAGCATCGAAGTTGTCGCGCGCTCGATACGCCTGAGCGAGCGTGATTTGGAGCGATCCGAGGGGAGTGCGTTTAGGATTGGGGAGCCGGTGATTAGCGTCGACATCAGGGACAACGGACCGGGATTTTCGGACGAGCACGAAAAAAAGCTGTTTGAGCCGTTTTTTACTACCAAGCCGATGGGCGAAGGCTACGGGCTCGGCCTCGCTGTTTCGCATAACATTGTTATCATGCACGAAGGCTCCATTAACATTACCAACCGTCCCGAAGGGGGTGCGTCGGCGCTCTTGATGTTTCGGGTAGATCGAAAGCAATTGACCAATGAATAAGCGAATACTGGTAGTGGATGACGAGCCGGCGATCACCCGGATGATCAAGCTCGTCCTTGAACAGACGGGGCGTTACGAGGTCCGAACCGAAAACCTGGGACGAAAGGCAGTCGAAGCCGCCCGGGAATTCCGGCCGGACCTGATCCTGTTGGACGTGATGATGCCCGGCATGCTCGGCTCCGAAATTGGGATGCGACTGCAAGACGACCCGGAGTTGCGCGCGATCAAGTTCGTCTTTCTCACGGCCTTGGTGACCAAGGACGAGGAGCTAAGGTCAACTGGTCAGATTGGTGGACATACTTTCGTCGCCAAGCCGATCAGTGCGGATGAGCTTTGTCGGGTCGTCGAGGACCAGCTTCGACGGTAAGGCTGGCCGCTAGCCAGTGGCACCGTGCCGGAATTATGGCCGGTTACAAACCGCTGCTGCGCGCACACGGGCACGCGCAGGTCGTTGCCGCGGTGATGCAGTGCTTGGGGTTTGCCTCGCTGATCGCTTCCAAACCCTGCCGCGAACGCGCCCCGGTGCTGGTCATCGTGGTCTCAAGCATTCTGTCGTCACACACCAAGCTGGCGAGCGGGCGGTGGTGACACACCCCGAGGCTAGCCGAAGACTTCGGCGTGGCCGATGCGAACGAGGACGATCTCTGTACGCGGCCATGGACTGGCTATTGCAGCGCCAGAACACCATCCAGAACAGAAGAAACTCGCGGCGCGCCATCTGAGCACGGGCGCCCTAGCTTGGCGGCCACAACTTGCTTCACGCCATTCGCGTTAGAAAAAAAGTGCGCCGCGTACGGCATGTCGTACGTTGGCACGTGTATTTCCAACCAACCCCGAATGAAGGAAATCATTTCCTGCGACACATCGGCGGTGAGAGTTTTCTCTTGCAGCCTCTCCAAATTCTTCGAAAACTGCCGGTGTTCAACGATATGCTCTCCCAGCATAGGGTATGCGTGGATACGCATCAAACTTTCCTCGACCGCAAAATGAATCCGCGCAAAATCGACCGCGCGCTGGAGCGCGGAATGCACGGCCAACCACCGTTCCCGTCCGATCACGGCTTGCTCTATGGATGTAACGCAGTCCGCGAGTGTCTTATGCTGTTCGTCGATCTCCGGTATGCCGACGGAAAACTCCTGGTTCCATTTCATGTTCCATGCTCCATGTTGTTAGTGGCGTCCATCAATTATCAATCGAATTTGTCGCGCCAGCGAAGGCGGGTTACACCGACTGACGCACGAAATATGCCAGGCACGTCATTGGTGATCGCGGCGCGCTGGCGATCGCAGCCGGCGTTCTTTCGTCCAACGCACGCCAGTGCCCGATCGGATCGGCGATTATCCGGTGGGCGTGCTGTTCAGCGCAGCCCGTGGCGTTGCGGCGAGCGGCACCGGCACGCCCGTGCGCCGGCCCCGGCGCAGTCGTAGTCCGGACGGATTCGCCCAAATGAGAAACCGTTCTCACAATTGAGACTTGACGGTCTGGCTTGGCGCCGTGCATGGACCGGGCCGCGAGCGGAGCTTGATCTGCGAGGCGTTCGAGGTTCTCGCGTCCGACGCTGGTGGCTGCGCCATAGGCCGCGGCGTGCGGCGTGCGTGAGGGCGAGTATTGGATCCTGAGGCGCTTTTTTCTCGGCACGGAAAGGCCCGACAGCGAATGGCACATAGATTGCTTAATTGCTTATACGATGCTGTGCGGCCCGTGCCCCGTGTCGGCGCCGAGCTTCTGTCGCCCCCGATGAAGGCTTAGCCGATACGGAGCCGGTTGTCGCGCTGCTTGGTAAATGGTGGTCATGCCCTGATAAAATGCCATGAAAACGCGAATCATCACTTCACTGGCCCTGCTATTCGCGCTGTTTACGAGCGGATCCGTTTTTGCCCTGCTCACTTTCGCCAGCGCCACCGACCTCTACGGGCATGTCGTCAAGCTGCATCAGATCGAAGACCTTCGGCGCCAGTTCCTGGCGAAAGTTCTCAAGGTTCAAGCGAATCTGTTCACGTTCGCCACCGCGAATCAGGCGGATTTGACCGCCACCGTTGACGCTGTGATCGATCTGGATACCATCGCCGGTAAATGCGTCGGCTGTCATCACACGCCCGCAATAACCGCGCGCCTTGAAGACCTCCGGCATGGCGTTCTCGATTATCAGAATGGGCTGAGCTTTTACATGACGGCCTCCGCCGACAGGGTACGCACCGGCCAGTTGAAGCATGACGCCGCCCTGATCGGGAACGCGCTGCTGTCAAGCATCGAGACCATGTCTTCCGAGGCCGCCGCGAACCTGTCGCGGGTGAGCGCCGCGGCCGGGACCGAGGCGAGGCGAGGCAAGATTCTGCTCGCAGTGACGTTTTTCCTCACCTGCCTCGCCGGCGTGTTCGTTGCGGTGCACCTGACGCGGTCTATCACACGACCGGTGAATGACATCGTTGCCGCCACAAAAGTTGTTGCCGGTGGCAGGCTTGGTTACACCTTATCGCGTTCCTACAGGGCCGAATTCGGCGAACTCGCGCGCGCGTTCAACTCGATGAGCTTGTCCCTGAAAAGTGACCAGGACAGCATGTTGCAGGAGATGGCCGAGCGGCGCAGGGCCGAAACGGCCCTGCGCGAGAGCGAGGACCGTTACGCCTTGGCCGAGCGTGGCGCAAACGATGGGCTATGGGATTGGGATCTCGGCGCCGACAGGATTTACTTTTCGCCGCGCTGGAAATCGATGCTCGGATACGCCGACCGGGCGCTAGGCTCGGCGCCCGAGGACTGGTTCGGACTGGTTCATGCCGACGATCTCCCCACGCTGAAGGGGCGTCTGGCAGCGCATTTCAGCGGGGAAGCCGAGCATTTTTCGGCCGAGCACCGCGTACGGCATAAGGACGGGACCTATCGCTGGGTGCTGACCCGGGGAATCGCGATCCGCGACGCCGCGGGGAAGGCCAGTCGAATGGCGGGCTCGCAGACGGACGTCACCGATCGCAAGCAGGCGGAACAGCGGTTGTTGCACGACGCATTTCACGACGCGCTCACCGATCTGCCGAATCGCGCCCTTTTCGTCAACCGGCTGGAGCACGCGTTCAGCGCCGCGCCGAGGCACAAAGCCGACTCGTTCGCAGTGCTGTTCCTCGACCTGGATCGGTTCAAGTTCGTCAATGACAGCTTCGGCCACGCGGTGGGTGACCAGCTCCTGCGCGCGTTCGCCGCGCGCCTGGCCGAATCGCTTCGGCCAGGCGATACAGTCGCTCGCTTCGGCGGCGACGAATTCGCCGTTCTGCTGGGCCAAGTCGGTGATGTCTCCGACGCCGTGCTGGTGGCTGATCGCGTGCTGGAAGGGATGCGGCTGCCTTTTCGCATCGACCAGCAGGAATTTTTCGCCAGCGCAAGCATCGGCATCGCGCTCGCCTCGGCGCAACACGATGGGCCCGACCAGTTGCTGCGCGACGCCGATCTCGCGCTATACCAGGCCAAGGCGAACGGCAAGGCGCGCTACGAAGTGTTCGATTGCTTCATGCGTACCCGTACGCTCGAGCAGTTGCGCCTGGAAACCGACCTGCGCGGCGCGCTGGAGCGCGGAGAACTGCGGGTGTATTACCAGGCAATTTTCGACCTGCACAAGAACGCGATTACCGGCTTTGAGGCTTTGCTTCGCTGGCAGCATCCGGACCGCGGTCTGATTCCTCCGCAGGAGTTCATTCCGATGGCGGAGGAATGCGGGCTAATCGGCCGCATCGGGGAATGGGTGCTGCGCGAGGCGTGCGAAAAGCTCAGTCATTACACGGCTGGCAACGGCTCGGGCCCCGCGCTGACCATGAACGTCAATATCTCCAGCCGGCAGCTTACGCCGCTGCTGATCGAGCAGGTCAAGGAGGTTCTCCGCGAAACGGGCGTAGCGCCGCAAAGCCTGGGGCTGGAGATCACCGAAAGCGTCATTCTGGGCGATGGCGACGTCACCGAGTCGCTGCTGCAGGAACTGAGAGGGCTAGGCGTCGGCATACATATCGACGACTTCGGCACGGGTTACTCGTCCCTGAGCTATCTGCACCGTTTCCCGGTTGATATGCTCAAGATCGACAAGAGTTTTGTCGGCACGGCGGCCACGAGCAAGGAAAACCTCGAAATCGTCAGAGCCATCATGGGACTGGCGAAGATACTGAACATGGAGGTGATCGCCGAGGGCGTCGAATCGCAAGAGCAAATGACCATGTTGCAGGAATTGGGTTGCCGCTACGTCCAGGGATTTCTGATTGCGAAACCCGCGGAGATGGTGGACATTCTTGAGACCAAGTGTGCGTTCACGCTGGTCAGTAAGGCGCACACCGCGCGAGGAGGCGGAGCTGTCGTGTCGTTACGCAAGGTAGCGTGACTCCTTCCTCTTTGGGGTTGCTGAAATCGACTTCGACATTCGAATTCCCGCAGGTCACGCCGCCTTCTTCAACTCATTTTTGCACACCAGATTCGGTGATAGCTCCGAGGAGACAGCGTTGAAGTTACTTTGCCGGGCGCTTAGTATTTTTCTCGTTCTCGTCGCAGCCCGCGCTGCAAGCGCGTCGCATGCGCAACGCGACGAGATCGTCATCGGTCTGACGCCGGAAATCAACATTTTCCAACAGATGGAGCGATTCAAACCGCTTTCCAGGTATCTGTCGGACCAGGTCGGCAGGACGGTCAGGTTCAGGTCACTCACGCGCCACGGAAACATAGCCGAGGATTTCGAGCAGCATCATCTCGATGGTGCGTTTTTCGGCTCCTTTACCGGAGCGTTGGCGATTCGGAAGCTGGGCATGGTGCCGATCGCGCGGCTGGTGGAACTCGACGGGAGGTCCGGCTATGCCGGAGTCATTTTTGTGCGCAAGGACAGCGGGATCGGAAATGTCGCCGCCATGCGCGGCAAGCGCTTCGCCTTCGTCGAGAAAGCGACCTCCGCCGGCTACCTCTTCCCGCTCACCTACCTCCATGCTCACGGCGTCAAGGACGCGGACGCTTTTCTGGGTGAATCCTACTTTGCCGGCAGCCATGATGCCAGCGTGTACGCGGTGCTGCAAGGCAAAGCGAGCATCGGCGCGGCGAAGGACACGGTCTATGACTGGGTCCGGGCCAAGGAGCCGCGGATAGACAAGGAACTTGTTGTTCTGGCCAGGTCCGGGGAATTCCCTTCCAACGGGCTTGGAGTGAGAAAGGACATGGACGCTTCCCTGAAGGCGAAGCTGAAATCGGCCCTGCTGCATCTGCACGACCGCCCCCAGGGTATGCAGGTCCTGGCGGCACTGGGCTCGAAGCGCTTTGCCGAGACGATGGTGGAGGACTACCAGCCCGTTTTCGACGCGGTCGGCAAAGCGGGCATCGACATCAGGAAATATGCGTTTCGATACGACTGACCCCCCCCCCCGCGCCCGAAGGCGCGGAAGGTGACATTTCCCCGCGGCTGCGGCGCCGCGCCGGTTCACCAGGCTGCTCGGATTGCCGGACAATACAGGACAGGATAGGACCGACGATATAGGGAGAAACATGGACACGCTTGTCGTTTGGCTCTCGAGGTTCAGGATCTGGCAGCGTTTCGTGGGCTTGATCGTGTTGGTGGCTATCGCGGCAACCGTGCTGCTGGCGGCGTGGGCTTCATACACCCAGCGCGCGACTGCCATCGAGCAGACCGAGAATTTCGCGCTGAGCGTCCACCAGATGGCGCTCGCGGGGCTTACGGCAATGATGATCACCGGCAAAGGGGGCGAGCGCGCGGTGTTTCTCGACCAGATACGCAAATCGAACCACATCAAAGATCTGCGGGTGATCCGCGCGGATAGCGTGACCCGGCAATTTGGTCCGGGGAACGTTAGCGAGGTGGCCGCGGTGCCCGACGAGTCTGCCGCCCTGAAAACTGGCCGTCCCGTATATCGCGTGTTCGGCGAGGATCGGGGCAGGGTGCTGCTTGCGGTGCTGCCGGCGCTCGCCTCGCGCAACTATCTGGGCAAGGACTGCCTTGCCTGTCATCGCGTGCCGGAAGGGGAGGTGCTGGGGGTGGTGACGATGAAGATCTCGCTCGAAAAGGCCGACGCCGCCGTGGCTGACTTTCAGAAAAAAGCCGGCGCGGCGGTGCTGTTGAGCATGGTGCTGTTGGTGTTCCCGCTGTACCTGTTTGTCGAGCGCTCTATCGCGCGCCCGCTCGCGAGGATGGTGGCGAGGCTGAACGACATTGGCGAGGCGGGCGCGATGCTCGAGGAGCACCTGCCGGTCGAGGGGGGGGACGAAATCAGAGAAGCCTCGACCGCGGTCAATCGGGTTATGGCGCTCGCGAAGGATCTGATCGGGAAGGAGAGGCTCGCGGCGGAAGTGTTCAGCCACTCGTTCGAGGCAATAGTCATCACCGACGCTGCGGGGCGCATCCAAATGGTAAACCGCGCTTTTGGCGCGATCACGGGCTACAGCGCAGACGAGGTGACTGGCCGCAGCCCGGCGATCCTCAAATCGGAACGCCAGGCCCCAGAGTTCTACCAGCGGATGTGGGGCGCATTGATCGATAAAGGGGAATGGCAGGGCGAGATCTGGAACCGGCGCAAAGACGGCGAGATCTACCCGGAATGGCTGAGCATTACCAGCGTGCGCAGCAGCGGGGGCGAGATCGAAAATTACATCGGCATCTTCAGCGACATTAGCGAACGCAAGCGCAGCGAGGAGCTGGTGCTGTTTCAGGCGTACCACGACGTTCTGACCGGCCTGCCCAACCGCCGGCTGTTCATTGACCGGTTAAACCAGCAGGTGGTGGCGGCGCGCCGCCACCCGCGCACCTCGGTGGCGGTGATGTTCCTCGATCTGGACCGCTTCAAGGAGATCAACGATACCCTTGGCCACGAAGCAGGCGACGAATTGCTCAAGCACGTGGCTGCGCGCCTGCGGGGTTCGGTGCGTGAATCCGACACGGTGGCTCGTCTCGGTGGCGATGAGTTCACCGTGCTGCTGCCGTCGCCCGCCGCGCGAACGGACGCGCAGCGCGTCGCGGTCAAGATCATCGAGGCAATGAGCAGGCCGTTCATGGTCGCCGGGCGCGAAGTCCGGGTCACCGCCAGCATCGGCGCGAGCCTTTGTCCCGATGATGGAAGCGAGGCGGAAACTCTGCTGCGCAACGCGGACGCCGCAATGTATTCGGCAAAACAACAGGGTCGCGCATGCTTGCGTTTTTACGACGAGCAGCTTGTTGCGGCGAGTCAGCGACCGCGGTAGAGAAACTGCTTGAACATGCCGTTTCGCTCGGCGAGTAGTTCGGCGCGCGGCTCGATCGGTTCCAGGTAGGCGAGGAACCGGGCGCAGTAGGGATCGCGATCGATGATTTCGGGTCGGGATACGTTCATCTAGCAGTGTCTTGATCCGCAGGTTCTCATTTATGACAATCTACAATGATTTTTCTCAGCCTTGAGAAAATAAATCGACAGTAGGCCCACGAATTGGGAAAATGTGCCGTATACTTGCTTGAGCAACGTTGTATATGAATAACTGCTGGATTACATGAGTGATTGGCTGGCGCCAGCATGCTGATGATGTTACTGACGGTGAACGCGATAGCTGCAGAGAATCCGCTGTAAAGGATGATTGAGGATGCGCGCAAGGTTTCGGACCAATTGATCCAATGCGTACGCGGCGACCTGATCCAAGAGATGCGGAAGAGCGGCTCACGACGATCGATTTTGGTATATGAGTACAGTTCGTGAGTACAGTTCGCCGGAAATTGCCGCTGAATACCCCTGTGACACGGTAATCGGCTGCGCGCTCTGGCAGGCGTGGGGCGCGGTGGCGAGCAAGCGCCCCCTTCAGGGGAAATAGGGGAGGACTGCTCGTGGCTTGGCCGCCCCGCTGGCGCACCGGATTACTCGCAGGTTTGCTCTTGCTGGCCGCTTGCGGCGAAGACGTCGGAGGCGTTCAGCCAGGCATTGGCGCGCAACTGCCGGCAGTGGTGCTGACCGGCCTGATTGGTGAAGCGCCGACCTCCACTGACGCGTTGCTCGGCACGCCGCTCGTAATCAATTTCTGGGCGACGTGGTGCGTGCCCTGCCGCGATGAGATGCCGAGCCTTGAGCGTCTGTCGCACCGGCTTGCCGCCCACGGTGTACGGGTGATCGGCGTCACCGTAGATGATGATCGGAACCTCGCGGCCGAGTTCGTGCGCACCCACAGGCTCACGTTTCGCATCTACGCTGATGCGGACAAGAAGCAGTTTCAGTCCTTGCTGCGAGTGAAGTCGCTGCCGGAAACGGTGCTGGTTACCGCTGAAGGCGCAATCGCGGCGCGCGTTGTGGGTGCGCGCGACTGGAACGGCGCCGAGGGCGATCGGCTGCTGGAACGTGCGCTTAACCTGCGGCTTGCGCCCACGCAATGACGGCGCGGTTCAAGCTTAATGCGACGGGGTATCGGGCAAAACGACGCAGGAGTGCGGGGTTCCTGATCTGGATCAAAGGAATCTTCAGGGGGGCGTGTCACACTAATCGCGTTGTCGAGAGTCCGGCGCCGGCCGCCGGAGCAGATGCAAGGGGGTGATTTGAGTCTGACTGGGCAGTTGACCTACGAGCTGAAAGGCAGCGGGAAAAGCGCGTTGAACATCGACGGCGCGCGTGTATCCCTGCGTACCAAGGGTATCATTGCATTCATCGTCGTCATATTGTACGTCGTAGTGATCGGCGTCACGCTCGCGCAGCAGCGCGCCACGCTGCGCGCAACGGTCGAACAGCAGCGAAACATGTACCAGGTCGAGGAAGCTCTGGGACGCTTGAACTCCGCCATGGCGTATGCGATTCTCAATGTGAATGAAGCTTATTCCACGCCTAATTCGCGCGCGACTGCGGACACCATCGCGCTTGACATCGGGGCGGTTCAAGCCGGTTTGCAGGGACTCAGTGAACGCTATCCCCTGATGCGGCAATGGGTTGTCCGGCTTGACCATAGCAGCGCCATGATCAGAGCCGAATGGGGGAACAAAAGGCTGGTCGAACTGCGCGAGCATCTCCACGAACTGGTGACACGACTCGACGACGTGACCAGCGAAGTGCGCAATCGGCAGCAAGCGCTGACCGAGGATTTTCGCTCCGTTTATGACTCGATCACGCTGACCTCGGTGGTCATGGGGCTGGCTGGGGCCTTGATCTTCGGGGGCGTCGTAATATGGTTCTTTTCGCTCATGGTACGGGACATCCGCAAGCTGCAGGCGCGCGCGACGGAGGTGGTCACGGGCTATCGCGGCATGCCTATTGAAATCACGCGCCACGATGAGCTCGGAGCGTTGATGGAGTCCGTCAACAACATGCAATCGGAACTGCGGGAGCGTGAAAGGCAACTGGAGATTGCGCGCCAGCAGCGCTTTCACCAGGAAAAGATGGCGGCCATCGGCTCCCTGGCCGCGACGATTGCGCACGAGGTGAATAACCCGATCGCCGCGATCAGCGGGGTTGCCGAAGCGATCCAGGACCAGCGAATTTCAAACATGTGTACCGCGGAACGCTGCCGGCCGGAACTCATTTTGGAGCAAACACGCCGGATCAGCCAGATCACCCGCCAACTCGCGGAAATGACCACGCCTTATTCGCCCGAGCCGCAACTTCTCGATCTCAACGCGCTGCTGCGCCGAACGTGCGGCTTCATCCGCTACGACAGACGTTTCGGCAACATCGAGTTCAACCTCGACCTCGATTCGGGGATGCCGGCGATCAATGCCGTTGCCGACCATCTGACTCAAGTCCTGATGAACCTTCTCATCAACGCCGCCGACGCGAGCCGCGATATCGTCGGCCGCGAACCGTCGATTGGCGTCGCAACGAGATCGAGTAGCGGGGAGGTCGTGCTGGTGGTGGCGGACAACGGCTGCGGGATGGATGCGCCGACAATGGCGCGGGCGTTCGATGAGGCGTTTACAACCAAACCGCCCGGACACGGCAGCGGGATCGGCCTGTTCATGTGCAAGTCGCTCATTGAGGCCGAAGGCGGGCGGATTGAGCTTGACTCGACACCGGGCCACGGCACGCGGGTGTCGGTCTACCTGCCGCGTCCGGCAACGCGGGCGTAAGCCGCGATGTCCTCGATGCACGTACTGGTGCTCGACGATGAACTGGCGCTGCGCGAGATTCTCGGCTCGATCGTAGCGAAAGCCGGTTACTCGGTGGATCTGGCGGCGAGCGTCAGGGAGGCGGCCGTCAAGCTCGCGCGCGGCGACGTGGATGTCGTATTGTGCGACATCAAGCTGCCGGACGGCAACGGCATCGACCTGGTGCGCGAGGCTCTTGCCACCGGCATCGATACCGCATTCATCATGGTGACCGCCTATGGTTCGATGGAGACCGCCGTGGAGGCGCTTCGAGCGGGCGCGTCCGACTACATGGTCAAGCCGGTGCGCAACGAGGAGGTGCTGCACCGGCTTGCCCGAATCGCGGCGGTGCGAGGTTTGCGCGAGGAAAATCAGGCGCTGCGCAAAGCCGTGAAGGTCGGTTCGGAAGGTCTCTATCGCTGGGAATCTGCGCCGATGCTCGAGCTGGAGCGGATGGTGAGCCGGATCACGGCGACCGACAGCACGGTGCTTATTACCGGCGAAAGTGGAACGGGGAAAGGCGTAATCGCGCGCGCGATTCACGAACAAAGCCGGCGCCGCGACAGACCATTCGTCGTGGTAAATTGCGGCGCGATTCCCGAACAACTGATCGAGAGCGAGTTTTTCGGCCATACCAAAGGGGCATTTACCGGCGCGGACCGTGCGCGCAAAGGCCTGTTCCTTCAGGCCGACCAGGGAACGCTCTTCCTGGACGAGATCGGGGAGTTGCCGCTGCACATGCAGGCCAAGCTGCTGCACGTGATCGAGGACAAAATTGTGCGCCCCGTGGGCAGCGAGCAGGCGCGGCACGTCGATGCGCGGATCGTGGCGGCGACCAATCGCGATCCGCAAGAGCTGGTGGCACAGGGGAAATTCCGCGAGGATCTGTATTTCCGCCTGAGCATGTTCAAGATCCACGCTACGCCG
>JACRAS010000147.1 GCA_016234705.1 Betaproteobacteria bacterium | reverse complement strand
CCAAGATTGCCAAGGCGTTCGAGATGAACGTGCTGGCCTGGGGGCCACGCCTGACGCAAGAAGCGGCGGCCGCCGCCGGGGCGGAAAGCTGTGCGCTCGACGATCTATTGCGGTCTTCCGACATCGTCTCGGTGCACGCGACGCTGAGCGCCGAATCGCGCGGGCTTATCGATGCCCGGCGAGTGGCGCTCATGAAGCCGACGGCTTACTTGATCAATACCGCGCGCGGTCCGATCGTCGATGAGGCGGGGCTCTGCGCGGCGCTCGCCAACGGCCGCATTGCCGGCGCCGGCCTTGATGTGTTCGACACCGAGCCGCTGCCGCCCGATCACCCCTTGACCAAACTGCCGAACGTCGTGCTGACCCCGCATATCGGCTGGCCGACCGATGAAATGTACCGACAGTTCGCGGACGCCGCCGCCGACGCCCTGCTCGGCTACCTCGACGGCAAGGATGTCCCGCGTTTTGTTGCACGCCACTGACGACCCGCTGAATAACTTCGCCATGCCGCTCGAACGCCCTTCCAACCTGACATTCGACCTCCCTGATCTGCTCAGCGGATTCCGCGGTGTCTATCTTGTCAACGCATTTGTCGCCTTTCTTTTCGCCGCTTCCGCGCCTGTGGCAATCATTCTGACGGCGGCCGCAGCCGGCCGCTTGGCTGAAACGGATATCGCATCCTGGCTGTTCGGATGCTTCTTCATCAATGGGCTGATCTCGCTGGCTTTCTGCCTTGCCTACCGGCAGCCGCTAGTTTTTTTCTGGACCATTCCGGGCACCGTGCTCGTCGGCCAGGCGCTCCATCACTTGAGCTTCGCGCAGGTAATCGGTGCCTATTATGCCACCGGCTTGCTGATGCTGATCCTTGGCCTGAGCGGCTGGATGCGCAAATGCATGGACCTGCTGCCGATGCCGATCGTGATGGCGATGGTGGCCGGAGTATTCCTCCAGTTCGGCCTCAATCTCATTTACGCAATCCGAGATGGCTTTGTCATCGCCGCGCCCATGACGGCGGTATTTGTGCTGCTGTCGGCTGTTAGCGCGCTTGGTCGCGCACTGCCTCCGCTGATTGGCGCGCTCGTCACCGGAATTGTTGTCATTGCCCTGTCAGGCACCTTCGAAATGAGCGGTGCAGCCTCCTACACCTTTGCGAGCCCCAACCTTTACGCGCCGGAATTTTCCGGGGCTGCCATGGTGGAATTGGTGCTGCCGCTCGCCATCACAGTACTGGCGGCACAGAATGCGCAGGGCTTCGCCGTGCTTGAGGCCGCGGGGCACAAGCCGCCCGTCAACATGATCACGGCGGCGTGCGGCATCGGCTCCCTGATCTCGGCATCGGTAGGCACGGTTTCAACCTGTCTCACCGGTCCGGTCAATGCCATCCTGGCAAGTGCTGGCGCCAAAGAGAAGCATTACGCCTCCGGTGTCTTGGTCGCGCTGCTGGCCTTGGCGTTCGGGATTCTCTCGCCGCTCTTTACCCGCTTCATGCTGGCGGCGCCGAAGGCCTTCATCGCCACCCTGGCGGGGCTAGCTCTGGTGCGCATCCTCGAGCGTGCCTTCATCGTCTCCTTCAAGGGCAGTTTTACCCTCGGCGCCACGGTCACTTTTCTCGTTACGGTGGCCAATGTCTCGATTCTGTCGATCGGAGCACCCTTTTGGGGCTTGGTCATTGGATTCGCCGTATCCTGGACGCTGGAAAAATCCGATTTCGAGCTAAACGCCACAAAATAGGAAAGCTTTGTTCAGGACGGCCATGGGCCTTTAGCGGACCTAGCCGAGTACGCGGTAGATGTCCGCTTTCTGGCGAATTGCGGGCATCGTGCTCAGAAAATTTTACGAGCATTCGCCCTCGCGCAGCACCATCACGCCATCGCCGGCGCGCACGCCCTGGGATTCAGGCAGCACAAACAGCGGGTTGATTTCGGCCTCCAACAAACGATCGCCCAAGGCAACGACCATCTCGGAAAACGCGACAACGGCCGACACGAGCGCATTCACGTCGTATTTCGCACGGCCGCGGAATCCGCGCAGCAGCGCCGCGCCCTTGAGCGCGTCGATCATCTCCTCCGCGTCCTGCCGGGAGAGCGGCGGCAGACGCAGCGTCGTGTCGTTGAACAGCTCGGCGGCAATGCCGCCAAGGCCTAACAGAATGACCGGGCCGAGCTGCGGGTCGCGGTGAAAGCCCAGGATCATTTCGGCGCCATTGGCGATCGTTTCCTGCACCAGGAAGCCTT
>JACRAS010000145.1 GCA_016234705.1 Betaproteobacteria bacterium | reverse complement strand
GCCCTGACGCAAGCGATACATGCCCTTGAGTATGCCGGCCTCGCTACCTTCGGGCATCGCCGGATGTTCGTAGTTCTCGTTCATCACGGTGATGTAGTAGTAGACGTCTTCCTGTTCCTTGACCATGCGGCGCAGACCGTCGCGCATGATGACGGCGACCTCGTAACCGAACGTCGGATCGTAGGACATGCAGTTCGGGATCTGGGCCGTCGCAATATGCGAATGTCCGTCTTCGTGCTGCAAACCCTCGCCGTTCAGGGTGGTGCGGCCCGAGGTGCCGCCGAGCAGGAAGCCGCGCGCGCGGGAGTCGCCGGCGGCCCACCACAGGTCCCCGGTGCGCTGGATGCCGAACATCGAGTAAAAGATGAAAAACGGGATCATCTGCACGCCGTGCGTCGAGTACGACGTCGCCGCCGAGATCCATGAGCTCACGGCGCCGGCCTCGCAGATGCCTTCCTGCAGGATCTGGCCGCCCGCGTCCTCCTTGTAGAACATGAGCTGGTCCTTGTCCTGCGGCGTATATAGCTGGCCCCGCTGCGACCAGATGCCCTGGCTGCGGAACAAGCCCTCCATGCCGAAGGTGCGCGCCTCGTCGGCGACGATGGGCACGACGTGCTTGCCGAGGTGTTTGTCCTTGAGCAGCACGCCGAGCAGGCGCACGAAGGCCATGGTCGTGGAGAACTCCCGGCCCTCGCCGGAGGCCTTGAGCAGGCTTTCGAATGCCGACAGCGGCGGCACCTCGAGCGGCACCGCCTTGCGGCGGCGCGTGGGAATATCGCCGCCGAGCGCATCGCGCCGCTCACGAATGTACTTGTACTCCGGCGAGTCTTTGGCCGGCTTGATGTATTCCAGCTTCTCGAGCTGTTCGTCCGTCAGCGGCAGCTTGAAGCGGTCGCGGAACGCCATGAGCGAGGTCGTGCCCATCTTTTTCTGCTGATGCGTGATGTTCTGTGCCTCGCCGGCCTCGCCCATGCCGTAGCCCTTGATGGTCTTGGCGAGGATCACCGTCGGCTGCCCCGTGTGATGGGTCGCGGCGTGGTAGGCCGCGTACACCTTGTGCGGGTCGTGGCCGCCGCGATTGAGCCGCCAGATGTCGTCGTCAGACCAGCTGGCCACCATCTCCTTAAGCTCCGGGTACTTGCCGAAGAAGTGCTCGCGCACGTACGCGCCGTCCCGGGACTTGAAGGTCTGGTAATCGCCGTCGACGCACTCTTCCATGCGCTTGCGCAGCAACCCCATGCGGTCGCGCGCCAGCAGCGTATCCCAGTAGCTGCCCCAGATGAGCTTGATCACGTTCCAGCCATGGCCGCGGAAACCGGCCTCGAGTTCCTGGATGATCTTGCTGTTGCCCCGCACCGGGCCGTCGAGTCGCTGCAGGTTGCAGTTCACCACGAAAATAAGATTATCCAGATTCTCGCGCCCGGCCAGGCCGATGGCGCCGAGCGACTCGGGCTCGTCCATCTCGCCGTCGCCGAGGAAGCACCAGACCTTGCGGTCTTCGGTGTTGACGATGCCGCGCGCGTGCAGATATTTCCTGAAGCGCGCCTGGTAGATCGCCTGGATCGGCCCGAGGCCCATGGACACCGTCGGGAACTGCCAGAACTCGGGCATGAGCCAGGGATGCGGGTAGGAGGACAGACCCTTGCCGTCGACCTCGCGGCGGAAATGGTCCATCCGCTCGGCGGTCAGCTGCCCGAGCATGAAGGCGCGCGCGTAGAAACCCGGCGCCGAGTGGCCCTGCATGTAAATCAGGTCACCGCCGTGCTTTTCGGACGGGGCGTGCCAGAAGTGATAGAAGCCGACGTCGTAAAGCGTCGCCGCCGAGGCGTAGCTCGCGATATGTCCCCCGAGATTGGAATCGCCCTTGTTGGCCTTGAGCACCATCGCGACGGCGTTCCAGCGCACGAACGAGCGGATGCGGTCCTCGAGCGCGTGGTTGCCGGGCGAACGGACTTCCTGGTCGGGGGGAATCGTGTTGACGTAGGCGGTGTTGGCCGCGTACGGCACGTTGATGCCCGCGGCGCGCGCGAGCTCGATCTGCTTCTCGATCAGGTAATGCGCGCGCTCGGGGCCTTCCTGCTGGATGACGGCCGACAGCGCATCGAGCCATTCCTGGGTCTCCTGCGCGTCGACTTCGGTCTGCGGGGGTATCGGGGTCACAGCGGCCATGGTCTCGCACTCCTCAGATTATTGCGACGGCATGAAACTATTTGAGCCATTCGGGCATAATCGACACTCGGTATCACATCCATATAAACATGCCGCCGCAATAATCAGAAATCTTAATGAATTTTGTTATTAACCCGGCACGCCTATCTATCGGAACGCTGTACTGTTAGATCAGACATGCCCTTCGTTTAACAACAATCGTGCCGGGTTAATAACTCTGCCTTCCACGGATAATCCGGATGGGCGAATCTCGGGCCAAGGACAGTGTCCGGCAGTGTTCTTACAGCCGGATTGGCGGCAGCGGGCTGAACAGGACTTCCGTTCGTGCCATGCGTCATACGTTGTCGGCCAGTTTCACCATTCCACCGGCACAACCGTATCATCTC
>JACRAS010000144.1 GCA_016234705.1 Betaproteobacteria bacterium | reverse complement strand
GGCGCCCGTGTGCACGTGGCTGGTTGGGAAGAAACCACCGGGCTGCTGGGCGGCGCCGGTCTGCTGGTCAACACCACCACGCTCGGCATGGTCGGCCAGCCGCCGCTCGAGATCAATCTGCGCTGCCCGGCCTCGCTGGTGGTGGCGGATCTCGTCTACGTTCCGCTGGTGACCGGCCTGCTGGCGGCAGCGCGCCAACGGGGCCTGCGCACGGCCGACGGGCTCGGCATGCTACTGCATCAGGCGGTGCGCGGCTTCGAATTGTGGTTCGGCGTGCGCCCGCAAGTAACCGCGGAACTGCGCGCGCTGGTGGAAGCCGATCTGCTCAAGAAAAATTGAGAATAACGGGACCGTTACGCATTCAGAGTTTGCAAAGGCCCCGGATCGGCGGTGCACCACTCCGTGCTGCGCCGCATCCGAGGCTCTGCCCGGAATAACCGGCGCGGCCTGGGGTTATCGGCCCTGATCGCCCGGCGAAATGCCGGCCGCAGATCGGGAGGACATATAATGCATAAGATGAATATGACGCGGCGCGCGCTCGGCGCCGCCGCCATCGCGTTCAGCCTGGCCGTCACCAGCGCGGCACTCGCGCAGCAGCCGGGCCGCATTCGCGGCCAGATCGAGAAGGTCGACGGCGCCATGCTCGCGCTTAAGACTCGCGACGGCAGCATGTTGAATGCGAAGGTTGCCGACGATGCACGTGTCAGCGCCTTGGTCAAAGCCACGCTCGCCGACATCAAGAAGGATACCTTCATCGGTATCGCCGGCGTGCCGCAGCCGGACGGCAGCATCAAGGCGTTCTCGGTGCACCTCTTCCTGCCGGCCCAGCGTGGCGTCGTGCCCGACCGGCACGGACCGTGGGATGCGCGCCCGGGCAGCACCATGACCAATGCTTATGTCGCGGATATCGTAAAGGCCAAGGACGGCGATACGCTGACGGTGAAATACAAGGACGGCGAAAAGAAAGTCGTGGTCACGCCGGAGACGGCGATCGCCGCCGCTGCGCCGGGGAATAGGAACGAGCTAAAGCCCGGCGTGCAGATCATCATCTTCGGCTCCGAAAAGCAGCCGGACGGCACGGTGTTGATCAAGAGCATGTATATCGGCCGCAACCTCACGCCGGCGATGTAAGGCGGAATGTTGTGCGGGTTGCTGGAGTTCTGCCCGTGAGGGCGGGGCGGCGCGCATCGGTGCCGGGCGCGACGCGGCAATCAGTGCGGTGTGCTGGCGCTCAGCGCCGCGGTGACCTGCGACGCAAATTGGAAGTGGTCGCAGAGGCAAAACTCCGCGCTCACCGTGCCGCTTCCGTCCTGAACTGAAATTCTAACGGGTTGCCCGTTCCGGCGCAGCACGAGGGCTTCGGTGACCACGATTCGGAATGCGACGCCTTTCGACAGATACGGCCCTTGCCGTGCGGTTCCACACTCGGCGATCCAGCCGTTGCCGACGGGGATAAGCGTGCAAGCCGTGCACGACATTTTTTGATCCTTGACCGGACCTCGGCCATTGCGGGCCGCGGCCCCGTGCTGTCCAAGGCTCCCAGACAACCTCGAACAGCTAAGCATAAGATTCCAAAATTAACTCATACTAAATGTGGAATTTGAAAAGCGCACGATCGGCGCAACACTTGTGGCACGATGGGCCGGCATAGAGGTCACTTTCGCGGAGTATGAAAATACCGCGTTCGATCATGCCCGCTTCAGCAGCGCGCGTCCGCGCGGCGTGAGCACCAGCCGCGATCGCTGCATGCTGCTGCCATTCTCGAAACGGATCAGGCCGTCGGCGATCGCGTCTTCCCAGATCGACAGATGCGGGCAGCTTCGGCGCCAGGCTTCCGCGTCGGCATAGCTGCGCTCGCCCTCGTCCACCCAGGCGAGGAATTGCTGCGTCAGCGCGTGCGCGGCGGTCTGCATGGCTATTCAATTTTATCTGCGCCCGGCTAGCCTTTCCAGGTCGGTTGGCGCGGGTGCACGTGGTCCTTGAAGTCGTCGAAACCTTTCCAGGCCGGTTCCGGCGGCTCGCATTTCGGCTGTGGGGTATACATCGAGGGGCCGACCATCTGCATGTCCGGAATGTAGCGTGGGCAATTGGGGAAAATGGCGCGCGCCTGCACCCGCACGATCAGTTGCGCGCCAACCGTCTCGCCGAGAAGCGGATCGGTGTCGCTCACGCGCGCGCTGCCGTTGACGCGCAGCCGCTTCGGCTTGCCATGCATGGCGATGAACAGCAGGCCGATATTCGGGTTGACCAGCAAATTGCCGAGACTCTTGAACATGCCGTTGCCGTCATAATCTGGGAACGCCAGTTCGGATGCGCCGGTCACGCGCACGAAGCCCGGTAGGCCGCCCTTGAACGAGCAGTCGGGCCGGCCTTCGCGGTCTGCGGTGGCTAGGAAGAAATAGGCGGCGCCTTCGATGAAGGTCTTATCATCGGCACTGAAGGCCGTGCGCGTCAGTTTTTCTTCCAGTTTGTCGGAGATGCGCCGGCTGTCGAAGCGGTCCTGCAGTTGCCGGTTGCCGTCGTGGTACATAATGCTCATGACCTCACCTCCTATG
>JACRAS010000149.1 GCA_016234705.1 Betaproteobacteria bacterium | reverse complement strand
TTGGGCGTGCCGTCCTTGCCGTACAGATGGATCGGATAGAAGGGAATCGGAGTGCCGGTGGTCCCACCCATGGCAATGTTGAGCGACTGGGTGCGCATGATCTCGAACTTCAGGCGCTTGGTGCCGTCATCCTCGGTTAACAGGTACAGCGTGCCGCCGTCGGCGCGGGTGATCGCCTTGGCGGCGAGCAGGATGCTTTCCAGCAGCCGGTTGATATCCCTTTCGGCCGACAGCGACGCGCCGATCTCGTTCAGCTGCTCCAGCCGCCGAAACAGGTCTTCCACGTTCTGGATCGCCATTGCCTGGGCCTTCGGCGCCGCCTCCACGTTATGTTTTCCCCATCGCCGCCTGCTCTGCGCCTACTTGATGCAGACTGCGCGCACCACGTGCATGTCGGTGAGCCCCATCAGGACTTTCTCCATGCCGTCCATTTTCAGGGTGCGCATGCCTTCGTTCAGACAGCAGGCCAGCATTTCAGCCACGCGCGCGTGCTCCTGGATCAGTTTTTTCAGCGGATCGGTGCCGACCAGTAGCTCGTGCAGGCCGACCCGGCCCTTGTAGCCGCTGCCGCCGCAAGCGTCGCAGCCGATCTTCTTGTACATGGTGAACTGGCCCTTGTCGTTGGCGTAGTCCTTGACCCATTCCTTGTACACGTTCTCGTAGCCTTCCTTTGGGTTCTGCTTGAAGGTCGAGGTATTGATCAGCTCGCTGCAGTATTCGGTCAGGAACGCCTTCATTTCCTCCGGAGCGGGGTTGTACGACTGTTTGCACTTGGCGCACAGGCGCTTCGCCAGGCGCTGCGCCAGAATGCCGAGCAGGGCATCGGAGAAGTTGAACGGATCCATGCCCATGTCGAGCAGGCGGATGATCGATTCCGTCGCGCTGTTGGTATGCAGGGTGGCGAACACCAGGTGGCCGGTGAGCGAAGCTTCGATGCCGGTGCCGACGGTTTCCTTGTCGCGCATCTCACCCACCATGATGATGTCCGGATCGGCGCGCAGGAACGCCTTCATCACCATGGCGAAGTCCAGCCCCGCTTTCTTGTTCACCTGCACCTGGCGCAAACCCTTTTGCGTGATCTCGACCGGGTCCTCGGCGGTCCAGATCTTGGTATCCGGCGTGTTGAGGTGTTTCAGCACCGAGTGCAGGGTGGTGGTCTTGCCCGAGCCGGTAGGTCCGCAGACGAAGAACAAGCCATAGGGCTTGCTCACCACGACTTTCAGCGTTTCCAGGTTGTGCGGCGTGAGGCCGAGTTTTTCGAGCGGAATCGGCTCGCCGGCGGCGAGGATACGCATGACGATGTCCTCGACTCCGCCCTGGGTCGGGATGGTGGCGACGCGCAGCTCGATGTCCAGCGGCCCGAATTTCTTGAACTTGATCTTGCCGTCCTGGGGCCTGCGTTTCTCCGAGATGTCCAGGTCGCACATGATCTTGACGCGGGCGACAATGGCGTTGCGGTAGGAAGATGGCACTTCGATGTAGGGCGCAAGCGAACCGTCCTTCCTGAAGCGGATCTCGGTCTTGCCCTTGCCCGGATAGGACTCGATGTGGATGTCGGAGGCCCCTTGGTTATAGGCATCGATGACGATCTTGTTCACCAGCTTCACCAGCTCGTTGTCGGCCGCCTGGGAGAGATCGTCCCCGCTCGCCTCGCCACCGGCCTCCTCGTCGTCTTCCAGGCCCGAGAGCAAATCGCCGATATCGCCGGTATCGACCACCTCGGCGCCGTAGAAGATATTGAGCGTTTCCTTGAACTCGCGCTGCGTGGTAACGCGGTAGATCAGCTTGCTCTTGGGAAACACGTTCTGCACGATGCGCGAACTCTTTACCCGCTCGGGATCGAGGCACAACACGACCAACCCGTCCTTGCTGTCGTCGATCGGCACCCACTGGTTCTGCTCGACATACTCCCGCTTCAGGTTTTTCAGCAGCTCCGGCGGCTTGATGCGGTCGGTTTTGTGCGGCTCGTAGGGCACGCCGAAGAATTTCGACAACGCCTGTCCGATGGCGGGCAACTTGACCTGGAATTCCTCCACCAACACCTGCTCGACATCCACCGCTTTCTTGCGCGCCGAGCGCGCCGCCAGCTCGAACTCGGCCGGCGAGATCACCGCATCGCTCACCAGGAAATCGTACTTGGTCTTGATAATCTGCGGTTTCTGCCGCTGCCTGAAGGCGATCGCCAAGGTCTGCGCCAGCTGGATCACGCCTTCTTCCATCAGCGGCGTGAAAGGCACGCCGGCCTTGTTGTTGATTATCTGGATGACGCCGATCAACTCCTCGCCGTCTACCACCGGCGCCGCCAGCACCTGCTTGGTGCGGTAGCCGGTGCGCTTGTCCACCTCCTGCAAAAAGCGCAGGTTGGGGTTAATCGCCTTCAGCTCGACTTCATCATAGATATCCCTGATGTTGACCATTTTCTTGGCGAAGGCGACATAGCCGGCGACAGATTGCTCGGCAATTGGCAGCCTCAAGTCCTTGAAGGAATTGAGCCCGGTCTTGACCTTGGACACAATCGACTGCTTGTCCTCGCCAATGACGTAAATGGTGAGCCGGTCGGCGTTAAACAGGCTGCAGATATCCGACGAAACCTCGAGCATGATCTCGTCGATGTTGGAGGTGGCATGGATCTTGTTGGTGACGTTCTGCAGATTTTTCGAGAACATCAACCTGGCGTTGACGTCGGCCGGTCCCGCTGCCGCGGCCGCTGGGGTATTCAAAACTGCACTCATAGTGACCTCGCCAATGGATCCGCGCAGCCGGCGGCTGCGGCTACAACAACATGTTTCATACTATACGACAAAAAAAGGCGTCTGCGCCAGGTTGCTCGCAGGTCCGCCCGTCGCCGGGATTCGCGCGCCGGCTTGCCCGCGCCGCTGCCGCTGCGCGGCGGGCCCGCGGGCCGTTTCCGCCTTCACGGCAGCCTGTCCCCGCCCCACAGCCCGCCTTCGAGCAAATAGACGTGGTAGCCGCGCTGCGCCAGCAGGAACGCGGCGGCCGCGCTGCGCCTGCCGCTTTGGCAATAGACGATATATTCCTTGTTTATGTCCAATGCGCCGAACGCGTTGCGGATTTCGGATAGCGGGATGTTGACCGCTCCGGGCAACTTGTCGTATTGATACTCGGACATGTAGCGCACGTCTATCCACTCGGCGCCGCCCAGCGCCTTCTGCTTGGCCTGCTCCATATTGATCCCGCGCAGCAGCGGTTCGCGCAGCAGCGCGTTGAAATCCTGCTTGCTCAAGCGCAACAGGCTGCCCTCGGTTTTCATGGTGACGGTTGCGTTTCGTTTGGCCTCCGCTGCCAGCGCCTCCTCACCGAAGGTATCGCCGCTTTTCAATTCGGCCAGCGTCATGCTGACCCCGCCCACCATGCGCTCGACCTGACACCTGCCGGACTCGAGCAGATAGTAATAGTCGCCCTCCGCGCCCTCGCGGATGATCACCTCGCCTTGTTTCGCCTCGATCCGCTCGAAGCGCCGCAGCAACTCGTCGATGTGCGCCGGAGGTAACTGGGAAAAGGCGCCCAAACGCAGGTTGTTAATGCCGAACAGCCCCGACATGACGCTCCAGTTGGCGCCGCTGGCGGGCCGCTCGGCGGGCTGCTGCACCCCGGCCTGCTCCTGTATAGCCACCTGGTCCCAGGTGAGCATGACGTCGAGCAGGTCGTCGTCGATGCGTATCAGTTGCACCTCAGTCACCGCCTTGGCCGAAATGAAACCGCGTCGCTTGCCCAGCGGGTAGCGCGCGTCGGCGGAACCACCGACTACTACCTCCGATCTGCCTTGGCGATAAGCCAGCGCGAGTTCACCGCGCAGCAGATAAACCGACTGACCGGCGATCGAGCGCAGGCGGAACGGATCCATGTTGCGGCCGACAGACTCGATGCAGCACAGGTCCGCGAGTTCCTTCAACCGCACGTCCGACAGCGGCGACAGCGGCTCGAGGTGTTTCAACGCTTCTACGCTGACTTTGCTGGCTGCCATGCGCGTTTCCGGAAAGACATCTGTTCCCGCTGCCATCAAAACTCGAACACCTGGTTGTTCTGCAGCATGCGCGGCTTGTACTGCCCGGCGCATTCTTCGATCTCCTGCATGGTCAGTTCGATCTCGCCCGGTTTGAGATGGGTGATGAACACGTCCGCGCTGCGTTCGAGCTTGGCCAACTCTTCGGCCAGAAGGCCTGGGCTGAGGTGCTTGGACGCAATCGCAAGATCCCGTTCGCGGTTGCAGAAGGCGGTTTCGATGATGAGATAGCGCAGGTTGGCGATCTGGTTCACGATCTTCCACAGTGGATCGTTGGTGGTGGTATCGCCGGTAAACACCAGGCTTGCTCGGCCAGAGTCCGCCTGATAGCCGACCGCGGGCACCGCGTGATTGGCCGGAAGCGGCGTGATCTTGCGCCCTGTTATCTCCACCGTCTCGCCGAGCTGCACCGCCTGGTACCGCATCCACGGCTTGTTCGGGGTCGGGATTTGGGTGAAGTCGGGCCAGATGCTCCAGTTGAACAGATGGTTGCGCATGATCTCCAGCGTCGGCTCGACCGCATAGACGGTGAGCGGTTTGTTGCGCATGCCGCCGACGGTATCGACCAGAAACGGGATGGAACAGACGTGATCCAGATGCGAGTGCGTGACGAATATGTGGTCGATCAGCGTCAGTTCCGCGAGCGACACGTCACCCACCCCCGTGCCGGCGTCAACCAGGATGTCATTGTCGATCAGCAGCGAGGTGGTGCGCAGATGCCGCCCACCGATTCCGCCACTGCATCCGAGCACCCTCAGCTTCATCGCCCGAGCCCTACTTGGTCTTGAAGGTGGTCACGCCATCCCAGTCGGCGCCGGGCGGATCGGCGCGACACTGCTTGACGCGCTCGAAATATAGTTGATAAAGCATGCAGTCCGGCGACATGCGTTGCACGTTGAATAAATCCATCTCCGCTTCGTCCCACTTCTGCGCACGATAGGCCCTGAGCGCCTTGTGCCACAGCTTGATCTCGTCCACGACCTTCTGCTCGACTTGGCCCTCCATGCCGATCGGCTCGAAAATATCCACCGGCTCGTCCTTGCCCTTTACTTTGACCCGGTCGACCTCGCGGAATACTACATCTTTCACTAACTGCCTAGTATTCGGGCCGACGAGAATCCCGACGCCGTAGACGCGCGTCAAGCCCTCCAGGCGCGATGAGAGGTTAACCGCGTCCCCCATTACCGTGTAGGCCTTGCGCAGCTTCGAACCCATATCGCCGACGCGCATCTGGCCGGAGTTGACGCCGACGCCGATGCGAATGTCGGGCCAGCCGCGGGCGAGCATCTGTGCGCGCAACTGGTCGAGCTCGGTCTGCATCGCCATCGCGCTGATCACCCCCTGGCGCGCATGCTCGGGATCCTCCACCGGAGCCCCCCAGAAGGCCATGATAGCATCGCCGATGTACTTGTCGAGGGTCCCGCGGTTGTTGCGGATTACCATGCTCATGGAGGTGAGATAGTCGTTGATGAACTGCGATAGCTCCTTCGGTTCCAGGCTCTCGGAGATCGAAGTGAAACCAACGATGTCCGAGAACAGCACCGTGAGTTCCTCGCTCTTGCCCTCCATGCTGTACTTCTCCGGATCCGCGGCCATTTTGTCGACCAGCTCGGGCGGCACGTACTGGCCGAACAACTCGGTGAACTGGCGCTTGCTGCGCGACTCAATGAAGTAGCCCCACGACATGTTGAACGCGAACAAAGCGGCGATCATCAGCAGGCTCGAGGCGAGGGGCAGAATCATGCCGCCCTTGGTCCATACGATCACATTGAGCCCGGTGATGAGCACTATCGCCAGCAGGGACAGCAGCGTTGCCCTAAACGGGCTCAGCAGGGGCACCAGCATCGACAGCGCGATGCCGCCGATCAGCAGCAACACCACCTCGGCGCCAAGCATATAGGCCGGCTTATGCTTGAAGTCGTTGTCCAACATCGACGCAATCATGTTGGCGTGGATTTCCACTCCCGGGAAGACGCTGCCCACCGGCGTCGATCGCAGGTCCAGCAGACCCGGGGCGGTGGTGCCGATCAGCGCGATCTTGCCATTGAGTTCTGCTTTCGGCACTTTGTCGAAGTACACGTCGGCAAGCGAGATGTATTTGAAGCTGCCGCGCTTGCCGCGGTAGGGAATGAACGCGCTGACTTCTTCATCCACCGGGATGGTGACCGGCCCCACCTTCAGCCATTCCAGGCCTGAGTAGCTCTTGCTGTCGAATCGACCGGCCGCCATGCCGGGCTCCACCTTCGGGTACCCCGCCAACACCCGGATCATGGCAAGCGACAGAGCCTCGTAATAGGCGCCATGGAATTCGGCCAGCATCGGCACGCGGCGTGACACGCCGTCCGCATCGACCCGCGGATTGAAGTGGCCCGCATTGGCGGCGCTGGCCTGAAACTCCGCCAGGTTGCCGCCAAAGCCCCTCCAGGTGGTGAATCTGATGTTGCGGCCCTGGAAAGTTCCCTTAGGCAGTACCGGCTCGGGGATCGCGCCGGACTGCACCGCGTCCTCCTCGCTGTTGAAATAATAGCCCAGCACGATGGGCCGCCCCTTGAGGGTCTTGGCGAAAATGCCGTCGTAGTCGAGTTCCGGGCGAAGTTCGTTGAGCGCCGACTGGAACTGCCCCAGATCCTTCAACTTGCCCTTGGCGAGCTTGTCGAGCACCGGCAGGCCCGAGCTGTCGTCGGGCTCGGCGAACACCACGTCGAAGCCGACGATAACGATTCCGTATTCATCGAAAAGCTTGGTCAGCAGTGCGGAGATCTTGTCGCGGCGCCAGGGCCAGCGTCCGAGCGCGGTCTTGTCCAGGCTGCGCTCGTCGATGTCCAGAATGACGATGCGCGGGTCCACCCCACCCGGCATGGTGACGGCGAGCCGCGTGTCATAGATGATGTTGTCAAGCCTGGTAATGAGGCCGATGTTGTAGATATCGGCGACATGACCGATGAATAGCAGCATTAGCGCGAGGCCAAGCGCAATCCTGACAATATGCTGTTTCAAGCCACCTCCTTCATATTCTAGGAGTGGAAAGTCAGGGCTTGAAGAAAAACTCCACTTTCACCCCGGCAAGCTCGATGATATCGTGGTCGTTGAGCGCGTGCGCCTGCAGCTCTATCGGTTTGCCGTTGACAATCGGCTTGTTCGCGCCTTCGACGTGGGTAATGAAAAAACCTTGCGGCCGGCGCGTGATTACCGCAACTTGCACGCCGGGCTTGCCCAGCGTGGTGAGCGGCTTGGTGAGTTCCAGTTCCTTGCCGGTATTTGCACCGGACAGGAGCTTCAACATGGCGTGGCGCACCGGGGTGGGTGGGGTGGGTGGGGTGGCCGCGGCGGCGGCCACCGACGCGGCCGTAATGCCGATCTGGGTGTCGGCGTGCGACTTGGGGGTGCCTGCGGCGGCGGGCACGCCCGCTGCTGCGGGCGCGCTGGTTGGCACGGCTGCGGCATGTCCTGGCGCCACGCCCGCGGCGGCGGGCGGATGAGGTTCCGGCGGTTTTCGCATCGCCCCGGGGCGCAAGATCATGGTCTTCTCGAAATCGGCCGCCTTGGCGGCCCCCGGCACCGCTTCGCTGATGTACTTGAGCTTGTACTTGCCGAGTTCGATGACGTCGTTGTTCTGCAAGAAATGCTTCTTCACCGTCTTGCCGTTGACGCAGGTGCCGTTGGTGCTGCCCAGATCCTCGAGGAATGAATCCGCGAGTATGGTGACGATGACGGCGTGCTCACCGCTGACGGCCAGATTGTCGATCTGGATATCGTTGTGCGGCTTGCGCCCGATGGTGGTGCGCTCCTTGGAAAGCGGGATTTCCTTGAGCACCAAACCGTCCATACTGAGTATCAGCTTCGCCATAGCATTTTCCCCGTACTATCTGAACCATCCAAAAAGTTTCGATGCCAGGCCGTGTCCGGCCGGGAATTCGCGCAAAATCTTGATCAGAATGACCGACACGTTGTCGCGCCCCCCGTTGTCGTTCGCCATCTGCACCAGCTGCTGGGCGGCCAATTCCAGGTTGGCGCCAAGCGCCTGCAGCGCCATACCGATATCATCGTCGTTCACCATATCCGACAACCCGTCCGAGCACAGCAAATAGATGTCGCCGGGCAGGGTGTCGTATTCATGGATCTCCGGCTCCACCGCTGGATCGATGCCCAGTGCCCGCGTCACCAGATTCTTATTCGACGAATGCTTTGCCTGCTCCTTGGTGAGCATGCCGGCGTCGATTTGCTCCTGCAGCAAGGAATGGTCCTTGGTCACCTGGCTAAATTCGTCCCCGCGCATACGGTACAGGCGCGAATCGCCGATATGCGCCACCATCATCTTGTTGTCGTAAAACAGCGACACCACCAGCGTCGTGCCCATTCCCGCATACTGCGGCTGGCTTTGCGCGGCCTGATAAATCGAAGTATTGACCTTGGCAACCTGTTCCTGCAGCATCTTCTGCGCGGCCTTCTTGCCGCTTTGCGGATCGACCTCATGCGGCGCGTGTTCCTCAAGCAGTTGCCGCAGTTCGGTGGTGAGCACCGTAGTGGCCATTCCGCTCGCCACTTCACCGGCATTGTAGCCCCCCATGCCGTCGGCCAGCACCGCAAGGCCTTTCTCCGCAAGCGAGGCGACCGAGTCTTCGTTGTTCGAGCGCACCATGCCGGGGTCGGTATGGCTGACAATCTCCAGGGCTTGGCTCAGATCCATGCGGCCCGCGTCCTAAAGACTGATGTCCATGTCTGCGCCAGCACCACCCGCTGCCGCCGTACCGCTGCCTGCAAAGGCCGCCCGCAGCGCCGCGGCAAATTCGTCGCCGGTCTGGTAGCGCTGGTCGGCGTCCTTGGCCATGGCCTTGTCGAGGAAAGCCACCAAAGCGGGCGGCAGCCCGGGCCGGACCAAGAAAATTTCGGTTGCCGGCTCATTGGCGATCTTGAACATCAACTGCGCCATGGAATCACCGACGAAAGGCAGCGCGCCGCACAACAGTTGGTACAGGCTCACCGCGAGCGAGAACAGATCGCTGCGCCCGTCCACTTTCTTGCCCGAGAGCTGCTCCGGCGACATATAGGACGGCGTGCCCAGCACCATGCCCGTCTTGGTCTTGGACGAGTCGGTGATGCGCGCGATGCCGAAGTCGGTGACCTTGGGCGCGTCGCTCTCCGGCTCGTACATGATGTTGGCAGGCTTAATGTCCCGATGCACGATGTTTTGCTTGTGGGCATAGCCGAGCGCATCAGCGACTCGGGCGATGATCGACACCACCTTGTCGACAGGCAGCAGCTTGTCCGGCTTGGTATAGGGTATCAGGTCCTTGCCCTTCAGCAACTCCATGGCGATGTAGCACAGGTCGTGCTCCTCGCCGGCGTCGTAAATGGTGACAATATTGGGGTGCGACAGCCGCCCGGCGGTCTCCGCCTCGCGGAAAAAACGTTCTTTCACCTCTACCAGTTCGTCTGCCTCGAACTCCTGCGACAGCGCCATGGTCTTGATTGCCACCACGCGGCCGATTTTCGGGTCCTTGCCCTGATAGACGACGCCCATTGCTCCCTTGCCCAGCTCTTTCTCCACCTGATAGCGGCCGAGCATGGGTTTTTCCGCCCCGGCGCCCAGAGACATGGAGCCACCGGGATGGCTCGATCCGCCGCCCAGGATGACCGTCTCCGACATCGCCTTGGCGCGGTTCAGGCGCGCCTCCAGGTCGCGGAACTTGGGGTTATGGCCAGCCATGTACTGGAACACGTTTTCCGCCTTGTTGAACTGGCGTTTGCGCTCGAAGTCCAGCGCCAGGTTGTACAGGTTGTCCATCAGCGCGTCGTCCATCGGCACCTTGCGGAACTTGTCCCATGCCATGTCGAGCTGGCCCTGGCCCTGGAACGCGAGTCCGAGCATGCGGTTGGACTCGGCCGAGTCGGCGTCGGATTTGACCTTGCCAGCCTCGGTGAGGGCGAAGCGCTTGGTGATGAGCAGGACGTGCCCGATCACCAGCAGCACCAGCGGCAGCATCAACTGCAGCCACATCGCCGCCGACGTCATCAGCACGAAGTGGACGATAATGAGCAGCGCAAACAATGCGGCCGTGACGATCGCGCCCATGCCGGCTTTGAGCCGGGGCAACAGTCCGATCAGGTACGCGGCAATGAGCAGGAACGCCGCAAATTCGACCCAGTAGCCCCAGGGCGGCGCGACGAAGAAATGTTCGGACAGAATCGACGACACCGAATGCGCTAGCACCAGCACCGGCGGCATATTGGGTGACACAGGGGTGACTGCCGCGCTGCCCAATCCGGGCGCAGTCGGCCCGATCAGCACGATCTTGTCCTGATATTTGCTCACCGGGATCTTGCCGGTGATCACATCGTAGAAGGAGTCCACCGGAAACGCGGGACGCCCGTCGCGATCCTTGTAGAAGTAGGTGTACATACGCGTCGCCGGGTCGGTGACGATGTTCAGCTTGCCGAGCGACACCTTTTCGCCGGGCTGAACCTTTATGTCACCCACGCCGAGATTCAGGCTTCTGGCCGCGACCATCATCGACAACGACGGATAAGCCTGGTCGAAGTAGCCCAGCACCAGCGGCTCGGTGCGGGTGCCACCGTCGACATCGGGGATGCCGTTGAGGTGGCCAAGCGCGGCGGCCGCCTTGCCGATGATCTCGATCGGGTAGTCCACCTTGCGCGTGGGCAATACGCCGTCTTCCATGCCTTTGCCCACCTTGGGCAGATTGTTCTTGGTCACGTACTCGGGCAGCGGCTTGTCGGGCTTTCCGCGTGGCTCACCTACGTCGAACAAGGTCATCGGCACCGCGTTGCCCGCGCGCGCGAAACTTTCTGCGAGCCTGCGGTCGGTGTTAAGCGCTTGCTCGGCCTCTTTCAGCAGGGTCACGAACTGCCCGAGTTGCCCTGCCGGCGCCGCCGCCGCGCTCGGATCGGGCGCTGCTGCCGGGTCGGCGGGCGCGCCGGCGCCAGCCATTTCCAGAAGCTTGGTGATATAGGTGTAGCCCGCATCGACCTGCGGCTCGGAAAACAACACCGTATAAGCGATCACCTTCGCTTTCGCTGCCGAAAGGCTGTCGGTCATTTTCGCCAACACGTCGCGCGACCAGGGCCAGCGGCCGAGATTGGCAAGGCTTTGCTCATCTATGGCGATGACTGCGATCTTGTCCAATGGCGCGCGTGAGGTCGCCACGACGCCCAAGTCGTAGGCCTTGCGCTCCAGGCTCGGAACGAGATCGCTTACGCGGTTGAACAGGACCATGAAAATGACGACGGCGACCCCGAGAAACCAGTCGGTCTTCCAAAATCCGGTTTTCGTCATTCCTGGCCCTCCGCGTACCTGATCTTCTTCTGCTCTTGCCCGGCTATCTACCCGATAGTGAAGGCATTTTACGTCATTAGAGTCCGCGCTTGTGCTATTTCCGCCGCGGTGCAACGACAACGCGCACCTCGCGCTGATAAGCACCCGAGATCAATGCCGTGCGTCGCCTTAACGCCTCGTCCGGAGCCTGGTTTGCTCCCTGATACTCAAAACCCGCATAGCCCGGGCAAGTCCTATTTATAAACAGGGCGATAATGCTCATTCTTGCAGTTAAATATTAGATTAGTCAAATGTTTTTTGCTAATTGTCCTGGCAAACACATGAGCCAAAAGCGCAAGCGGCAGGCGCAACGATGAAGAACAACCAAGACGGGCGGAAAGAAAAACAGTAACCCTTGCCTGGCGACCGGGGCCTGATCCCGCGTGCGATTTCCTGTTCACATTCATCGCGCTCATGTGCCGAATGCAAACACGCCCCGGCGCAGTTGCCGAGTATCGTTCCAGCCGCAATTCCCAGATCCACCGGGGCAACCGTCTTACCGCTGCCCAGCTTGCCCTTGGTGACCTCGATCTGCCCGCCCTGGGCGACAAAAATCTCTCGTTACTCCAAGACGCCGTTTCAGAATTGCTGAAACGGCCTCTGAATTGGGGGAGCATGAGGGAAGGTATCCCCCATTTCGTATTAAGCTCAACCGTTGCGCCGCTTTCTTCGGCGGCAGGCTGAAAGCGCCCGCGGTCCTTTTTTCTTGATCACGTTGCGGCGGCAGGATACCGCCGGAGGCGCAGATGTCTGCACTGATCCGAGTCAACAAATCGGAACTCAACTAGCGGACAATATTCTACTTGGCAATTTCCTGCGACTCACCAACGGCAGCGGCGTGTTTGCGCGCCAGCAGCTTGCCTATTGCCACCACCAGCGCTGCTCCGGCCAGCCCGACAATCAGTTCCAGACCGACGCCGGCCAGTATCGGCTTCTTATCCAGCATCTGGAAATTGGCGACCATCCACTCGCCCAGCGCCGGATCGCTTACCGCCATTTCGCCGGCGACGAAACCGAGCAGCGCCCCGCCCGCAGTGACGATGATGGGAAAGCGCTCCATCACTTTCATCAGCAGCGTGCTGCCGAAAATCACCAGCGGAATGCTGATCGCCAGCCCCAGGATGAGCAAGGTTACGCTGTCGCCGGCGGCGGCGGCCACCGCAATCACGTTATCCAGACTCATCACCAGGTCGGCGATAAGAATGGTTTTTATCGCCGCCAGCAGGTTCTCGTGGCCATCGATGTTCGCCTCTCCTTCCTCCGGCAGCAGCAGCTGCACGCCGATCCACAGCAACAGCACGGCCCCGATTAGTTTCAGGTAAGGCAGTTGCAGCAATGCCACGGCGAAAAGGGTGAGAACAATACGCATCGCCACGGCGGCACCGCTGCCCCAGCCCACGGCCATCATCTGCTGTCTCGGCGGCAGCGAGCGCGCCGCCAGCGCGATCACCACCGCATTGTCGCCCGACAACACGATGTTGATCCAGATGATTTTCAGCAGCGGGATCCAGAATGCTTGCAGCGACAAATCCATGATGTGCTAACTCTCCTCCTCGGGAGCGCTCGATTTTACATCAGGAAAACGCAAAGCTGGGCGGGAAAGCACGCAGTGCAATTTCTACTCGCGCGAACGGGATGCGCGGAGGCGAGCCGAACGCAGAGGCGATCCGCCAGTTCGCGCGTCCGGTCAGCGCCGCGGCGCAAGTTCGGTTGCGCAGAGCCGGTTGAGCGGGATCATGCGGGTGCGGACAGCCTGTGCCGGAGTAGCGGCGCGTTCGGGATCGGGACCGCCGCTATTGAACGAACCTCGGCAGCCAAAGGGCGATTTCCGGGAACATCACCAGAAGCACGATCCCCAGCATCAGCGGCACGATGAATATCAACGCGCCCGAGACGACGTCCTTCATCTGGAAGGCCTCCCCGCCCACGCTTTTGAGCACGAACAGATTGAAGCCGACCGGCGGCGTGATCGCGGCGATCTCGATCTGTATGGTCATGATCACGCCGAACCAAACCGGGTCGTAGCCGATGTCCCGCACGGCATCCAGAAAAATCGGCGCCACGATCACCAGGATACTCATCGGATCAAGGAACATGCCCAATACGATCAGCATCAGATTGATCATGACGATGACCATCCAGGGCTGCGCGCTCAGCGAAGTCAGCATCTCGGACATCCCCTGCGGGACGCCGAGCCGCGCGAGGACGAAAGAGCTGAACAGGCCGCCGATCAGCAGCAGCAGGAACATCGCGGTCGTTTTCACCGTGATGTCCAGGGACGTTTTCAGCAGCGCAAGGCGCATCCGTCCCATCAGCGTCGCGATCAGGATCGCGCCCGCGGCGCCGACCGCGCCGGCCTCGGTCGGCGTGGCGATGCCGCCGTAGATCGATCCGATGATGCCTACGGCGAGCACGATCACCGGGCCGACCTCGCCGAGCGCGCGCCAGCGTTCGCTGCGGTTCGCCGGTTCGGGCAGCTTCGGCGCGATCTCGGGTTTCCACAACACCTGCAGCGCCACGGTGAGAATCAGCAGGCCGGCCATCATCAGCCCCGGCAGGATGCCGGCCAGAAACAGCTTGCCGATCGAGGTTTCGGTGATGACGCCGTAGAGGATCATCGGTATCGAAGGCGGAATGAGAATGCCCAGGGTGCCGCCGGCCGCGGTGGTGCCCAGCGCGAGACGCTTGTCGTAGCCATTTCGGATCATCTCCGGAACCGACACCGCGCCGATGGTCGCCGCGGTCACGGGGCTGGACCCGCACACCGACGCGAAACCCGCGCAGGCAAGGACCGTCGCTGCCGCCAGCCCGCCCGGCAGCCGCCGCAACCACAGCGAGGCCGCGCGGTAGAGCGCGGCGCCCATGCCGCTGAAGGCGATCACCTCGCCCATGAGGACGAACAGGGGCACGACCACCAGCACGAAGCTGGCGCTCTGTGAATAGGCGATGCTCGCCAGCTGCGTCAGCGCGCCGGTGGAGACGAAGGCGATCGAACCGAGCGCGCCGATCAAACCCATGCCGACGGCGACCGGCGCGCGCGTCGCCATGAACAGGAGCAGCGCGCCGATGAACGCGAGGAACCACAGAAACGCATCCATGCTCAGGGCTCCCCGCCGGAGGCGGCCTGCCAATGCGCCCTGCCGAGCTGGACCAGGGCGGTGAGCACGAACTGCGCCGTGCCGACGGGCCCGAGAATATAGATCCACCTCAGGGGGAGCGGGATGGTTGCCTGGGCGAGCCGGCTATCGGCAAACGCCTGCGAGGTCAGGCGCGTAAGCTGCCACAGCAGCAACGCTCCGAAAGCGGCGGTCAGAACCGCCGCCGAGTGAGCCTGATAGGGACGCATAGGCGCCGGCAGGAGCCGGTCGAACATGTCGACGGCGACGTGATGGCCGCTCTGGAGTGCCGGGGCGAGCGCGAAGAAGAACAGGTACAACAGCGTATAGCGCGCGACGTCGTGCGCCCAGACGGTCGGCTCGGCGACCAACCGCAGCGTCACGTCGATCAGAACGACGACGAGGATCACCAGCGCCAGGATGCTGGCCGCAGCGGCGAAAGCGCGGTTGATCGCGCTTGCCGCTCTCTCCAGGCCGGCGAACCAGCCCGGTGCGATTGCCACCATTCCCGGGCGGCTCTACCAGTACTTGCGCAACTGATCCCCGAGCGAACGGCCGGTGTCGTCGGATGTCTTGCCGATGGATTCGAACACCGGCCGGAAAGCGTCGCGGTACGCCTTGAGATCGGCGTCGCTGATCGACTGCACCTCGGCCTTGGCGGTTTTCAGCCTGCCGTAATAGTCGTCCATCGAACCGAGCAGGAACGGGACCGAGCGCTTTTCCGCCTCGAGCGAAACGGCACTGATCGCCTCGCGTTCCGAGGGTGACAGACCGGCCCAGGTCTTGGCGTTGACCACGTAGAGCATCGCGTTGACCGACATGCGCAGATGGGTGATCTTGGGCGCCACCTCGTTCAGCTTCAGGCCGAGCAGCAAGGTCGGAATGCCCAGGGCACAGTCCACGGCGCGGCTCTGCAGCGCGAGATACTGCTCGGAAGGATCGATCGCCACCGGTATCGCGCCCAATGCCTTCATTTGTTCGGCCTGCCAGCGGCCTGCGGTCCGGACCTTGACGCCTTTCCAGTCGGCCGGAGCTTTCATGATCTTGTCGCGACAGGCGACGCCCACGCTGAATGCCGGCTGTTGCCACAGATACACCATGCCCTGCCCCGCGAACATCTTTTCCATGAGCGGGCGCATCGCCGGAAGCGCCTTTTCCGTGCCTTCCTGAGTCGAGGGGAAGCCGCCCAGCATCTCGAGATACGCCATCGCCGGCATGACCCCGGAAATGAACGAGGGCGCGACCAGCCCCATGGGGACCACGCCGTTGCGCACGGCATCGAACGCCTCGGTCAGCTTCGCCAGCGAGCCGGAGTAATGGGCGCGGATCTGCACCTTATCGCCGGTGCGCTTCTGCACCTCCGCTATCCACCAGCGCAGCGTCTCGGCGTAGGGATCGCGCTCGATGTGGAAGATCGCCATGTCCAATTTGGTCTGCGCGCTCGCGCCGGTATGGAACATCATGGCGCCCAGAGCGCACAGGCCGGCCAGGAGGATCTTCAGTCGCATTGTCACCGCTTTCGGGTCAAGCATTTGCATGGCGTGTCTCCTCGTTCGATCGCAGATTCGAAAATGGGATGGTTCCGATAACTTCCCCGCGTTCCGGCGCAATCGCTTGCGCAGGTCTTACTTCATCGCCTCCTGGACCGCTGCCACCACCTTGTCGGCGCTGGGCTCGATGTGTTTTTCCAGCAGCGGACTCGCCGGTATCGGAACATCCGGTGTGGTCACGCGTATGATCGGCGCTTTCAAGCAGTGGAAAGCTTCCTCGGCGAGGATGGCGCTGATTTCCGCCG
>JACRAS010000142.1 GCA_016234705.1 Betaproteobacteria bacterium | reverse complement strand
TTGCTTGCGCCCGCATCGAGACTGAAGCTCCACACCGGGTGGCCGTTGCCGTCGGGGACGGCCGCGGGCGCGGTGAAGAGCACCGTCGAGCCCGCAGGCGGCGTGAGCGTCGCCTTGAGCTCCGCCGTCTGGCCGACGTTCTGGATCCTCGCGCGCAGCGTCGCCACCGAGAGCGCGCTCGCCGTGGCGGCGGGTCCGGGCGCGACCCAGGCGAGTCCGGCCGCGAAGAGCTCGCTCACCGCGCCAGACTGCGCCATCAGCCATTCTTCCTCGCGAGGTCGATCAGCGTGCGCGGCGCGCACGCGTACCCGCGCAAAGCGCGAGGAAAGAGCCGCGTTGGTGCCTTCGCGCCAAGTGACGGTGCGATAGCTGCCTGAGGGCAGCCCCTGCGCAAGTTCACGCACGCCGATCGGCTGGTGCGTTTCATCACGCAGCACGCACGTGCGGCGCCGGCCACGGCCGTGCTTGACTGGTGCGGGCGCCGGTTCGTACCCATCGCACCAGACCGCAGTCGCCGGCCGGATCCCCACCGCGTAGATCAACCCGTGCGCGCTCAAACGATCGCGCAACGCCGCTTCATCGCCATAGGCGGCATCCATGAGCACCGTGCCGCGCGGGATCCCGGCGGCGAGCGCCGCCTCGATCTGCCCCCACGCAATCTCGCCCTTGGTCGCAAAGGCAATCTCCTTGGGCACCCCCGCACGCTTGCAGCGAGCTTTGTCTTCGGTCCACTCCTCTGGCAGATACAGCCGATAGTCCAGTGGCACCCTGCCTTCCACGGTGGCCAGCGACAGGCTCACCGCCACCTGGCGGTTCTCGGTCTTGCCCAACTGCCCGCAGTATTGTCGCGCCACACCGACCGAGTGCTTGCCATACTTAGGCCATGACCCTCCGAGTCAACCAGACAGGATCATCGTTCGTATCTCCTCAAGGCGATGCCCAAAAACATCTGGAACGTCCACCGAGCTTCGCTTGATCGGCTTGCCGCCATCTACTGAAACAAAAGCTTCTCCCGTTATAACGAGAGTACGACCGACAAAACGATTTCCTTTGATCCCTGCACCGACAATATCCGATCGCTTTATGGTGGCAATGAGTTTCCCGTGCCGATACTCGAGCGAGTCCTTTCCGAGTTTTAGCGTCGGCTTTTTCCCCCATCGGTCAAAATAAATAGACCCGATAAGCAATAAGAGTACAACAAACAATAGGGATATATCTCGCATCAGCACCAATGTTACGGCCGATATCGCAATGGCCGCCAATGCAGCAGGTGTCATCGGCAGTCCACTACGGGCGGCGACGAGAACTGACTCTTGTTTGGATATCAACGCTGCACCATAAATCGGCTACCTGCCGGAGAATATGTTCTTGAGGAGCAAGATGGCAAGCACAAGCGCAATAAGATTTCCCCCCAATCCCGCATTCAGGAGAACCATCGCAACCGTCCCAGCGGTGATCTTCGTGATGATCTCGACCTGATTGCATGTAGGCTGGCCGCCGCAAGTCATGTCGACCCCTCCTGTAGCGATCTCAACGACGACAATGCTCACGGCGATCAGCGCAAACGCAAGAGCGTAATAGGGGGCAGCAATCGTGAAGGCTGGAATGAGCTTGGCAGCGATCAGATTCCCAGCCAATAGCGAAATGACCATGAGTCCAGTAGCGGCAGAAGCAATTCCGGAGAGATTGCCGCCGTTTGCGCCGCCGCTGATTTTATAGGCCGCCGCGCCGGTATCGGGATCGAGAATAATGTAGCCTACACCTGTGAACCCGAAAGCATTGATATTTGATTGATGAATGGTGATTTCCCTACCAAGGGCCAAGGCATTCGCCAGTTCGTCCTTCACTGCCTGGTCGATGCCGAGCCCCGTCAGAACCAGCGAATGAGTCGCCTGATTCTGCCCGTTAAGCGTATAGATTTTCTGTCCCTGACTTGCGGCAATCGCAAGCGCCTGGACCGCTGATATCCCTTGAGGCCGATTCGGGTCGTTCGGATCCGTGAAAAGCCGTTCTGGGATAAGGTGTTCATGTGCCGAATATTGGGTACCAACAGCGCGGCGAAACGACACGACCGTCGCGTTGTCGCCCGCCTTGGCAAATTCGTTGCCCGCGATTCGATCTATGTCCATCTGCACGCTTGGGAAGAGCACGGTTCTCGGCACCCCAAAGGTAAAGTGCGCCTGGGCGACGATGCCGAAATTGCCAAAGCTTGGCATCCGATAAGTAACTACGCCGTTATTGCGTGCGTTGAGAATTGCACCGGCGTCAATCGCCGCAAAATAAGTGAATACGCCCACGTGCATGAGGTCGCCGGTAAGCTCTTCTTTCGTCAAAGCCTGAATCTGTGTCTGGTCAGTCGGGTTTTGTATAAAACTATTTACTGTCGTCCTCGTCGCGTCGATGCGCGTCTTCAAGGCCCCCACTTGTGCCTGGCTTACGCCCTGCAGATCAAGGAACGTGGCAATGTATTCCCCCACCGTCGGGCGGTTGTCGTCGGCAGCTTCCCATTGCCTAGTGCCCGCATTGTAGGTCGCGCTCGCCTGGACCAACTCGCTGCCCATTGTGAACGCCGGGCCGGTTGCAACGATCTGCCCTTCCAGTCTCAGCTCAGGCGCGAGTTTGATCAGGTAGCCTGGCAAAGATGTCGGCAACTCGCTCGGCAGGATCGGCGTCCCGTCCGGGTGCGGCTGTGGGAGGTAGCTGTTGATGACGTCCAGGTCAGCCGGTGTCGCAGGAGTGAAGGACAGGGTAATCTTCTTGCCGGCCAGGCTCGGTGTGGATTGGTTGAGGCTCATCATGGGGGTGTCGTTCGCCCGGTCCACGTCGTTCGCATAGACGTTGTAACGGAACCTCCAGCGTAGATTGTCGGGTATTACCTGGAACTTCGCTCCCGTGGCGATGCGCTTGTAGGGCAGCGTGCCCAAGAGGATCGGCCGGTTCTCCTGCACGATCGCCTGCGTCCCAAGTACGTCTCCGACAGTCGCATTCGCCTTCTGCGCGTTGACGTAGTTTGCGACCTGCGTCTGGTAATTCGTCAACGTGCTCTGAATCAGTGTCTGGTTGACATTCTGCACCCATCCCTCGGCCGTGTTCACGGTCGCGCCCTGCTGGATCTGGGTGATGAAGGACTGCGCGTCGAAGGGCACGTTCGACTTCACGTCCATGCCCTGGGTGAATTGGTACTGCTTGAACGAGGCATCCAGCGGCACCCAGGTGTTGGGGTTCCGATTCACCGCGCCTCTTGAGGGAGTGTAGTCCACGTAGGCCTCCACCCACACGTGCTCCAAGTCGATCCATTTCACCTGCCCGCCCTGCGCGATGCCCAAGTTCGGAATCCCGCCTTGCCCCATCAGATTCAGCGCCGCCTCGGGCACGGTCACGCCTCCGACCCAGTTCATCGCGCGCTCGATGGGCACTTCGATGGTGCCGTAGACGTAGCGCGCCGGGACGTTCGCCGCCCTGAGCAGAGCGATGAGCAGCGATGCCGTATCGAAGGCATTGCCGCGCTTCGTTTGCAGCGTCATGTCCGCGCCCTGGATGCTGCCGTAGCTCGGGATGAAGGCGATGTTGTTCCGCACCCAGTTGTAGATGGGAACCGGGGCGTTCCCGAGGCTCGTTGCGAGATCGCGGATCGCCTGCGTGATCTGCACGTCCTCGGTGGGTGCGAGGTCTTCAGGGGTCGGCGTGGCAGGAAGGATCGTGGCGGGCAGCC
>JACRAS010000141.1 GCA_016234705.1 Betaproteobacteria bacterium | reverse complement strand
ATGGCAGCGAGGGTGAAGGTGGAAAAGGCAAGGGAACGGATATTCATGGGTAAGGCTCCTGTCTATGATTGGGTGAGTCGCCGCGCGCTTCGGGCCGGAATGGCGCCGGAGCAGGTGGCGTGACAGGTAGTTCGCAGAAAATTGGCGCCCGGTTACAGCCTAGTGCACAATTCGTTGCAATCAGGCCCTTTTTTTGCAAAGAGCTGTAACCAGATGCGCCGATGCGGCGAATACCAATGGAAGTCAGCGTGAGCGCGGCGGAAGACCGTTTACGCGACCTGATGGTCCGCGGGCTTGCCGGCGAGGGTGCGGCCTATCACGCCTTCCTCAAGGAACTGAGCGCGCATTTGCGCGCTTTTCTGAGGCGGCGCCTTGCGCGCTTGCCTGACGACGTGGAGGATCTGGTGCAGGAAACGCTGCTGGCGGTGCACAACCAGCGCCACACTTACGAGGCCGACCAGCCGCTGACGGCGTGGGTCCACGCGATCGCACGTTACAAGATGGTGGACCTGTTGCGCCGGCGCGCGGGCCGCGAGGCGATGAACGACCCGCTCGACGACGAACTCACCGTGTTCGCTTCCTCCGATACGGAGGCGGCCGACGCGCGGCGCGACCTGGCGAAGCTGCTGCAACGATTGCCCGAGCGGCAGCGCCTGCCGATCCAATACATGAAACTGGAGGGGCTGTCTGTGATCGAGGCGGCACGCGCCACCGGCATGTCCGAGTCGGCGGTGAAAGTGGGCGTGCACCGCGGGCTGAAGGCGCTGGCCGCAATGATAAGAGGTGCTAGCACATGAAAACCGATGACCTGGTGATGATGCTGGCGGCCGGCGCGGGAGCGGTGGAACCGGGGGCGACGGCGCGGCGCTATGCGGCCGCGCTCGGCTGGGGCGCGTTCGGCGCGACGCTGCTGATGGCGATCGTGCTCGGCGTGCGCCCCGACCTGGCCGAGGCGGCGCGGCTGCCGATGTTCTGGGTGAAACTCGTCTTTCCCGCCTGCCTTGCGGCGGGCGCGTTGTACGCGGCGGCGCGTTTGTCGCGGCCGGGCGTGCAGCTCGGGCGGGTGCCTGCCGCGCTCGCCGCGCCGGTGCTCGCGATGTGGCTGCTCGCCGCTCTGGTCCTTGCGACGGCGACGGCCGGCGAACGCGAGGAACTGATTTTCGGCGGCACCTGGAATGCGTGTCCGCTGTCCGTCGCCTTGTTGTCGCTGCCGCTGTTCGTGGCGGCACTGTGGGCGATGAAGGGACTCGCGCCGACGCGGCTTGCGCTGGCCGGCGCGGCCGCCGGTTTGCTGGCGGGGTCGGTCGGCGCGCTGATCTATGCGCTCCACTGCCCGGAAATGGAAGCGCCGTTCCTGGCGATCTGGTACCTGCTCGGCATGCTGATCCCCATCGCTGCCGGGGCGCTCATCGGGCCGCGGCTGCTGCGCTGGTAGCCGGGCGGCGCCTGACGAAAACGGCAAACCAGCTTCGGCAACAGACGCGGCGGGAGCCGTTCCGCGTCATTTCGTTAATCACCAGAGGCTCCGCGTCCGCGCCGGCGACTGGCGGGACGCATCAAGCTCAAACATCTTTATCCATCAATTTCACATTGACTACCTACTAGACCCGCTTGTGCAGGTGGCGGTCGAGGGCGAGGAGCCCGGCATTGGCTAGGGCCGCGAACACGAACAGCATCAGCGTCACCGCCATCATTCTCGGCACGTAGTCGAGGCCGATGGCGTTGATGATGATGAAGCCGAGGCCGCGCTGGGAAGCGAACATTTCGCCGATCAATACGCCGAGCAGGGTGAGCGAGAAGCCGACGCGCAGGCCGGTCACGACCTCGGGCAGGGTGGCGGGAATGAGAATCGTGGTCGCGGCCTGGCCGGGCGAGAGATTCATCGAGCGCGCCGTCTTGAGGTAGACCGGCTTGATGTTCTTGACCGCGTTCAAGGTGAAGATCATCACCGGGAAGATGCCGTGGATCGCGCCGAAAGCGACCTTGGCCGGCATGCCGAGGCCGAACACGAGCAGGATCAGGGGATAGAGCGTCACCTTGGGCAGGGAATAGAGCGCGACCAGGATCGGCTCGGCGACGTCGCCCGAGAGGCGATGGGCGCCGAGCCACACGCCGATCGCGACCCCGCCGATCCAGGCGAGGACGAGCGAATAGGCGAAGGCGTGGAGCGATTCCCGGACATGGGGCCAGAACTGCGGCTGGCCGAGAAGCTCGAGTGCGTGCAGCACGGTCTCCCACGGGCTGGAAATCCCGACCTCGCCGACAAACCAGTACAGCCCCTGCCAGAACGCGACCAGGGCCACAAGCAGCAGGATCACATCAGCTATGCGGCGGAACGACTCCATCAGCGCCCCCCCCGGCGGTCAAGCAGGCGTTGTTCCCATGCATGCAACCCCATGTTGACGATCGTCACCAGCGCCAGCACGAAGAGCATCAGTGCGTACATCGTGCGATTGTCGAAATTATTGTAGGTATAGGCGATCTGAAAACCGAGGCCGGAGGAGGCCATGATGAACTCGCTGGCGATGACGCCGATGAAGGTATAGGCGACGGCGAGCTTAAGGCCGGTGAAGAGATAGGGGGCCGCGGCGGGTAGCTTGAGACGGAACGCGGTGTCGAGCGGGGCCATGTGGTGAACGCGCGCGACCTTGGTGAGCACCCGCGGGATGCGGTCGAGGCCGTTCAAGGTGTTGATCAGCATTACTACCACGGCGAACAGGAACGCAATCACGATCACCGGTCCCTGGGAGAGACCAAAAAATGAGATCAACACCGGGTAGAAGACGAAGAACGGCACGGCGTAGTAGGTTGCGAGCAGCGGGTCCAGGGCGCGGCGCAAGCGAGGAAGCGCGTGCAGCGCCACGCCGCCGGCAAAGCCGAAGATGACGGCGAGCGCGAGCGCGGCGGCCACGCAGCCGAGCGTCTGCGCGATGTCGCCGTTGAACTTGCCCGAGCGCAGGAGCGCTCCCAGCGAGGCGGCCATCTCGGTGGGCGGGATCAGGACCTGTTTGCTGATAAGCCCCATGCGGCAGAGCGCTTCGGTGACGGCGAGCGCGCCCACGATGAGTCCCGTGCGCAGCCAGCCGAGGCGGCGCGAGGAACGCGCGGCGGCGCTCACGCCTGCATCCCGGCGGCGCGGCCCCCGGTCGCATGACCGAGCGCCTTGATCGACTCCCCGCGCAGCAGCTCCCACAGCCTGCCGGTCACGGCGCCGAACTCGGGCCGCGCCACAATGCGGCTGTCGCGTTCGCGCGGCCAGCCCGTGGCCACGACGTCGATGAAGCGGCCCGGCCGGGCCGACATGGCGCCGACGCGATCGGCAAGCATTGCCGCCTCGTCGAGCGCGTGGGTGATGAGCAGCACCGTGGCGCCGGTCTCGCGCCACAGGCGCAGAAGCTCGTCGCCCATGAGCAGGCGGGTCTGGGCGTCGAGCGCGCCGAACGGTTCGTCGAGGAGGATCAGGCGCGGCCGGAGCACCAACGTGCGCGCGATGCACACGCGCTGGCGCATCCCGCCGGAGAGTTGAGCGGGGTAGGCGCGGGCAAAATCCTTGAGGCCCATGAAGGCGATGGCATCGCGTACGCGCCGCTCGACCTCGGCCGGATCGGCGAGCGCGCGACGCAGGCCGAAGGCGACGTTATCCCGGACCGTAAGCCAGGGAAAGCTCGCGTCCTCCTGAAACACCACGCCGACCCCTTCCGGCACGCGGCCCTCGACCGGCTTGCCTTCGAAGCTCGTCTCGCCGGCGCTTGCGGGCGAAAGCCCCGCAAGCACCTCGAGCAGCGTCGATTTGCCGCAGCCCGAGGGGCCGACGACGGTGAAGAACTCGCCGCGCGCCAGCGTCAGGTCGACCGGCCCGAGGGCGTGGACCTCGCCATGGCCGGCAGCAGCCGGGTAGATCCGGCTGACACCGGCGAGCGCCGCATGGGTGTTGTTGGTCAACATGATGCGCGGGGCTTAGGAGCCGCCGCGCAGATCAGCCGGCAGGAACGAGCGGTCGATAATCTTGTCCCAGTCGACCTCGCCCGTAACCTCGCCGATGATCTTGAGGCCGCGCACCATCTCGTTCATGCCCTTGAGGTCGAACTCGCCGCGGCTCCAGTACCGGAGCGGCAGCAAGTTGTTGATCGTAGCCTCAACCACCTCGGGCTTGAGGTTGTACGCCTTGGCTACGATTAGCGCCGACTCCTTCGGGTTGGCATAGATGAAATCGACACCCATGCGCCGGCCGGCGATGATCGCGCGCAGCTTCTGCGGCTGCGCGCGCGCGAACTCGCTCGTGGTGATGCCGACCATCTGGTTCATCGGCGGCAGCACGTCTTTGACGTAGAACAGGGCGCGGTAGCGGTCCTTGCGCGCGCTCCAGACAGGGTCGATGATGACGGCCGCCTGCACGCTGCCGCTTTCGAGCGCCGTGAGACCGGCGCCGATCGAACCCAGCGCCGGCCGCTCCACCTTGTCGAGCGGGATGCCCGAGGCCTCGAGCACCATGATCGTCAGCATGTCGGTGACCGATTTCGGGCTCGTAATGGCCAATTTCCTGCCGACCAGGTCCTTGATCGACTTGACGTCCGAGTTGGGCATCGTGACCCACAGTATATCGGCCACGGTGTTCACGCCGGAGTTCACGATCTTGATATCGGTACCCGAGCGGATCGCGGTAATGGCGGCCGCCAGGGCAACCTCGCCATAGGGCAGGCCACCGGCGAGCACGTTGCGCACCGTGGTGCCGCCACCCTTGGAGGTGAGGATGCCGGTGATGTCAACGCCGGCTTGGCGGAAGAAGCCCTTCTCCATGGCCACGGCGTAGGGCGCGCCGTACATCGTGATGCCCCAATTGCTGACGGAGATTTCCTCGGCAATCGCGGGGACCGCGAGGCCGATCGTGCCGGCAAACGCGAGCGCGCCGAGCTTTCCTTTAAGTGTGGTAATCATGGTATTTCCCTCCTTCAGTGTTTCAGTTTCAGTTGTTCAGATGACAACGGGTAGATTCAGGCAACGAAACAAATACAAATCCACGGAGGTCTCCATCGCCCGAGCCTCAAGCCGTTCGTCTCGTCCATTTTAGTGATCCACTTTTATGCGGGCAATTTACGTCAACGCTCCCCACCGTCCACTCCTTAAGAATGGGTTTTCATCGCTGCTATAATTGCGTCTCCAAAAGCCGTTGTTGATCCGGTCCCGCCGATATCCGGGGTTCGCAACTGCTGGTCTTGAAGCACGGTGTCGATAGCCGCCTCGATGAGTGCGGCAGGCTCGGTCTCCCCCAGATAGCGAAGGAGCATTGTGCCGGAGAGGAGTGTCGCGATCGGATTGATGCAATTGCGGCCGGCGATATCCGGGGCCGATCCGTGCGCCGACTCGAAGTAGGCAAAATTTTCACCATAACAACCACTTGGCGCCATCCCCAGACCCCCGATCGTCCCGGCCGCCTCATCCGAAAGAATGTCACCGTATAAGTTGGGCAGCAGCACCACATCGAGTTCAGCACGCGACGCGACGATTCTCCTGGCAAAGTCATCAATGATGTATTCCTTGTACTCAATGTTCGGGTACTCTGCGGCCACGGTCCTCGCGACCGTGACAAAGAGACCGTCGGTTCGTGTCAGCAAGTTGTACTTGCTGGAGCACGTTACTCGCCCGGCGTACCCCATCTCCTTTCTCTGACACGCCAACTCAAACGCGAACCGCGCAATCCGGTCACAATTAGCGGCCGTGACGATTTTGATCGCATAAGCCCCTTCATCGGTCACCTGAAAGCGCTGTGGGCGTGACACGCCTTGCGCGAAACCTTCAAGTGCGCCTGACAGCCCAGACCACGGCACGAGGTTGAGTCCGGATTGCTTCAATTCGCTCAGACCACCTTCGAGACACAGGTACAAGTCCTCCAGGTTTTCTCGAACGATTACATAGTCGATGTCACTTGGATCTTGTAGTGGTGTCGGAACCCCTCGCCTCCACTTAACCGGGCGGACGTTGGCAAAAGTCTCCCGACCCCAGCGCAACTCCCAAATACCCGGCGTGGTTCCGCTGGTGGCTCCGAAGAGGACAGCGTCTGCACGAGCGATGGCTTCGAAGACGAGGCTCTGACGTTCCGCAAGAGATTTAGACGCCAGCGCATATCCGTCCGGGAGCACTTCCCAGTCAATGCTGTTCGAAGCCGCGGCGCGTAGGACCCTGACGGCAGCGGACATCGCCTCAGGCGCTGCGTCGTCGCCGGGTATTACAACCACATGAGCAGATCCACGTTTGCGGAGCGGGAAACTTTCCGTGTGGCCCTTCCAATGGGTTGTCATCGGACGCCCTGCATGGGAAGGACTAGCCCTCTCGACTCGAGCTGTGCCATCACGCCTCCCGCTCGCAAGATTTCAAGTACCAACTGCGGATACCGTTCACCCTTGAGCATTTGACCTGTCCTCTCCACCCGAATCAGCCCTTGCTCGAAATCGACCCGAAGCTGATCTCCTTCTCTGATGACATCCAAAACCCCGGGTATAACCATTAGCGGCAGCCCATAGTTAATGCAGTTGCGAAAAAATAGTGAGTTGAATTCCTCGGCAACAATTCCTCCCACCCGAAGGTGCTTCAGGAGAAGCGCTACCGGTCGACTGGAACCAATCCCGAACGCCTTTCCACCCACGATTATGTCGCCCGACTTCACCTCGTTGGCCCACCCCGGACGCAGGGCGTAGAACACGTGCCGTGCCGCCTCGGCAATCGGGAGCTTCAACGCAAAGCCGGGGAACATATTGTCCGTGTCGACCTCGTTTCCAAACAGCCAGGCTCGTCCTATGGAAACCAACTGCTGTTCCATGTCACGTCCCCCTAGGATCAACGATGCATCCTTCAATTGCGGACGCAGCAACCGTTGCTGGTGATGCCATGAATATTTCCGCGTCCGGGCTACCCATCCTGCCACGAAAGTTCCGAGTACTCGAGGTCAAGCATCGCTCGCCCGGGGCGATGAGCCCCATGTGGTACCCGAGACACGCGCCACAGGTTGAGTTTGTCACTACTGCGCCAGCGGCTACCAGGGTTTCCAATATTCCCGCAGCGGCAGCCTCTCGCCAAACCTTTTGCGACGCGGGCGTGACAATCATCCGGCTACCAGCCGCCACTTGCTTTCCATCGAGAATCTTTGCCGCTACGATGAGATCCTCCAACTGCCCGTTCGCGCACGAGCCAATGAAGAACTGGTCAATATGGGTACCCGCGAGCTCAGTGACCGCGAATGAGTTATTAATCACGGTGCCGGGACGAGCGACTTGCGGTTCGATCTGTGCCAAGTTGACCGACCGGGTGTCCAGATATTGCGCTCCTTCATCAGCGAAAAACGTATCGACTTTTTCGCCACTGCACCTCGGTCGCAAGTAGTCGACGCAAATTTCATCCGCTGGAAACATCGTGAAGTCCGCACCGACTTCCGCGCCCTGCGTTGCAATCGTTCGGCGGTCACTCAGCCCCAGAGTAGCCAGCCCCGGTCCGCCGAACTCCAGAGCCGTATTCATCGCAGCGCCATAAGAGCCTGCAATCCAGAGGAATACGTCCTTACCACTCACTTTTTCGCTCAGCTGCCCCTCCAATAGATACCGAATGGTCGGTGGCACTTGAAACCAAGTTTGCCCGAGGCACAGGATCTGGAGCATTTCGGCCGGTCCAAGCCCACGAGCCAAGCTCCCAAATGCGCCAGCAGCACAGGTGTGGGAGTCGGAGCACAGGAGGACCTCGCCCGGCCGCGCGAGTCCCTCCTCCGCAATCACCTGGTGACAAATCCCGTGCCTCCCGACATCATAGAATCGACGCACTCCAAAACGCTTCGCAAATGCACGCGCCCTGACACCCGCTTCCGCGTCGCCAATCGAAGGCGCTGGTACAGCATGATCCATTATGATCACGACCCGATCGGGATCGGCGATTCGAGTTGGTTCTTGCCAGCCTATTGCGTCATTAAATTGCAGATCGAGGAATACGATCGTATCGACATCGCAGACCACCACCTGTCCAACCACCACCGGGTCCCCGTGGCTCGCCCTGGTCATCACCTTCTCTACGAGAGTCATAGCCATGCATTTCCCCTTCTTGCGTTCCTAGTATCGGGACCGGCTAATTTCGGAACATCGTGGCTGGGACGAAACTATGTCTTGTATTTAACGTGTCGGCGTACTAGGCTGCTTCCTCAACAAATCCAGCGTCCCGCAGGTACTTGGCTCGCTTCCGCTGGTACGCTTCAACCATCGTGACGCCCTAATGGCTGACGGGGATTTGCTCGGCTGCCGCGGGCGCGGCGAGGCCGATCGTGCCGGCGAGCGCCGCATGGGTGCCGGTCATGCGCGCGACTTACGAGCCGCCGCGCAGGTCGGCCGGCAGGAACGAGCGGTCGATGATCTTGTCCCAGTCGATCTCGCCCTTGACCTCGCCGATGATCTTGAGGCCGCGCACCATCTCGTTCATGCCCTTCACGTCGAACTCGCCGCGGCTCCAGTAGCGAAAGGCCACCAGGTTGTTGACCGCAATTTCCATCACCTCGGGCTTGAGGTTGTACGCCTTGGCGATGATTTGCGCCGACTCCTTCGGGTTGGCGTAGAGGTAATCGACGCCCATGCGCCGGCCGGCGATGATCGCGCGCAGTTTCTGCGGCTGCGCGCGCGCGAACTCGCTCGTGGTGATGCCGACCATCTGGTTCATCGGTGGCAGCACGTCTTTGACATGGAACAGGGCGCGGTAGCGGTCCTTGCGCGCGCTCCAGATGGGATCGATGATGCCGGCCGCCTGCACGCTGCCGCTTTCGAGCGCCGTGAGACCGGCGCCGATCGAGCCCAGCGCCGGCCGCTCCACCTGGTCGAGCGGAATGCCCGAGGCCTCGAGCACCATGATCGAGAGCATATCCGCGACCCCTTTCGGGCTCGTGATCGCCATTTTCTTGCCGACCAGGTCTTTGATCGACTTGACGTTCGAGTTGGGCATCGTGACCCACAGTATATCGGCCACGGTATTCACGCCGGAGTTCACGATCTTGATGTCGATCCCCTCGCGGATGGCGATAATGACGGCCGCCAGGGCAACCTCGCCATAGGGCAGGCCGCCGGCGAGCACGTTGCGCACCGTGGTGCCGCCGCCCTTGGAGGTGAGGATGCCGGTGATGTCAACGCCGGCTTGGCGGAAGAAGCCCTTCTCCATGGCCACGGCGTAGGGCGCGCCGTACATCGTGACGCCCCAATGGCTGACCGAGATTTCCTCGGCCGCCGCGGGCGCGGCGAGGCCGATCGTGCCGGCGAACGCGAGCGCGCCAATGCGCGCCTTGAGTGTGCTGATCATGCGATTTCCTCCTCGGTGGCTCGAATGACGGCGGTTTGGATGATGATAGACCGATTCAGGCGGCGGAACGAGACCAGAGCCACGGGCGCCGCGCCCGGTCGGCGGCCTGGAAGGCGGCGATGGCAGCCTCGCGCTTCAGCGTGGCGCCGATCTCGTCGAGGCCTTCGAGCAAGGCCAGGCGCGCCGCAGGTTCGACGGTGAAAGGATGGACCGCGCCGTCCGGGCCGGTCACGGTGCACGCCTCGAGGTCCACGCTCATCGCCGCACCCGGCCGGGCCTCGAGCTGCCGCAGGATGTCGAGAACGACCGGCTCCGGCAGGCGCACTGGCAGGAGCCCGTTGTTGAAGCAGTTGCCGTAGAAGATCGACGCGAAGCTGGGGGCCACGATGGCGCGGATACCGAAGTCAAGATGCGCCCAGACCGCGTGCTCGCGGCTCGAGCCGCAACCGAAATTGGCGCCGGCAACCAGTATCCTGACCCCCCGGCATGCGGGGTGGTTGAGGACGAAATCGGGGTTCTCCGTCGTTTCGTCGGCGGCGTAGCGCCACTCGGCGAAGAGGCCGCGGCCCAGGCCTTCGCGCGAGGCCGTCACGCACCACTTCTTCGGCATGATCGCGTCGGTGTCGACGTTGATCCGCGGCAGCGCCGCCGCAATGCCGGTCACGCGGACGAATTTCTTCATGGCATCAGTCCAGAAACTTGCGCACGTCGGTGATGCGGCCGGCGAGCGCCGCCGCCGCGGCCATCGCCGGGCTCGCGAGATGGGTGCGGGCAAGCGGCCCCTGCCGCCCCTCGAAGTTGCGGTTGGAGGTGGCGACGCAGCGTTCGCGCGGGCCCACGCGATCGGCGTTGACGCCGGCGCACATGGAGCAGCCGGGCTCGCGCCACTCGAAGCCTGCCTGGCGGAACACCCGGTCGAGGCCGAGCGCCTCGGCCTCACGCTTGACCGGGCCGGAGCCCGGCACGACCAGGGCGCGCACGCCGGGCGCCACCTTGCGGCCCCGCACCACGGCCGCCGCGGCCTGGAGATCCGAGAGCCGGCTGTTGGTGCACGAGCCGATGAACACCTTGTCGATCGGCAGGCCCTCGAGCGCCATGCCGGGTCCAAGACCCATATAATCGAGCGCCTGGATCATGGCGCGCCGGCGGTTATCGTCGCCCGCCGCCGCCGGATCGGGCACGCGCTGGTCGATGCCGATCACGTCCTGCGGGCTCGTCCCCCAGGTGATCTGCGGCCCGATCGCACCGGCGTCGAGGCTCAGCTCGCGGTCGAAGCGCGCTTCGGGTTCCGAGGGCAGCGTCCTCCAGGTGGCGACCGCGGCCGCGAACTCCCGGCCTTTGGGCGCGAGCGGGCGTCCCTCGACATAGGAGAAGGTGGTGTCGTCGGGCGCGACCATCGCGACGCGCGCCCCGGCTTCAACGCCCATGTTGCAGAGCGTCATGCGCCCTTCCATCTCGAGGGCGGCGATCGCGGCACCCGCGTATTCGAGGGCGAAGTTGGTGGCGCCCGCAGTGCCGATCGTGCCGATGAGATGGAGCACGAGGTCCTTGGCCCCGACGCCGGCGCCGAGGCGGCCGTTCACCGTCACCCGCATGGTGCCGGGCCGGCGCAGGATCAGCGCCTGCGTCGCCAGCACATGCTCGACCTCGGAGGTGCCGATCCCCCAGGCGAGCGCGCCCAGCGCGCCGATGGTGCAGCTATGGCTGTCGCCGCACACGAAGCTCATGCCGGGCAGCGCCATGCCCAGCTCCGGCGCGATCACATGCACGATGCCCTGGTGCGGATCGTTGATGTCGTAATGCGTGATGCCATGCCTTTTTGCATTGCGGCGCAGCGCCTCGATCCACTCGCGCCCACCGGGTACCGTATCGTCGCCGCGGCCCGCATCGGTCGAAACGATATGGTCGGTGGTGGCGAAAGTGAGCTCGGGGTTGCGCAGCTTGCGGCCGGCGAGCTCGAGGCCGGAGAAGGCCTGCGGGCTCGTGCCCTCGTTCAGAAGGTGACAGTCGATGTGAAGCAGCGCCCGCCCGTCGCCGAGATCCTCGACGACATGGGTGTCCCACAGCTTGTCGAGGAGCGTGCGCGGCCGCAGTGTCATGGTCACGCGATGATATCACGCGCCAAGTCGGCCGGGGGCTTTACTATTTACTAATCTGCGCGCGTCGCTCCGGGGGGGGCAAATCTGCTGCCTCATGCTCCGTCCGATCTTGATATACTCGCACACATCGCAGTTGGAGGTTTAGCCGCATGTCGTCTGAAAAGAACGCGCTACCGTTGCAGGGCCTCAAGGTACTCGAGCTGGGTCACATCGTGGCCGGGCCGACGGCGTCGTTGATTCTGGCCGATCTCGGCGCCGACGTCGTCAAGGTGGAACGGCCGGACGGCGGCGACCAGATTCGCCAGATGCCCGGAGGCGCGTCAGGTTTCTACTTCTTCAACCGCAACAAGCGCAGCCTGGCCATCGATTTGAAGGCGGCCGAAGGCAAGGCGGCTTTCCTCGCGCTGGTGAAGTCCGCGGACATCTGCCTGGACAATTACTCGCCAGGCGCTATCGAACGCCTGGGCCTGGGCTACGAACAATTGGCGGCCGTCAATCCGCGGCTGCTGTATCTGTCGGTGAAGGGCTTCCTGCCCGGACCGTACGAACACCGGCCATCGCTTGACGAACTCGCCCAGATGATGGGGGGCCTTGCCTTCATGACCGGCCCGAGCGGTCGCCCGCTTCGGGCGGGCGCATCGATCATCGACATGGGAGCGGCTACCTACGGCGTCATCGGCATCCTCGCCGCGCTGCACATCCGAAACGCTACCGGGCGCGGGCAGAAGATCACCTCCGGCTTGTTCGAGACCAGCGTGTTTTGGGTCGGCCAGTGGATGGCGCGCGCGGTGGCGACCGGGCAGCCTTCTTTTCCCATGGCCGAAATCGGCCAATCGGTGCGCATGGGCTGGGGTGTGTTTCACCTGTTCCCCACGGCCGAGGGCGAGCAGGTATTCATCGGTATCACTTCGAACGCGCACTGGGAGCGCTTCTGCCGGGTGTTCGAGCGCGGCGAATGGGCCACGGACCCGCGCCTGGACAGCAATGAGAAGCGCGTGGCCGCGCAGGAATGGATGCTGCCGCTGATAAGGGAAATGACCGCCGCCTTCCACAGCGAAGCGCTGCAGGCAAGGCTCGAGAAGGCGAGCGTCCCCTATGCGCCGGTGCGGCGCCCCGACCAACTGCTCGATGATCCGCATCTGATCAAAACCGGGCAACTGATGGACGTGCCCATGGCCGAGAACCGCGTCGGGCGCCTGCCGAAGCTGCCTTTCCAGAGCAGCGATTATGATTTCAGCATGCGCCGGCCGCCGCCCAAGCTGGGCGAGCACACGCGCGAGGTGCTGACGGAAGCGGGCCTGCCCGACGCCGATATCGACGCGCTGCTGCAGATTGGAGTGGCGGCGGGAAGTAAGACTTGAGGAAATTCCAATGAGCGATCTGCCGAAATTCGGCCAGATCCGCGAAGTGGGCCCGCGCAAGGGCTTCCAGTTCGAAAAGCAGCCGATCAGCACCGCCGACAACATTGCCTTCGTCGATGCGTCGTCCGACACCGGCGTCAAGGCGATCGAGTTCGTGTCCTATCGGTTTGCGCTGGGTAATTGCTTGCATTCTGCTGCGGTTTGGCCCGCGGCGTAATCGCAAGGACGTGGCGCCGGGCGATTCGTGACAGAATAGCCCCCTATGAACGACATTAGCCAACTGCATCGGCACGTCGGCCAGGAAGTCGGCGTTTCGCCTTGGTTCGAGATCGGCCAGGAGCGCATCGACCGATTCGCCGGTGCCATCGTCGCTTCGCAGTGGATCCATACCGATCCGGAGCGGGCCCGGCGCGAATCCCCCTACGGCGGCACCATCGCGCCGGGCTTTCTCACGTTGTCGCTGCTGTCGCACCTCCTGGAGAGCACGATCGACGTGAGCCGGATAAAAATGGGGGTCAACTACGGGCTGAATCGGGTGCGCTTCACCGACGTGGTTCCGGCCGGCTCGCGCATCCGCGGGCGCTTCGTGCTCGCCAAATTCGAAACCATCAAGGGCGGGACGCAACTCACCTGGGGCGTGACCGTGGAGCGCGAGGGCTCGGGCAAGCCGGCTTGCGTGGCGGAATGGGTGACGCGGCAGTACGGCTGAGGCCGCCCGGAGAAAACCGCAGCGCGTCGCGCGCGCGGCAGGAGCACGGGAGAAGCAGCGTACAGGATCGGCACTGCAAGCACTGGCCGGAGAGTTTGGGCAAGCTCTGACGCTGCCCGAAGCCGTGGCCGCGCCGCGTCGCCTGCGCCCTCTGCGTTTAAATCCTTTCGTGAATATCCAGAGATATGCAAATTTCGGGAGCTAAATCATCCAACTGAAAAATGCAGTCTGCATCGTCACCGGCTCGGCCAGCGGCATCGGCGCCGCCAGCGCCATTCTGCTCGCCGGCAAGGGCGCGCGGGTGGTGGTCAACTACAGCAAAAGCGAGGACGCGGCGCGCGCAACGCAGAAAGCGTGCGAGGCCGTGGGCGGCGAGGCGTTGCTGGTGCGGGCGGACGTCGCCCAGGACGCCGATTGCCGGCGCCTGGCGCAAGCGGCGCTCGACCAGTGGGGCCGCATCGACGCCCTGGTCAACAATGCCGGCGCCACCAAGTTCGCCGATCACGCCGACTTGGACGCGCTCTCGGCCGAGGATTTTCAGCGCATCTATTCGGTCAATGTCGTCGGCACTTACCAGATGGTGCGCGCCTGCGCGCCGGCGATGAAAAAAAGCGGGCGCGACGCCGTGGTCAACGTGTCCTCGCTGGCGGGCAAGAACGGCATGGGATCGAGCATCGCTTACGCCGCGTCCAAAGGGGCGCTCAACACCATGACCATGTCGCTCGCGCGCGTGCTTGGCCCGGAAATCCGCGTCAATGCAGTGTGTCCGGGCATGGTCGACACCAAGTGGTTGCGCGAAGGCTACGGCCTGCGGTATGCCGCGATAGAAGCGCGCTACCGGCAGGGCACGCCGCTCGGCCGCCCGGGCAAGCCCGAGGAAGTCGCTGCCGTCATCGTCTGGCTGATCGAGGGCGCGGATCTCATTACCGGAGACACCATCATGGTCGATAGCGGCATGCACATGGGCCTGATCCCGCGCAAACTGTGAGATTCTATGTTTCCAGGAGGCCGGCATGAAGCAGAACCAGATCGGCGAGAGTGAACTGAAGGTGTCGGAAATCTGCCTGGGGACCATGACCTGGGGCGAGCAGAACAGCGAGCGCGACGCGCAACTGCAACTGGATTTCGCGCTCGATCACGGCATCAACTTCATCGACACCGCGGAGATGTACCCGGTACCGCCGAGCGCGCGCAGTTACGCGCGCACCGAGACCTTTCTCGGCCCCTGGCTGGCGCAGCAGAAGCGCGACCGGCTGGTGATCGCGAGCAAGGTGGCCGGTCCGGGGCGGCGCGATTGGGTACGCGGCGGGCGCACCGAGCTCACGCGCGAGAACATCACCGAGGCGGCGAACGACAGCCTCGCGCGGCTGCGCACCGATTATCTGGACCTGTATCAGATCCACTGGCCCGGGCGCAACGTGCCGATGTTCGGCGAGACCCGGTTCGATCCGGCCAAGGAGGCGTCGGCCGTTCCCATCCTCGAGCAAATCGAGACCATGGCGGGTCTGATCAAGGCAGGCAAAATCCGCCATTATGGTCTGTCCAATGAAACCACCTGGGGCGTATGCGAATTCGTGCGCCTGGCGCACGAGCACGGGTTGCCGCCGCCCATGACGATCCAGAACGCCTACAGCCTGGTGAACCGCATGTTCGACGCTGATCTGGCCGAGGCAAGCTTCCGCGACAAAGTGCCGCTGCTCGCCTACAGCCCGCTCGCCATGGGTATGCTCAGCGGCAAATATGCGGGAGGCGCAAAGCCGCCGCGCGCGCGCTTGGCCGTGTACGCCGACTTCGGCGAGCGCTACAAGCGCGAGCGGGTGGCGCAAGCGTCCGACGAATACTGCAAGCTTGCGCAAAGCCGCGGCCTCAGCGTCACCGAGATGGCGCTCGCCTTCGTGCGCACGCGCTGGTTCGTCGCCTCGACCATCGTCGGCGCGACCGATCTGGCGCAGTTGAAGCAGAACATCGACAGCGTCAAGGTCGAGCTCGACGCCGAGACGCTGGCCGGCATCGACGCCATCCACCGGCGCTATCCCAGTCCCGCGGCCTGAGCCCGGGTGCAGATCATGGTTGCCACGCAAGCGCCCGCGCAGGGGTTGAGCACGGACGTCGCGGACCCCATGTAAAATGGGCTCATGCTGGAACTCTCCACCTTGCTTATCCTTGCGGCGCTCGTCTGGCTGTGGTTCGACAGCATGCGCGCGCGCGAGCGCGCGCTGGCATTGGGCAAGCGCGCGTGCGAGCGCGACGGCCTGATGTTTCTCGACGAGACGGTGGAATGCGTGTCGCTCGGCTTCGCGCGCGACGCCGACGGGCGCATGGCGCTGCGCCGCACCTACGGCTTCGAATTCAGCGACACCGGCAACAACCGCCGCTCGGGCAGCGTCGTCATGCTCGGCGGCGAGGTCGAGTCGTTCTACACCGAGCCGTACCTGATTCAATGAGCAAATGGGCCGAAGGAACCGTCGTCGGCCCGCCGACGCGATCCGGGCAGATCGGCATGGAAAATTGCCGGTAAGCTCGGCCGATGCGATTTCTGCTGAAATTTGTGCTCCTGCTGTTTGTCCTGGCCTCGCTCGCCGGCTGCAGCGGGGCGCGCCTCGCCTACAACAATGCCGATACCCTCGTGCGCTGGATGGCGGACGATTATTTCGCGCTCGAGGGCCCGCAGGACGAGGGTTTCAAGGCGCGCCTGGCGCGTTTCCACGCCTGGCACCGCAGCGAGGAATTGCCGCGCTACAGCGCGCTGATGACGAGCGCCGGCGACAGGCTCACCGACGGCCTCACGGCGCGCGAACTCGTTTGGGCCTGGGACAACGTTAAGGCGCGCTATCGCCACATGGTGGCGCATGCCGCGCCGGAACTGGCGGCGGTGCTGGCCACGCTGAGGCCGGCCCAGTTCGATCGGCTGGAGCAGAAGTTCGCCGAGTCCGACGCCGAGTACGCCAGGAAACACCTCAAGGGCGGCGAGGCGGAGCAGCGCGAGCGGCGCGACAAGCGCAACCTCGAGCTGATGCGCGAATGGTTCGGCGATCTCACCGATGAGCAGGAGGCGCAGCTTGCGACCTCGAGCGCCAAGCTGCCGCTGTTGTACGCGTTGCGCCTGCAGAATCGGCAGCGGCGGCAGGGCGAATTCGTTGCCCTGCTGAAAGCATATCGCAGTCCCGCGGAACTCGAACCCAGGCTGAAACACTGGCTGACCGACTGGGAGGAGGGCGCATCACCCGAGTACCGGCGCCTGTCGGAGCTGCATCGGCAGCTGTATATCCAGATGCTGCTGGAACTGGATCGCGGCCTCACGCCGGCGCAGCGCGTCCATGCGGTGACGCGCCTCTACGAGTATGCGGAAATATTCAAAGCGCTTGCCGAACAAAGCAAGCTGGCGCGGTCGGGGTACTGAACTCAAGTAGGTGCGAGATGAGCCGCGACATCTGTCGTGCCGCCAGGGAATAAGAGCTACAGCAGGGCTGTTAACGCGCCATACGCCATGGTCACGACCATTTCCGGATTGGTCGCGTAGCAGCGCTCATGAGAGCCATATCGGACTCTGGCCCCAAATTGAAGGAGGAAAATCATGCTGAACCATGTTTTGTTCGCGCTGACCCTGCTGGCCGCGTTGGCACTATCGGGACCGGCAGCTATTGCCGCCGGGGACGCGGGAGGCAGCAGCGTCCCTGCCGCGCCCGAGGATCCCGATTATGCCGCCGGCAAGCGGGCGGTCGAGGCGATGAACTGGCAAGCCGCGCTGGATGCTTTCAATAAAGTCGTGGCCAAGGATCCGGGCGATGCCAATGCGCATAACTACCTCGGCTACACCTACCGCAAGTCGGGCAAGCTCGACCTGGCTTTCAAGCACTATGAGGAGGCCTTGCGGCTCGAGCCCCGGCATCGCGGCGCGCACGAATACATGGGCGAGGCTTACCTGATGGTCAACAACCTGGCCAAGGCCGAGGAACACCTCAAGGCGCTGGACCGGATCTGCTTCTTCGGCTGCGAGGAGTACAAGGACCTGAAAAAGGCGGTGGCCGAATACCGGCAGAAAGCCGCGAACAAGTGATCAACGGCGCCAGTCGCCGGTCATACCGAGCCCGCCCTCCGCGTTACCATTGACCCGGAAACGACAAGGGCGGCTCGAGGCCGCCCTTGTCGCTTGAGGCAGACGGGGCTCTACCCCAGGTGCTTGCTGACCAGCTTGGTCATTTCGAACATCGACACCTGCTTCTTCCCGCCGAACACGACTTTGAGCTTGTCGTCGGCGTTGATCATGCGCCGGTTCTTGGCGTCCTGCAGCTTGTTCTTCTTGATATAGGCCCAGATTTTCTTGGTCACCTCGGTGCGGGGCATTGCGTTTGCGCCGATCACCGCGCCGAGCGAGGGACTCGGGGTCATCGGTTTCATGAACGCCGCGTTCGGCTTGCGTTTTACTTTAGCCTTGACGGTCTTTTTGCTAGCGGTCTTTTTGCTAGCGGTTTTCTTGCTTGCTGCCTTTTTCTTTGTGGCCATGAGTTTTCCTCTCCTAAAGTGATTGACGGCGACTGCGCTTGCTCTCGTGCGGAACACGCAGCGCGAGAATGAATCAGCCCGTTGGATTTGTCAATCGGTATCGTGCGCCGGTAGCCTAGGGGGCAACGCCTGTTTTCCGTGGTGCGTTTGCGTCCCGTCTTCTATAATCCCGCCTTTCCCTCAGCCGACCGATACGCTTCGCCCGGGACCAGCCGGGGAACCATGCGTCCCCCCTTCCATGGAAAATACCAAGAAAAACGTCGCCCTGCTCGCCGGCTGCCAGGCGATGCTGTTTACCAACAACGTCACCTTGATTTCGCTGGCGGCGCTGGCCGGTTTCTCGCTTGCCGACAACAAGGCGCTGTCCACCTTGCCCGCCACCGCCTACGTGGTCGGCGCGGCGCTGACCACGCTGCCGGCCTCGTTTTTCATGAAGCGCTTCGGCCGCCAGACGGGTTTCCAGGTCGGCACTTCCATGGGCATAGCGGGCGCCGCCGTTTGCTGCCTCGCCCTGTGGCTGCACAGTTTCTGGCTGTTGTGCGCCGGCGTGCTGGTGCTGGGCGTCTACAATGCCTTCGGCCAGTATTACCGCTTCGCCGCCGCCGATGCCGCCAGTCATGATTTCAAGGCCAGGGCGATCTCGCTGGTGATGGCCGGCGGCCTCCTCGGCGGCATTATCGGCCCGGAGATGAGCAAGCACACCAGGGATATGTTCGCCGTGCCCTTTCTCGGCGCTTATGCCTCGCTCATCGTGTTCTGTCTCATCACCATGGCGCTGCTCGCTTTTGTCCGCATTCCGCGGCCCAGCGTCGCCGAACGCCACGAGCCGGTGCGGCCGCTGGCGCGGATCATGGCCCAGCCCGCCTTCATCGTTGCCGTGACGGGCTCGGCCCTGGGCTACGGCGTGATGAGCCTGCTGATGACCGTGACGCCGCTGGCGATGGGACTGTGCGGCCACGCCTACGATTCCGCCGCGCTGGTCATCGAATGGCACGTGATCGGCATGTTCGCGCCCTCGTTTTTCACCGGTTCCCTGATCAAGCGTTTCGGCGTGCTCAGCGTCATGTTCACGGGCGCGGCGCTGGAGGCGCTGTGCGTGGGCGTCGCCCTGTCGGGGGTGCTGGTGGCCAATTTCTGGTGGGCGATGGTGCTGCTCGGCATAGGCTGGAATTTTCTCTACGTCGGCGGCACCACGCTGCTCACCGAATGCTACCGTCCGTCGGAGAAGGCCAAGGCCCAGGGCATGCACGACTTTCTGGTGTTTCTCACCAGCGCAACGTCTTCCTTTGCCTCCGGGCTGCTGATGAACCGCAACGGCTGGGAGATGCTCAACTACGCCGCGTTGCCGTTTCTCGCCGCGATCGGCGCGGCGATCACCTGGCTCGCGCTGCGGCGGCGGTCTGCCGTCCGGGCCTGAGCCTCCGCTGTTTTGGTGAAAGGGTAGCGATGGCAGTCGATCCGCAAATGCAGGGGGTGCTCGAGCGCGTCGCCAATTCCGCCTTGCCGCCGTACCACACGCTGAGCGCAGGCGAGGCGCGCCGGCTATACAAGGAGACGCGCGCGGCCTTGAGCCCGCCCGTGCCCGGGGTGGAAGCGGTGCGCGGCCTCGCCGCGAGCGGCCCGGCGGGGCCGATTCCCCTGCGCCTGTATCGCGGCCTGGGCACGGCGGCGGGCGCGCCGCTGCCGCTGCTCGTGTATTTTCACGGTGGCGGCTGGACCATAGGCGATCTGGATACGCACGACATCGTCTGCCGCACGCTCGCCAACAGGGCGCGCTGCGCGGTCATTGCGGTCGATTACCGCATGGGTCCGGAGCACAAGTTTCCCGCTGCGGTGGAAGACTGCATCGCCGCGACGCGCTGGGTGGCGGAGCAGGGGAGCGCGCTCGGCATCGATGCCACGCGCATTGCGGTGGGCGGGGACAGCGCCGGCGGCAATCTGGCGGCGGTGGTGGCTATCGCCCTACGCGACGCGCTCGGGCCTCCCCTGGTGTTCCAGGCGCTCGCGTACCCCGCGACCGACCAGCGCCTGGGTTCGGCTTCGCACGCCAAGTTCGGCGAAGGCTATCTGCTCACCCGCGACCACCTGCTCTGGTTTCGCGACAACTACCTCTCACCCGGGGACTACGACGACTGGCGCGCTTCCCCGATCCGCGCCGCCGATCTCGCGCGCCTGCCGCCGGCGCACATCATCACCGCGGGCTACGATCCGCTGCTGGACGAGGGCCGCGCCTATTCCGACCGGCTGGTCGCCGCCGGGGTGCCGGTGCTGTACGAATGTTTCGAGGGCATGGCGCACGGCTTTCTCACCATGGGGGGCGTGGTCGCCGCCGCCAACCACGCTTTGTACCGTCTCGGGCATAGCCTCGCGCAGGCGTTCACGCCGGTGCGCGCCTAAGGCTGCGCCGCCTGCCGCAGTGTCGATCGGATGCGTACGCTGCGCTGCCGAGGCCGGCGTGGCGCTGCGCTGATCCTGCGCCCCTACATGCGGAAGACCGCGAACTGCGTGTCCCTGGCCGGGATGCGGCCGGCCAGGTCGAGCAGCAGGGCGAGCACCGGGCGCGTTTCCACCGGGTCGATCAGCATGTCGCACCACAGATGGCGTGCCCAGTTGAGCGCGCCGGAGAAGTCGTCCTGCTCCGGGCGCGGCGGCCGGCCCGGCGCCGCTGCCGGTCGATGCGGCCGCACCAGGGCGGCGCGCGCGTTCGGCCTGAACGCGCGGCCGCACATCGCCAGGTAGGCCGCGCCGTAGGCTTCGCCGGTGATCAGCGTGTACTTCGGCACGTCGGCGTTGGCGATCGCGTTCATCAGCTTGGCGCCATGCTTGGCGATGCCTTGGCGCTCGGCCTCGCTGCCGCTGCCGAATCCGGGCGAATCGACCAGGAACAGCAGCGGGATGTCGCGCTGGCAGCAAAGCTCGACGAAGTGCGCGCCCTTGACCGAGGCTTCCGGGCTCAGTTCGCCGTTGTTGGCGACGATGCCGATCTCGAACCCGTGCAGGCGCGCGAAGCCGCACAGCAGCGTGTCGCCATGCAACTGCTTGAACTCCTGCAAGCGGCTGCCGTCGACCAGGCGCGCGACGATCTCGCGGCTGTCGGCCCGCGTGGTCGAGTCGATGCGGGCGATGCCGTACAGCTCCTGGGCGTCGTGCAGCGGGGGCTCGGGGTCGGCGAGTGTCCAGCGCAACCGCGGCGGCTCGCCGAGATTGGCGACGATGCGGCGCGTGATCGCGAGCGCGTGGCCGTCGTTCTCGGCGATGTGGTCGGTGACGCCGCTCAGCCGGCTGTGCATCTCGGCGCCGCCCAGCGGCTCGATCTCGATCACCTCGCCGGTGGCGGCGTAGACGAGCTGCGGGCTGCCGAGGAACATCGCGCCCTGGTTGCGGATGATCACCACCTCGTCGCACAGCGCCGGGATGTAGGCGCCGCCCGCGGTCGACGGGCCGTGCACGATGGCGATCTGGGCGATGCCCTCGGCCGACATCTTGACCTGGTTATACATGATCGAGCCGGCCTGGCCGTCGTCGGGAAAAATGTTCGCCAGATCGGGCAGGAAGCCGCCGCCGGACTGGACCATGGTGATGCACGGCAGCCGGTGCTGCCAGGCGAACAGTTGCGCCCGCGTATGCTTCTTGGTGGTCATGCCGAACATCGTGCCGCCTTTCACCGTGGCGTCGTTGATGATCAGCATGCTGGCGCGGCCGCACACCTGGCCGACGCCGGTGATGATGGTCGCGCCCGGCGGCACGCCCTCGTACATGTCGGCGCCCGCGAGGTGACCGAATTCGAGAAAGGGCGAGCCTGGATCGATCAGCGCGGTGATGCGCTCGCGCGGCAGCAACTGGCCGCGGCCTTTGTGCAGTTTGCGCGCCTTGGGACTGCCGCCGACGTTGGTCTCGGCGCGTCGGGCGTGCAGTTCGGCCAACTGCGCGAGGTAAGCCTTGCGGCGTTCGAGGAACGCCGCACCGTCGGTGGCGAGCAGGGATCGGATCGAATTCATCGCAAATGAGGGTGACCAATGAGGGGTGGCAAATGAGGGGTTGGCGGCCTTATGAACGCTTGTTATCATACCCGGCCGTTGCCGATGACCGCAACAACGAACCGATCAACGAACCGATGCCGACATGAACCACACCGCCCGCGCCCCTGGCGGCTCAAGCAGCACCCGCACGCCGGCGAGGCGCCTGGGATGAGCGTCATGCAGTCCGGCCTGTCCACGGCGACGCAGGAGTTCCGGCGCAACCGCGAGTTCTACGAGGATCGGGTCGCGGACCTGCGCGCGCGCCGCGTCGCGGCGATGGTTGGCGGCCCGCCCGAGGTGAAGGACCGGCTGCGCGAAGTCAAGCAACTGCTGCCGCGCGAACGGGTGAGCGCGCTGCTCGACCCTGGCTCGCCGTTCCTCGAGTTGTGCCAGTTGGCCGGCGAGGGCTTATACGAGGGGCTGCCGCCCGGCGGCGGCATCATCACCGGCGTGGGCATCATCTGCGGCCGGCCGTGCATGGTTATCGCCAACGACGCGACGGTGAACGGCGGCGCCTACAACGCCATCACCTGCAAGAAACACGTGCGCGCCCAGCGCTTCGCCTGGCAGCACCGGCTGCCGTGCGTCACGCTGGTCCAGTCGGGCGACCGCGCCTCGGCCGACCAGGCCGGTGTCTTCCCCGACGAAGGCCAGTTCGGTTCGATCTTCTACAACCAAATGCGGATGTCGCGCGAGGGCATCGCCCAGATCGCAAGCGTGCACGGCCCGGTGGCCGAGGCTGGCGCCTTCGTTCCCGCGCTGTGCGACGAGGTGGTCATCGTGCGCAAGCAGGGGGCCTTGGCCGTCGGCGATGCGGCGACGCCGAACGCCGGCGACGCCGAGCGCCAAAGCAGCCAAAGCGGGGCGACCGACAACTTGGCCGAAAGCGACGGCCATGCGATCGCGATCCTGCGCGACATCGTGGCCAACCTCGGCGACGTGCCGCGTCAGCGCTGGGACGTGGCCGCGCCGCGCGAGCCGCTGCACGACCCGCGCGAAATTTACGGCATCGTCAGCGCCGACCCGCGCGTGCCGACCGACAACCGCGAGATCGTGCTGCGGCTCGTCGACGGCAGCGAGCTGCACGAGTTCAAGCCCGACTACGGCGACACATTGATCACCGGTTTCGGCCGCATCAAGGGCTTCGAGGTCGGCATCCTGTGCAACAAGGGCGTGCTGTTCTCCGAGAGCGCGATGAAGGCGACGCACTTCATCGACCTGTGCTGCAAGCGCGGCATTCCGCTGCTGTTCATGGCCGACGTCAACGGCTTCATGGTCGGACGCGAAGCCGAGGAGGGCGGCATCGCCAAGCACGGCGCCAAGATGATCACCGCGATGACCTGCGCCAACGTGCCCAAGTACACGCTGATCATCGGCGGGTCGTACGGCGCCGGCTATCTGGCGATGTGCGGGCGCGCCTTCAAACCGAACGCGCTCATCATGTGGCCGAACGGACGCGCCGCGATCATGGGCCCGGAGCAGGCGGCCACCACGCTGGCGATGGTCAAGGACGACCAGCACGAGCGCGACGGCACGAGCTGGACCGACGAGGAGCGCGAGGCGTACAAGGCGCCGGTGCGCAAGACCTTCGAGGATTTCGCCAATGCCTACAACTTTGCGCGCAACACCTGGTGCGACATGGTGATCGACCCGGTCGAGACGCGCGAGGTGATGGCGCTGCTGCTGGATCTGGCCGGGCGGGTTGCGCCGGTGCCCACGCGCTTCGGCGTGTTCCGCATGTGAGTTTGGAGGAACCTGTTCCGTGTTCAAGAAGATCCTGATCGCCAACCGCGGCGAGATCGCCTGCCGCATTGCCCGCACTTGCCGGCGCCTGGGCGTGGCCGTGGCCGGAGTCCATTCGGCGGCCGACCGCGATGCGCTCCACGTGAAGGAGATCGGCGAATCGATCGAGATCGGAGGCGCGGCCGCGGCGGACAGCTATTTGCGCATCGACGCGGTGATCGACGCGGCGCGCGCCACCGGCGCCGAGGCGATCCACCCCGGTTTCGGCTTTCTCGCCGAAAACGCCGCGTTCGCGCGCGCGGTCGAGGCGGCCGGCCTGGTGTTCATCGGCCCCACGCCCGAGGTGATCGAGCGCCTCGGCGACAAGGCGGCCGCCAAGCGCGAGGCCAAGGCCGCCGGCGTGCCGATCGTGCCCGGCAGCGAAGCGCCGAGCGAGGACCCCGGCGAGATCGCCGCGGCCGTGCGCCGCATCGGCTTGCCGGTGATGCTCAAAGCCGCCGCGGGCGGCGGCGGCAAGGGCATGCGCGGCATCGTCGGCCTCGAGCGCCTCGACGACGAGATCGAAGCGGCGATGCGCGAGGCGACGAATGCCTTCGGCTACCCCGGGCTGATCGTGGAGAAACTGATCGAGCGCGGGCGCCACATCGAAGTGCAGATCGCCGGCGACGGCCAGGGCCGCGTGATTCACCTGTTCGAGCGCGAATGCACGCTGCAACGGCGCCACCAGAAGATCATCGAAGAGGCGCCCGCGGCCGACCTGGCGGCGGCCCTGCGCGAGCGCATGGCGGCCGATGCGGTGCGCCTGGGCGAGCGACTGAGGTACCGCGGTGTCGGCACCGTCGAGTTCATCGTCGGCGCCGACGGCTACCACTTTCTCGAGGTCAATCCTCGACTGCAGGTCGAGCATCCGGTCACCGAGATGGTCACCGGGCTGGACATCGTCGAGATCATGCTGCGCATCGCTGCCGGCGAAGGAATTCCGATCGAGCAGGGCGAGGTGCGTCTGAATGGCCACGCGGCGGAGGCGCGCATCTACGCGGAAGATCCGGCGGCCGGATTTCTGCCTTCCACCGGACGGCTTGCGCATGTGCGCTTTCCGCAGGACGGCGTGCGGGTCGAGACCGGCATCGAGACCGGCATGGAGATCACGCCGTTCTACGACCCGATGCTGGCCAAGCTGATCACCCATGCGCCGACGCGCGACCAGGCGCTCGACCGCCTGAAGCTTGCGCTGGACGGTACCGCGATCTTCGGCGTCACCACCAATCGCGACTTCCTCGCGCGGCTCATCGATCTGCCGCAGACGCGCGCGGCGAGCTTCCACACCCGTTTGATCGACGAGCAGATCGACGGCTGGGCGCTGGGCAAGACCAAGCACGATGCGCAGACCCTGGCGCTGGCGGCCTACTACTGGCTGTACCGGCAGCGCCGCGCGGGCAACGGCCCGTGGTCGGGCTGGCTTGCGAGCGGCTGGCAAATGTCTGCCGGCGACGACGGCCTGGCGCCGATCCCGAGCCTGAACGTGGAGGCCAGCGGCGGCAGCGCCGAGATCCGTTTCGCGCCGCTGCAACGCGACGGCGGCATGCTGGTCGGCGTCAACGACGAGCGGGTGCGCGTGACGCTCTCGCCGGCCGGCGACGAGCGCTTCCTCGCGATCGTCGACTCGCGCCGCGAGACGGTGCGGCTGCACCAGGAGGGCGACATGCTCTACCTGCACGATCGGCGCGGCTCGCATGCGTTCAAGACCGTGCCTTACCTGTCCTACATCAGCGCCGCGGCCGAGGCGAGCGGCGAACTGAAGGCGCCGATGATGGGCCTGATCCTGAAGGTCTATGTCGCGCCCGGCGACCGCGTCGAGAAGGGCGGCGTGGTGGCGGTGCTGGAATCGATGAAGATGGAGATGCGCATCGTCGCCGAATGCGCCGGCACGATGGCGGCCGTCAACTGCCAGGCGGGTCAGATAGTGGAGCGCTTTGCCGTCGTCGCGGTCGTCACACCCGACTAGCCTGGGCCGGCAGGGCGAGGACAGCGCCGCGAGCCCGCTCGCGGGCGAGGTCGCGCCAAAGGGCGCCTCACCTCGTCCCGTAAACCAGGTTAGGCAGCCACAACGACAACTCCGGAACGTAGGTCACCACCAGCAGCAACCCGATAAGGAGGACAATAAATGGGGTGACTCCCTTGATGGCCTCGGACATCGGTGCCTTGGTGATGCCGGAAAGCACATAGAGGTTGAGGCCCACCGGGGGCGTCACCAGGGCGAGCTCTAAATTGATGACGATGATGACGGCGAAATGCACCGGGTCGATGCCCAGCGGCTTGAGCACCGGCACCAGCAACGGCAGGGTGATCAGCATGATCGAGGCCCCTTCCAGGAACATCCCCATAATCAGCAGAATGCCGTTAATCGCCAGCAGGAATTGCCAGGGGCTTAAGCCGTTGTCGACAATGAACTTGACGATGCGCGCCGGGCCGCCGGCTTCGGTCATCCAATGACCGAAGACCAGGGCGGTGGCGACGATCACCAGGATGCTGGCGCCGCTTTTCATCGCGTCGCCCATCACGCCGATCGATTCGCGCCAGGTAAAACCCTTATAGACGGTAGCGCTGACGATCAGCACGACAACGGCGGCAAACGCCGCGGCCTCGCTGATGGTGACGACGCCGCCGTAGATGCCGACGGCGATGATTACCGGGACCGCCAAGGCCGGCAACGCGCGCAGGTTGACGCGGATGAACTCCTGGCGGGACAGGGCTTTCTCGCGCGGATAGTTGTGGCGATGGGCATACCACATCACGTAGAGAGCAAAGATGAACGTCTGAATCAAGCCGGGCACTACCCCGGCGATAAACAGGCGCGGCACCGATTCCTCGGCGATGATGGCGTACAGGATCATGGCCAAACTAGGCGGGATCAGGATGCCGAGGGTGCCGGAGCCGGCGACCACTCCCAACGCGAACGGCCGCTCATAATTGCGCGACAGCATCGCGGGCACCAGGATCGTGCCCATGGCCAGCGCCGTCGCCACGCTTGAACCCGAGACGGCGCCGAAGATAGCGCAACCGAGGACACAGGCAAGGCTCAGACTGCCGCGCAAGCGTCCGGTCCAGGCGCCGGCAAAATCGACCAGCGCCGCGGCCACCCCGCCACGCTGCATGAAGGTGGCGGCAATAACGAAGAACGGCACCGCCATCAGGGTGTCCGAATTGAACTGATCGACGACCTTCTGGGCAACACTGATCAACGGCTGCCCATCCACCCAGAACAATACGAGCGCCGTCATGCCGAGGACTAAAAAAATCGGCAGACCGCTGGCCAGGAAAACAAAGAACAGCCCGAGCAAAACGTTCGTCACGTCAACGCTCCTTAGACAGATAAACGAATCGGGGGGATCGACGGGAATTAGGGGATGCCGTCAACTTTCACGGCCCGAATGCACGGACATCGTTTCCGCATCATACCGGTAGAAATAAAGATAGAACCGCCGAATGTAGCGCAGTGCCATTAAAGCGAAGCCGGCCGGCAAGGCGGCGTAATAAACCCACATCGGAAAACGCAGCGCGGTGATCGAGCGTTCGTCCATTTGCCACGAGTCAAGCGCCGCCAGAACGCCGTAATAGGCCAACACCAGGCAAAAAACCAGGGCAACAACAATGTTGAAAATCTCGATCGGCCGCTGGGAATTCGCCGGCAACAGCCGCAACACCAAGTCGGCGCGGATATGGGTATCCTCGTGGACCAACAGGCTGGCGGAAACGAATACCGCCCAGACGATTAAGTAAATGACGACCTCACCCGTCCAGGCCGTGGAGAGGCTGGGGAATAAGTATCGGGCAATCATCTGGTAAGTGGCGAGACCCAGGGCGGCAATCGCCAACAAGCCGATCAGGTTGCGTTCGAACCAAGTCCATGCGGATAACAATGCGCTCAGCATTTCATTTTTTCCCCGAGTTCGATCGAGGCTGAAGCGTCATGCGCGGACGGGATAGGGGCGGCCGTGTCGGCGCCCGTATTCCGCACGTTTTTGGCGCCGCCTTAACGGAAAGCCTGCAGCAGTTTCTTGGCGAAATCCGGGTCGATCTTGACCGCCTTAACCCATTCGTCGTACTCCTGCATCATCCGCTCGCGCGCCGCTGCTCTGGTTTTCGAATCGGGACTAACGATCTTTACTCCATGGGCGATCAAGGTATCCCGAGCTTGGGCTTGGGCCGCCACCCCGGCCGCGCGCTGGGCCGGCACTTGCTCCTGCCAGGTATCGGCCAAAATCTTTTGCAGGTCGGGCGACAACTTGTCCCAGAAAGCCCGGTTAAGCATCGGAATATAGTGAGCGGCGAGTTGATAATCCTCAAAGCTGTGCTTCACTCCGGCTTCCCACATCTTGGAGGAGACAACGCTGTCGTGCGCTGAAATGAACCCATCGGCTTTGCCTTGAGACAGGGCCAGTGCAAGGTCGGGATAGGCTATGGTGACGACATTGGCCTTGAAGAACTTCAAGCGCAGCTCATTCGCCGCCCCGCCGGGGGTGCGGATGGTCATCCCCCGTATATCCTGGTAGCTGTTGATCGGCTTGTTGGTACTGTACCAATGCGCCATGCCCCCTTCCAGCCAACTACCGAGGACCTTCGCGTTGAGCTTGGTTTCCAGGCTCTTGTTCAGTTCCCGACCGTGCTCGCCGTCGATAGCCTTGCGTATCTGTTCAAGCTCGATCCCATAGAATACCGGCAAGGACGAAAAGTTCGCGTTGGAGTCGATACCCCCCAGCAGCCAGACGCCGGGCGCCGCCATCTCCACCGCGCCCTGGCGGATCGCCTTGCTTACATCGCGGTCGTTGAAAAGCTGGCCGCTATGGAACAGCTCGATGTCGAGCCTATTGCCCACCTTTGTCTTCAGCGCGGCGACATAGTTGTTCATAACTATGGTTTTACCGTGCTGTGCCGGGCTATCGAGCGAAATCCGCATCTTGATCGGGTCAGCCTGGGCGCCGGCGACGACGGCCATCCACAGAAGCATCCCCAGGGCTCCGCATTGGAGTATTCGTGCCACTTTGCGCATGAGTCTTCTCCTCATCTCTACTGGTTTATATTCAACGGCCGCTTAGTGGCGCTTGTATTTTTCTCCATGATGCGCCAGTGGTCGACGACCACCTGAATCGCCCGAAATCAGCAGTTCACAACCGGTCGATTTCCTAGCTGACCACTTGTCCCCTCAGGGACGCGCTTATAGTATCATAACGTCTTGGAAACGTTTCATATTGAACCAGGGAGTGATCGTGACGGCAAGGATGAGCGACGCATTGGCAGACACTCTAGTCGTCGAGATCGGCCAAGCCGTGGCCGCGCCATTTTGCGCGACGCGGTTGGCGGAAGCCGGCGCCAGGGTCATCAAAGTGGAACGCCCGGAAGGCGATTTCGCCCGAGCCTATGATTCCCATTGGAACGGGGATAGTTTGTTTTTCGCCTATCTTAACCGGGGCAAGGAATCCATCACGCTGGACCTCAAGAACGCCGCGGATGCCGCGCTGCTGCACAAAATCATAGACCAAGCCGATGTCTTCATTCAGAACCTGATCCCCGGCGCCGGGGAGCGCGCGGGATTCGGCTCGGACGCGTTGCGTGCCCGCAACCCCAGGCTCATCACCTGCGACATCAGTGGGTATGGACTGAACGGACCTTACCGGGACATGAAGGCATACGACCTGCTGATTCAGGCCGAAAGCGGGCTGGCCGCCGTTTCCGGGACGCCGGAGGCCCCCGGCAGATGCGGGGTCTCGGTATGCGATTTGGTCTGCGCCACCAATGCCTACGCCGGCATTCTTCAAGCCATCATCGCCCGGCAGCGCACCGGTGTCGGAGCGGGCTTGTCGATTTCGCTGTTCGACAGCCTGGCCGATTGGATGAGCGTTTTTCTTTCGGTATACGAACTGACGGGCAAGGCGCCGCCACGGACCGGATTCAGCCACTCACTCATCGCGCCTTATGGCGCCTTCCGCATCGGAGATGGGACAAAGCTGGTTATCGCCGTGCAAAATCAGCGCGAGTGGCAGAGGTTTTGTGAAATCGTTCTGCAACGACCGGAACTCGCCAATCAACCGGAATACGCGGACAATCCGGTTCGTAACATCAATCGGGACTCCCTCAACGCCGCAATCGAGGAGATTTTCTCCCACCTTGATCGCGCTACGGTGGTTAACCGGCTGCGCCGGGCGGCCATAGGCTACGGCGCCATCAATGAAGTGGCCGATTTGGCCAGGCATCCGGCGCTGCGGCGAGCCTTCATGGAAACCGGGAAAGGACCGCTGCAAATCGTCGCGCCCCCCCTGCGCATCGCCGGGGAGACCGGTAACATTGGCCGTGTTCCCGCTCTCGGGGAACACGCCGATAAGATTCGCGCGGAATTCTCGGCCTGAGTGAGGAATAGCTGTTGATCAAAAAACTGACAATTCGCGATATCGCCAATGCCGCTTCCGTGTCGGTCGGGACGGTATCGCGGGTTCTAAACGGGCATAAATCGGTCAGCCCCGAGAATCGGCGGCGGGTGGAAGCGGTCATTCGGAAATTCGGTTATCGCCCTCATCCAATCGCGCAAAGCATGCGCACCAACTCCACCAAGATGATCGGCAGCTTGGCGCGGAACCTGACCTTCCCGATGATGGCCGGGTTCATCAATAGCGCGGAACCGATATTGAACAAGGCCGGCTATGCCTTGGTGTTTGCCAACGGCAATGACTCGGTCGAACACGAATTGATGATCATCGAGATGTTCTTGCGGCGCCGCATGGACGGACTGTTGATGACCCTATGCGACGAGGGTTCAGCGGAACTCCGGAAAGCCCTGAAAGCCGTCAACGTACCCATGATCCTGCTGGACCGCGAGCTTGATCTCGGCACGGATACGGTATGGATAGATCATCGCGGCGGCAGCGTCTTGGCCACGGACTATTTGCTGGGACTCGGTCACCAGCGCATCGCCCTGCTGGCCGGCAGCATGCTGGTCCGTCCGTCCCGCGAAACCGAGGCCGGATTCCGCGGCGCTTATGCCGCCCGCGGATTGATCCCGGAAGAGCGGCTGATCGTTCGCAGCGATTTCATGGCCGCTTCAGCTTATCGAAATACAGCGGACCTGCTGGCCCTGGAGGAACCCCCTTCCGCCATTGTCATCGGCGGCACGATGATGCTGCCCGGCGTGCTGCGCGCCATCAACGAAGCCCGACTGCGCATTCCGGAGGATGTTTCCATCATCAACGGCTGCGATTCCGATCTCGCCGAATTCGCCACTCCGCCCATCACGGTGATGCGGAAGGATTTCGCGGGCATGGGCACGGTGGCGGCCCAACTCCTGCTGGAGCGGCTGGGAGAGACGCAGCCCAAGAAAAGCAAGCCCCGTCGGATCATTTTGCCCACGGAACTCATTCTTCGCCAATCTTGCGCCGCTCCGGCGATTGCGGGCAAAATTGCCGCAAACCGCCGCACGTCCGCTCGCCGCCGCTAATTCTGCCGATCGCGTAATTTTCAAAAAACATCCGCAGCCGGGCCCCGGCTGTTAATTCTAATCCAATCGAAACGATTCATTGACATCAGCCGAACCATGTATGAGAATGAAACGATTCATTGACAGCAGCCGACCCGTGTAAGAAAATAATCAACATCAAATTCGGCAGTCTTGAAGGCGCGTAGCTTGTTGGGGATGCCGGCGGAATTTGTAAGTCGATCTGGGAAAGGGGAAGCCATGCAGGACAAGTACGAGACCATCATTGTGGAGCGCCGCGACAATGGGCTGATGATCGTCACGCTCAACCGGCCGGAAGTCTACAACGCCATGAACACCCAAATGATGCGCGAGTTGGGGGATTTATTCGTCCCGCTGGTCCAAAGGCCGGGGGATATCCGCTGCATCGTGCTGACCGGGGCCGGTGAAAAAGCGTTTTGCTCCGGCGGCGACCTGAAGCAACGCGACCACATGACGACCGAGACATGGCTGGATCAACATTTGGACGGCCAGCGGGGGATTTTCGCCATGGCCGACTGCCCGGTGCCCATTATCGTGGCCGTCAACGGTGTCGCCTACGCCGGGGGATTGGAAATAACGCTGAGCTGCGACTTCAGCTATTGCGCTCCCCACGCCAAGTTCGCCATCACCGAAGTGAGCCGCGGCATCATGCCGGGAGGCGGCGGAGTTTCGGTTTTGCCACGGATCATCGGCGAGCGGCGGGCAAAAGAGTTCGTCCTGTCCGCACGTCCCATCAACGCTCAGACCGCCCTCGAATGGGGCCTGGTCAATCGGATCTGCGCGCCGGGGAAGCTGATGGAAGAAGTGCTAGCCGTCGCCGACGCAATCTGCGCCAACGCCCCGCTGGGGGTGAAGCAGGCCAAAAAGTCGATGAACGTGAGCCTGGATGTGGACCGGAAAACGTCTCACCGTTTTGCCCTGGAAGCCTACTACCGTCTGGTGATTTCCGAGGATCGGCACGAGGGAATTCGCGCCTTCAACGAAAAACGCCCGCCCGTTTTCACGGGACGCTAGACGACAGTTATCGCGGGCACCGCTGCTTTGCTTAGGTGAAATAGGAGAGGAGTATGACAACGATGGAACAAGCCGATGATGGGAGCGCAGTCCGGGTCGATCGGGATTATCCGGAGTTGCGCGATAGCGTGAGCAAGCTGTGTGCGGACTTCCCCGGAAAGTACTGGCAGGATCTGGACGCAAAAGGAGCCTATCCGGACGATTTCGTGAACGCCATGGCCGGCGGGGGATACCTGGCGGCGCTCATTCCGGAGCAATATGGCGGCTCCGGCCTGCCGTTCCGCGCCGCCCAAGTGATTCTGCAAACGGTCCACGAGGAAGGCTGCAACGCGGCGGCCTGCATCGCCCAGATGTACACCATGGGCACGGTGTTGAAGCACGGCAACAAAAGCCAGAAGGAGTACTACCTGCCCAAGATCGCGACTGGGGAACTGCGCCTGCAGTCCTTCGGCGTCACCGAGCCCGGCGCCGGCACCGAGACCCTGAAGACCAAGACCCGCGCGGTGCGCCAAGGGGATAACTACGTGGTGAACGGGCAAAAGATCTGGATTTCCCGCACCGCCCACTCTGACCTGATGCTGCTGCTTGCCCGCACCACCGCGGTGGAGGAAATAAAGCACAAAAAGCACGGGCTTTCGGTGTTCCTGGTGGACCTGAAACAGGGCTTGCGCGACAAAACGATCGAGATCCGTCCGATCGACATCATGACCAACCACCTCACCTACGAGGTGTTCTTCAACGACGCCATCGTGCCGGCGGTAAACCGCATCGGCGAGGAAGGCGAGGGCTTTACCTACATCCTATCCGGCATGAACGCCGAGCGCACTCTCGCCTGCGGCTGCATCCTCGGCAACGGTAACTGGTTCATTCGCAAGGCGGTGGACTACGCCAACCAGCGCGTGGTTTTCGGCCGCCCGATCGGCGCCAACCAGGGCATCCAGTTTCCCATCGCGGACGCCTATGCTCAACTCGACGCCGCCGACCTCATGGCCCGCCGCGCCGCCATGCTGCTGGATGCCGGCAAGCCCTGCGGCTACGAAGCGAATTCGGCCAAGCATCTGGCGGCGGAAGCCGCGTGGAAAGCGGCCGACGTGTGCATGCAGACCTATGGGGGGTTCGGCGTTGCCCGCGAGTACGACGTGGAACGGGTATGGCGGGAGACCCGCCATTTCCGCGTCGCCCCGATCTCGACCAACTTGATCCTGGCATTCATCGGCCAGAATGTCCTCGGGATGCCCCGATCTTATTGAATAGGAGTCTATTGGTGGGGGAGAGATGGTTATCGTTGGCCCCGATCAAGGGCGTGACCGAACCGGCGCTTGGTGCTACCGCCGGGACTGGAGGAAGAAATGAGCGCTGATCTGGCCTTCGGGCAGCTCCTGAAACCTGGGCGGATTGGGCGGCTGGAGTTGCGCAACCGGATAGTCATGGCCCCCATAGGCACCGGCTTCGCCTCGGCCGAAGGCAGGATCACTGAGCGGCAAGTGGCCTACTACGCCGAGCGGGCGCGGGGCGGCGCCGGATTGGTCATCGTCGAGGGCAGTTGTGTCGATTTCCCCGAGGGCATGGGCATGCTCAACCAGCCCAGAGTCGACGACGATCGCTGCGTCGCCGGACTGGCGCGCCTGGCCGACGCTATCCACGAGGCCGGCGCGGCGGCGGCGATCCAGTTGTTTCATGCCGGCCGGGTTGCCAAATCGCGGCTCGCCAGCGCTCAACCCGTCGCGCCTTCGGCTATCGCCCCCAGCGGTGGCGAGGCGCCCCGCGAGTTGAGCCGGGACGAGATCGGCGCCGTCGTGCAGCGCTTCGCCGGCGCCGCACATCGGGCACGGGAGGCCGGCTTCGACGGCGTCGAAATTCACGGCGCCCACTCCTATCTCATCACCAACTTCCTCTCCCGCGCCACCAACAAGCGAACCGACGAATATGGTGGTGACATGTCCGGCCGCGCCCGGTTCCTGCTTGAGATCATCCGCGCCAGCCGCGATGCGGCGGGTCCCGATTTTCCGGTCTGGATACGCATCAACGGCCAGGAAATCGGCATGCCCGATGGCATCCCTGCCGAGGAGGCGGCAGCGGTCGCGGCGATGGCCGCGGTCGCCGGGGCGGCTGCCGTGCATGTCTCCGCATTCGGTTACGGGCATCCGGTGATGTGGGCGTCCACTCCGCGCACGCCGGGCTTCCTGCTGCCGCTCGCCGCCGCCGTGAAGCAGGCCGTCGCGGTGCCGGTAATCGCCGTCGGCCGCATGACGCCGGCGCTCGGCGAGCAGGCGCTCGCCGCCGGCCAGGCCGACTTCATCGCCTTCGGCCGTGCGCTGATCGCCGATGCCGAGCTGCCGCGCAAGGTGATCGATGGCGTGCTGGACGAGATTCGCCCCTGCCTTGGCTGCGTAAAGTGTCGTGACGGCCTGCTCGCCACCGGCGCGCCCATCACTTGCCCCGTGAACCCGGCGCTCGGCCGGGAGCGTGAGTCCCGGCCGCCCCCGGCGGCGCGGTCGAAGCGGGTCGTGGTGGTCGGCGGCGGCCCGGCGGGCATGGAAGCGGCCCGCGTCGCCGCCCTTCGCGGCCATCGCGTGGTGCTCTTCGAGAAAGAGCCCGAGCTTGGCGGGCAGTTGATTCCCGGCGCCAGGCCACCCGAGAAAGAGGACATCTCCGACCTGCGGCGGTATCTGGTGGGGCAACTGGCCAAGCTGGGGGTGCAGGTCGAACTTGGCCGGGCCGCTACCGCCGTCCTCGTCGCCGAGCAGCAGCCCGATGCGGTGGTTGTTGCCAGCGGCACATTGCCCACGATCCCCGATTTGCCCGGCCTGGCTAAAGCCCGTGTGCTCACCGCGCTCGCTGTCCTCTCCGGCGAGGCGGCAGTCGGTGAGCGCGTCGCCGTGATCGGCGGCGAGCTCGTCGGCTGTGAGACGGCCGAGTTTCTCGCCGAGGCAGGCAAACAGGTGACGGTCCTCCGCCGCGGCCCGGCCCTCGCCACCAACATCAATCCCAGCCCGCGCATCGCCTTGCTCCGTCGCCTCGCCGCCAAAGGTGTGCGCACGCTCACCGGCGTCCATTACGAGGCGATCGCGCCCGAGGGGGTCGTCATTACCACCGCCGAGGGCGTACGCGAGCTCATCCCGGCAGACACCATCGTGCTCGCCACGGGGGGCACGCCGGAGCGCAGCCTGCAGCAGGAACTGGCGGGGAAAGCGGCCGAGCTATACCTCATCGGCGACTGCGTCACGCCGCAAGGCATCCTCGAGGCTATGGCCGACGGTCAGCGCGTTGGGCTGCAACTCTAGCGCAAACCTGGTCCACGAAGCAGAACGGGAAGACGCTCGCGGAGCATCAACGCCAGATAGAACTGTCCGCTTTCCCGCTTATGATCCCGGCCGTTCCCACAGGCCGGCACGCCGGGACGCGGCAGCGGAGCCCAAGACCACGGGCGGGAATCCCCGTTTTCCCGCAAGGCACGAGCCACCGAAACCAGCGCCGGCCCGGCGGCGCTTTGAATTCAGCGCGCCGTAAATCGTGTTGCCGCGGCGTGGCCTGCGATCCTATTTTTTCTTCGGCGCCTGTTGCGACAAGCGCTGGGCCGCGATCATGAAGTTGTCGAAGCGGTTTTCCGCGATTGAGAACCACTGCACCTGCTCGTCGCGGAATTTCTTCCAGGGCTCATAAACCTTCCGGAACTTGACGTTCTTGGAGGCAATATCGTCCAACACCTCCTGGGTAGCCTTGTAGCAAGCGGTCATGATGTCGTTGGAAAACGGCAGCAGCTTGACACCATTCGCAAGCAGCCGTTTCAGCGCGGGAGGGTTGACCATATCCCACTTGGCCTGCGCCCAGACGTTCGCTTCGGCGCATGCCGCTTCGAGAACGGCCTGGTATTCCTTGGGTAGAGCCTCCCACGCCTTGATGTTCACCAGCAGTTCCAATTCGGTACTCCCTTCCCACCAGGACGGGTAGTAGTAGTATTTCGCCACCTTGTAGAAGCCGGATCTCTCATCGTCGTGGGGGCCGGTCAGCTCGACGGCGTCGATAGTGCCCTTTTCCAGCGCCGGGTAGATGTCGCCGGGGGCGATCTGCTGCGGCACCACGCCGAGCTTGGCCATCACCAGGCCGGCGAGCCCGGCGATCCGGAACTTCAAGCCCTTGAGATCGGCGGCGGTCTTGACTTGCTTGCGGAACCAGCCGCCCATCTGGGTGCCCGTGTTGCCGGAGGGAAAGTTGATGATGTTGTAGTCCTTGCAGAACTCGCGCATCAATTCCAGGCCGCCGCCGTGGTACATCCAGGTGTTTTGCTGGCGGGTATTCAGCCCGAACGGGATGGCCGACGAAAAAGCGAAGGTCGGATCCTTGCCGAAATAATAATAGGACACGGTGTGCCCGCACTCCACAGTGCCGTTCTGCACTGCGTCGAGAACCTGCAGGGCGCCGACGATCTCACCGGCCGGAAACACCTTGATGTTGAACTTGCCGCCGGTGGCCGCCGCGCAGCGCTTGGCGATCAACTCGGACGCGCCAAAAGCGGTGTCGAAGATCTTGGGCCAGCTTAATGGCATGCGCCACGTGACCTCGGGCAACCCGCCGGCCGCCGGTTGCGACAGCGCGGGCGCGGCGACCGCCGCACCGGCCAGGCCGGCGCCGGCTTTTTTCAGAAATGAACGTCTTTCCATAATTGTCTCCTTTGTGAACGGGATCCAGTTTCATGGTCAAACAAACACAAAAACACAGCAGAAGTTCAACAAACTGCCAGCCCCTCATCTTCTCGACAACGGAACGAGCGCAGCGAGCCGCTGTGCATAAGGTGCCCATTCAGCGGTCGCCCGACAATACGCTCGGCCAGGCGTGCCGCGTCAATGAGCTTCTCGAGATCGAGGCCGGTTTCAATGCCCAGTTCATGGCACATGAACGCCATGTTTCGGCTTGAAAGCCCTCCCGCGGCCCCTCTTCCCGGAATTCGACGAACTTGGGAATATCGCTCATTTTTTTTGCCCTCCATTGGCGAGGCCTCTCACGCCTCGGCATGCTCCCTAAAACGGGTAGATTCGCTCATCAGCGACGGCAGCGCCGCCGCCGAATCCACTTCTTCCAGCCGATCAAGCGCTTCGAACAGCTTGCGTGCTTCATCGCCGTCATGTCCGCCATAGGCGAGACAATCCTGGAATTTCATCCACAACTCCTCCCGGGACAAAGGTTGGACACGGTCGCCACGGGCCGCCTCAACCCGTTCCCCTGTCAGCGTCCGTCCGCCCTTCAACCGCAAGCTCACCTGATCAAAAGGCGAGAAAATGCTCTCCTCGCCCCCCGATTCGGCTATAGGCTCAACCCGAACCCGGGCCATCAAACGCTGCACGTCGCTACGCAGTACGAATGGATCGCTCAGTTCAGCCAACCCAACCCGCCTCGCCGCCAGCGCCGCAGCCATGGCGAATTCAATGCTGAACTTCGCTTCCAGGCCCGTCTGGGGCCGGTGATTCCGCAGGATGGCGGCCTGTTTGGCTCCCAAGAAGACGTCGATTTGATCCACATCGTCAGGAGCAACGGAATTCGCCTTGAGCAAACCCAACATCCCATCCAGAGCACGGTGGACCGCGTAGCACATCGGATATTTCTTGACCCCTAGCCGATAGATCGAAATGCGCCATTCCCGTCTCGGCCACTCGACGGGGGAGCTCACATCTATCTCGCCATGGGGGGAAAGCGCCGCCAGCAAACCTCTCGGGTGCTCGAGGGCATCCGGCGCCGAGGTAAAGCCCGCGGCGGCAAGGCGGCATGCCAGAACCCCCGCCTGCGCCGCGCGTCCGGCATGAAGGCTTTTGGTCATGCTGCCGAAGTTGGCCACCACCCCGCAAGCCTCGGAAGCCGCGATGCCGAGCGCATGGGTCGCCTGGTCCGCACTGAAGCCTCGTAATGCCGCGCAGGCCGAGGCCGCGCCGATCACCCCGAAAACCGAAGTGGGATGCCACCCTTTCATATGATGCTTATGCCGGTCCCGCCCGGTGAGCTCCGCCCACACCTCGTAACCCGCCACGTAAGCCCGCACCATATCCCTGCCCTTGATCCCGGCTAGCGCGTCTGCCTCGGCCAGAATGGCCGGCACCAGCACCGTGCTCGGATGCCCTCCCAGCGGTTCCGCAACGTCGTCATAGTCAAGAACATGGGCCGCGACGCCATTGACCAGCGCCGCCAGAGGAGCGCTCACCCGCTCGCCAGTCAAGAACAGGCGTGATTCCTGAGGTTCGATGATGTGCCGAAAGCATCGGTCTACGATGGCCACGTTCGGCTCACGGCAACCGGCTACCATAACGCCGATGCAGTCGATTATTCCGGTTTTGACAGTCGCTATCGCATCTTCCGGAATGGCATCGAAAGCCAGGTCGGTAATAAAAGAACCCAGTTGACGAGTCAGCGTCGCTGCCATCTGTCACTCTCCTCAAGAAACCGGCCGGATATTTCATTCGCCGCCTTTAGCCCTTCATGACTTTTGCCTGACAGGGTTGCCAAGCCCTGCGGCGATTTGTTTTCTGAAGGCAGCTCCCCATCGACAATTTGGGCTTGACATGACGATGAAACGTTTCCAATATAGGAGGAGGGTCGGAGGCTGTCAAGATCGACATGATTGAGAGGGGGTTGAACCGATGAAATACAAGGCCGGGACGCTCGATGACAAATACACGCTTGACGACGGGCGTGTGTATATAACGGGGATTCAAGCGCTGGTGCGCTTGCCGATCATGCAGCGGCGCCGCGATTTGGCTGCGGGGTTGAACACCGCCGGCTTTGTCTCCGGCTACCGGGGCTCGCCGGTCGCCGCCTATGACCTGGAACTCTGGCACGCCAAGAATTTTCTCGAAGCCAACCACGTCAAATTCGAACCGGGTCTGAATGAGGACATTGCGGCCACCGCCATATGGGGAACCCAACAGGCGCAGTTGTCCGGCAAAGGCAAATACGACGGAGTATTCGGCATCTGGTACGGCAAAAATCCCGGGCTCGACCGCTGCGGCGACGCCTTCAAGCATGCCAATCTGTCCGGAACCTCGCCCAACGGAGGGGCTCTCGCCGTCGCCGGCGACGATCACGGCGGCCTATCCTCGAGCATGCCGAATCAAAGCGACCAGGCCTTGATCGCCTCGATGATTCCCATCCTTTACCCGGCAAACGTTCAGGAATATCTGAATTTCGGGCTTATCGGCTTTGGCATGTCCCGCTTTGCCGGGTTGTGGGTGGGATTCAAGGCCGTGACTGAAATTGTCGAAAGCGCTGGGTCCATTTACGTAAGCCGGGACGACCCCAAGCTTATTCTCCCCGAAGACGCGCTCATCCCGAAAGGCGGCCTGCATATTCGCTGGCCCGACTCCCGCTTCGATCAGGAGGAAAGGCATGTAAACTATAAATTGCCGGCCGCCGTGGCCTACGCACGGGCCAATTCCGTGGACCGCATTATTTTCGACTCGCCCCAGCCGCGGATCGGCATCGCCGCCTCGGGCAAGGCCTATCTGGACGTGCGGCACGCGCTGGACTGCCTCAGCATCGACGCTAAAGTCGCCGCCCGCATCGGACTGCGCCTGTACAAGGTAGGAATGGTATGGCCGCTTGAGTCGGAAGGGGCGCGAAGATTCGCCGAAGGCTTGCAGGAGATCCTCGTCGTCGAGGAAAAGCGGCCCATCATCGAGCCCGGATTGAGCGCTTTGCTATATAACCTCGGCGGGGCGTCGCGGCCGCGGATCGTCGGCAAGGCCGACCTTGCCGGAAAGCCGCTGCTGCCGTCCCATGGAGAAACCAACCCGAACATGGTCGCCAAGGTCATCGCCGGCCGGCTCGCCAATTTCGACCACATGCCCAATTTCGCCGGCCCCCTCGCGCAGATAGCGGCGCAAGAGCAGTCCGCCCAAGCGGAGCACTCCAATATCATCCGAATCCCATTCTTCTGCTCCGGCTGCCCGCACAACACCGGCGTCAAGACCCCGTCCGATAGCCGTGTTTTCGGTGGCGTCGGCTGTCACGCCATGGCCGTATGGATGCCGGAATCGGGAGTCAAGTTCTTTACCCACATGGGAGGAGAAGGAGCCACCTGGATCGGGGAAGCGCCCTTCACCCACCAAAAGCACGCGTTTCAGAATCTCGGCGACGGCACTTACCACCATTCCGGGCTGCTGGCGATTCGCGCCAGCATCGCGGCCAAGGTCACCATCACCTACAAGCTGCTGTTCAACGACGCCGTCGCCATGACCGGAGGACAACCGCTGGATGCCGGCCTTAACGTTCCTCGAATTGCGCAACAGGTCTATCACGAGGGCGTCGGGCGCATCGCCGTGGTCACCGACGAACCGGATAAATATGGGCCCCGACCCGGGTTCCCGCCCGGCACGACGATTCACCATCGCGACGAAATGGAAATGCTTCAGCGCGAATTCCGGGAAACGCCGGGCGTAACCCTGTTGATTTACGATCAAACTTGCGCCGCGGAAAAACGGCGGCGGCGCAAACGCGGGGCCTTTCCCGATCCGGCCAAACGGGCCTTTATCAATGACCTGGTCTGCGAGGGGTGCGGCGACTGCGGCGTGAAGTCGAATTGCGTCGCCATCGCTCCCATGAAAACCGAGTTCGGCCGCAAGCGCGCTATCGACCAGTCGGTTTGCAACAAAGACTTCTCCTGCGTCAAGGGCTTCTGCCCCAGCTTCGTGACGATTCACGGCGGGGGCGTGCGCAAGCTCAAGGGAACGGCGCAAGATCTCGACGCCTTGTTCAGCGATCTACCGCAGCCCTCGATCCCGGAACTCGCCGGGCCTTACGAGATTTTTGCCGGCGGCATCGGCGGCACGGGAGTGCTGACCGTCGGCGCGCTGCTCGGAATGGCCGCCCATCTCGAAGGGCTGGGTTGCTCGGTATTGGATTTCACCGGCTTGTCGCAGAAGAACGGAGAGGTGCTCAGCGAAGTGCGCATCGCGCCCAAGCCGGAGGATCTCCATACTTTGCGCATCGGCAACGGCAACGCCGATCTGCTCATCGGCTGCGATCTGGTCGTGTCCTCCGGCGCCGAATCCTTGAAGCGAACCCGGCGCGGCAGAACCCGTGCCGTGGTGAATACCCATCTGGTGGCGACGGCCGAATTCATCACCAAGCCCAGAATGGACCTCGATCCGACGCGCCTGGAAAATATCATCATCAATGCGCTCGGCGGTGAGAACACGACGTTTCTCAATGCCAACGCGCTGGTCACGGCTTTGATGGGAGACAGCATTACCGGCAACCTGTTCCTACTGGGAGTGGCCTATCAAAAAGGTCTCATCCCGATCATGCGGGATTCGATAGAGCGGGCCATCGAACTCAACGGCGTCGCGGTCGCGGATAATCTCCGCGCCTTTTCCTGGGGCCGTCTTGCCGCCCATAATCGCGCCGTCGTCGAAGACGCCGCGGCGCCCTATCTGGCCGGCAAAGCGGAGGCGGAAAAGGTTCTGGATGCGGCCGAGGACATCATCGCCTTCAGAATGAAGGAACTGACCCGCTACCAGAACGCCGATTACGCGGCGCGCTACCAAAAACTCGTGCGCCGCGTCCAGCAAGCCGAGTCGCACAAGATCAAGGGCCGTTCCGATTTGACCAAGGCAGTAGCGCGCAACTTCCACCGGCTCATGGCCTATAAGGACGAATACGAAGTGGCGCGCCTGTTCACCGATGGGCGCTTCCAGAAAAAGCTCGATTCCCAGTTCGAGGGGTTCTCGACACTGCGCTTTTATTTGGCGCCGCCGCTGTTCGCCAAACGCGATCCGAATACCGGAGAACTCGTCAAGAAAGAGTACGGCCCCTGGGTGTTCGAGGCGATGCGACTCCTGGCGCGACTGAAATTCCTCCGCGGGACGGCCTTCGACCCATTCGGCTATACGGAAGAACGCCGCACCGAAAGACAATTGATCGAGGATTACGAAACCGTCATGACCGGCCTCTTGGACCGCGTGACTCCGGAAAACTACGCGCTTGCCGTGGAGATCGCTGGCATTCCGGAGGAAATTTATGGTTTCGGCCACGTCAAGGCACGGCAAGTCCCTCTGGCCAAAAAGAAAGAAGACTCTCTGCGCGCCGCATTTGACAATGGCGGGATCATCCAAAAGCTCGCGGCATAATGGCGTGTGCGAGGAATGCTCCTCGGCTGGGAAGGCCGGGAAGGAAATAGTGGCAACGGTGAGCGTCGGCCGGAATGAGCCCATGGTCGTCTATATCCACGGCTTCAAGAGCTCACCGGCCTCCATCAAGGCCGGCCTGGTCCGGCAATGGTTGAAAAGCCGGGGCAAGGAAGGCCGGTTCCGCTGTCCTACCCTGCCCTATGGCCCGGCCGCGGCGGCAAAGCTGCTGGAAGCCGAAATCCGGCGGCTATTGCAGCAGCGGGAACAACTCTTCCTGATCGGCAGTTCCCTGGGGGGGTATTACGCCACCTGGCTGGCGGAACGCCACGACCTCAATGCGGCAGTGGTAAATCCCGCAATACGTCCCTACGAATTTTCCGCGGAGATCATCGGACTCCAGAAGAATCTCTACACCGCCGAGGAATTCGTCTTCACCGAGGCCCACCTGGAGGAACTGCGCTGCCTGGAGGTGGAATCCATCACTCCGTCGCGCTACCTGCTGATGGTGACCACCGGGGATGAGGTCATAGACTACCGGCGGGCGGTAGCCCGCTACAGCGGTGCAAAAATGCGGATAGTGGAAGGGTCGGACCACGGCTTTTCCGACTTTGCCGCTTATCTTCCCGAGGCGATGGAGTTCTGCGGGCTTGGGAAAACCTAGCCGCGGGGCCTGTCCTTATGCAATTACTCCGCAACAATTGCCACATCCGCGCGAATGTTTTGTCATTTTGGTTGCGGCCGGCGGCCGGCGGCCGCGCCAAGCTAGTCTCCGCAGTTGGAGAAACCCGTAACGCACACATCGGAAAGGAGCATGCATGGACTGGACCACAGGATTGGCTTATTTCTTTGCTGGGGTCTTTCTGGCCAACGGCGTTCCCCATTTCGTCAACGGCATTTCCGGACGCTCTTTCCAGAGCCCGTTCGCCAAGCCTCCCGGCGTCGGAGAATCCTCGCCTGTGATCAACGTGGTCTGGGGCTTGATCAACTTTGTCATCGGCTACGGCCTGCTGCGGGGAGTGGGCGTTTTTTCTTTCTCCAACACTGCCGCGATGGGGGCGGTGGGTATTGGCGCGCTGCTGGCCGGAGTGGGGCTTGCCTGGCATTTCGGCCGGGTACGGGCCGGCAAGCATTGATTCTCCCTGAATAACGGTTGCGTAGACGTGCCGCATCGGTTCGGCTTCGTTGCGGCGCCTGGGCGGCGATCTCCTCGATTGACCGGGAGTTCCAGCTCCGCCGCTAGAAGCGGCCGCCGAACTGGTAGAAGGTGATCTTCGCCAGTTCCAGCAGCACGTTGCGCGCGGCGTTCTGGTCTTTCCACCACACCTGCGGGAGCGGGTCGTAGCCGGTTGCGATCACGCGGATGTCGGCTGCGGGAAGGATGTCGCGGAATATCATCCTGGCGCGGCGCAGATGGTAGGGGGAGGTCACCACGAGCAGCCTGGGCGTGCCGTTGGCGAACAGGGCGCGCGCCGCCTGCGCCTCCGCCGCGGTGCTGATCAAATCCTTGCCGAGGTACTCGATCGCGCTTGCGGGAACGCCTTTCTTCAGCAGCACCTGGCGCACGATTTCTTCCTCGCGCGGAAAGGCGATGCCCGCGTCGTCCAGCAGGCGGTGCTGGTCCTCGCGCGCCGGCACGCTGACGTAAATCTTGCGGGCGAGGCCCTGCCGGTGGAGGTCGGCCGCCTGGAACGGGCGCGAGTAGCCGCCGCCGAGCACCAGGATGGCGTCGGCTTTCTGCGGCCGGTCGCCGGCGCTGAGCCAATCGGCCGCATAGCTCAGACCGGCCGCCGCGCCGATGGCGGCAGCGAAAAACACGATAAGCAGAAATAGCCCGCATTTTTTGGCACAATGCACGATGATCGGCGACTTCGATTTGAACACTGCGCCAGTTTGCGCATGAGCCGGGAAAATGACAAGAACTAAAAGCTGGTTCGCCCCGCGCCGAGCTAGCGTCGAGGTGAGCGAGGAAGACGGCGTGCGCTCGCTGCATCTGGGCGGCGAGGCCATCCAGAGCTCGATCCGGCTCGCGCGCCCGGACGATCTGGCGCTCGACTATACGCGCGCCATGATGGCCTTTCTCCTGTTTCAGCCGCTGCCGCGCGACGTGCTCATGATCGGCCTGGGCGGCGGCTCGATGGCGCGCTATATCCACCAGCGCATGCCGGGGACGCGCACCACGGTGGTGGAGATCAATGCCAAGGTGCTGGCGGCGGCGCGCGGCCTGTTCCATTTCCCCGCGGATGACGCGCGCCTGAAAGTAGAAATCGCCTGCGGCGCCGATTACGTCGCCGACCACGCCGAATCGGCCGACGTGCTGCTGGTGGACGGCTTCGACGACGGCAAGCAGCCTGCGGCGCTGTGCACCCAGGCGTTCTACGACGCGGCCTGTGCCGCGCTGCGGACGGGCGGCGTGATGGCGGTCAATTTCATGGCGGAAGAAAAGAAACTCGATGCTTATCTGCAACGCATCGAGAAAAGCTTCGACGGCTGCGTGGCCTGCCTCACCGCGGCCGACCGGGTCAACCTCATCGCCTTCGCCTTCAAGCGCCACCCGCGGCAACTGGCCTGGGCGGAATTGAAAAAGCGCGCGCGGCAGTTGAAAAAAACCCACGATCTGCCGCTCGAGGATTTCATCGCGGGACTCAAGAAGATGAACCCGCATACGCAGGCAGGCCTCAGGCTGCGCCCGGCCGCGGTCGATTGAGATTCCCGATAATCGAGAAGGGGGATCCCGACCATGAACGTTCTCGGACAGTAATCACCCCGGCGACAATCACTTCAGCTTAACAAAAGGCCGGCTGCGCGAGTCGGTTTGTAATACACTATTACATATTGAGTATTACACCAAGGACATTGCCATGACCCTGACCGTACGTCTGCCCGAGCGCGTGGAGCAGTACCTCGCCGAATATTGCGTCGCTCATGGCGTCACCAAGAGCGAAGCCGTGAAGCGCGCGCTGGAACAGTTGCTGCAGACCCCGGCCAAGGGCAAGGCCGACCTGAACCATCCATTCATCGGCTGCGACACCACATCCGGAGACGTGGCGCGCCATACCAAGCGCCTGTTGCGCGAGCGCTTCCGTGGCAAGGGCTAGTGTGTCCAGGCTCCTCGTAGACACCGGCTTTCTGGTTGCGCTCGGGCGGCGCGCCGACCCGTTGCACAATGCGGCGAGCGGTTTTTTCCGGCGCCACGCCGGGCCCCTGCTGACGGTCTCCCCGGTGGTGGTCGAAACCAGCTTTTTTCTCGACGCCCGTGCCAAGCTCAAGCTTCTCGACCTGGTGCAATCCGGGCGGCTCAAAACCCTCGAGCTTCCGATGGCTGCCTACGGCGACATTGCCGCGATCATCGGCAGGTACGCCGACCGCGACATCGACTTCGCCGATGCAGCGCTCGTTTGGCTAGCCGAGCAGTCCGCCTGTCGCGCCATATTGACGGTGGACCTGCGCGACTTCGGCGTCTATCGTTTGAAGGGAGGCAAGCGGTTTGAGGTGGTGAAGTGGTTTAGTTGAGTGTCGTTCGAACGCGGCGGCGACTTCAATCGCCTGGATGCTCCTTGCATTTGCCGCCATCGCCGCCTGGGTCGAGGGCGTCGCGCCATGTTGGCGTCCATGCGCCCCAAACCCATCATGCCGATCCGCATGGCAGGCCTCAAAATGAGGGGATGCCTTTTCTTATGCTTGTTTCTTTTCCGACCAGATCACCCCGCCCGAGGCCCAGTCGGATTTTTTCACGTCGCGCATGATGATGTCCACCGCGCCCGGCTCGCACTTGAGCACGCGGCAGGTTTCGCGCGTGATGACTTCGACGAATTCACGCTTGATTTCCGGCGTGCGGCCTTCGAGCATCTCGACATGGATCAGGGGCATGGTTTTCTCCACATGAAAGCATGAAAGATAGCCCGTCGGCACAGCCGGCGCAAGGGCGAGAAAGTGGCCCCACGACACGGGCGATCGAGACGATATGGATTGCGCGCACGGCAAAACGCCGGGGTTCGGTGAATTCGGACTGGAAAAATGGGCCAAAGCGTAGCAGAATGAATCGATCGGGTTGTTTCAGCCGGAGGCCATGATGAAGCTTTTTCTGAATCTGCTGTTTGCATCCCTATTCGTTTGCGCCGCGTTCGCCGGGTTGCCGCTCCAGGCGCAAACGCTGCAGCCGAAGCTCAAGGTCATCGGCGAGAAGCAGGCGGACGAGCTGCTCGGATCCGTGGTCCGGGTCAAGGCGCGCTCGCTCCCGGACGCGCGCAGCAACGCGACGCTGGGCTCTCAGCGCGAAGGCAGCGGCGTAATCATCGACGACAGGGGGCACATCCTCACCATCGGTTATCTGGTGATCGAAGCCGATGCAATCGAAGTCACCACCGCCGATGGCAAGACCAGCCCGGCCACGCTGGTCGGCTACGATCATGGCAGCGGCTTCGGCTTATTGCGCGCCGTGCTGCCGCTCGGCGCCAAGCCCATCGACCTGGGAACGTCCACGGAACTCGCGCTGCGCGAGCCGGTCATGGTCGCGCCGCACGGGGGGCGCGAATTCGTCAACCTGGCCTACGTGGTGTCCAAGCGCCAGTTTGCGGGCAGTTGGGAATACCTGCTGGACAGCGCGATTTTTATCTCGCCGCCGACCCTCGCCTGGGCCGGCTCGGCACTGATCAGCCGCGAGGGCAAGCTGGTCGGCATCGGCTCGCTGCTGGTGCGCGACTCGGAGGAGGCGGGCACGCCGCTGCCCGGCAATATGTTCGTGCCGATCGATCTGCTCAAACCGATACTCGCCGACCTGATCGACAAAGGGCGCGTGTCCGGCCCGCCGCGGCCATGGCTGGGCATGGCCACCGAGGAATTGCAGGGGCGTTTGTTCGTGACCCGGGTGTCGCCGGAGGCGCCGGCGGACAAAGCCGGAGTGCGGCGCGGTGACATCGTCGTCGGCGTGGGTGCGGACGCGGTCACCACCCAGGTCGAGTTGTACCGCAAGCTCTGGTCGCTGGGTCCGGCCGGGACTGAAGTGCCGCTAAAGGTGCTGCAGGGCGCGAGCGTGAAAGAGATCAAGGTGCGCTCGATCGACCGGACGGAATATTTCCGCGCCAAGCCGACGCTTTGATGCCGGACGGGGCACGCAACGATTATTGCGTTCGAAAAGGCGCCGGTCGGAAACGACGGCGCCCGCGGCTATTGCGCGCGGGCTTGCGGGCTCAGTTCAGTTGCGCCGGCGGACGGATCGCCGATGACGTAAGTCAGCTTCAGCGGTGCTGAACCGGCAAGCTGCGCCAAGCGCTCCTTATCCGGGCGCGGCCCCTGCGCGATCTGCGCCACATGGGCGGAAGAGGCGCGCAAGTCTTGCGGCCAACTGCTATCGTCCAGGCGCTGTTCCGTCGCAGCCAGGGCATCGGCCGTTTCCTGCGGGTCATAGCCCATTCGCGCCAGGATAGTCAGCGCGATGGTGTCGGCCTCGCTCAATTGTTTCGGCCAGTAGCTCGCGATCAAGACTTTCGAGCCCAGGAAGGAGGCGGCGGTGGCGGTTGCCATGGTTGCGGCGCCGCTGCTCGCCGTGGCCGTGGTTGCGGACGCAGTGGCAGCGCTGGAAACACCCGGCAGCAGCGATAAGGAGCGCATTATGCCGGACAGCGGCAGCAGCACCTGGGCCAGCACGGAGGTGATGATCTTGGTGGCGGCGTTCTCGTTATGGTGCTGCCCGATCACATGGCCTATTTCGCGCGCGAGGACGAACGCAAGCGCCGGGTCCGAGAGTTCGAGTACCCGCGTGCCGCTGAAAATCACCACCGTGCCGGAAGCATTGGACGTGGTCCCGGACTCGGCCTTGTCGGCAATCACGAATTCGAATCGCCCGATGCGCTCGCGCAGGTCCGGGTAGATCTCGAACGCCTTGTCGGTGAGCCGCTCGCCCAAACGCGCGATACGCAGCTCAAATTCCTTACTGGCGTCGCATTCGGACTGGGCGCATTCGTATCGGGCGTCTGCCGTCGTCACCAGTTGCAGGCGCATATTGACTTCGGAGTAGACTGCGCTGAGCGCTCGCGGCACGACGAGTTGCGGCCGGCCGAAGGGGGAGGTGGAGCAAGCCCCGAGCACGCTGCAAACGACAATCAGCAGCCCGATCAAAACGCGCATCAGCTTAACCCTGTATGCAACGATGGCACCGCTGGTGTTTGCCGCAGCTGCATGGTCCGTCTAGCCTTTGTTGGCAGTCATCGATCAATAAGGATAGTACGCCTATCGGCGGCCTACAGGGAGTTTAATGGAAATCGGCTGCATTTTCATTAACTTGTCCTACCCGGCCCGGTCTGCGCAAGGGTGGATTAGGCGATGGGCGGGGCGACGCTCGATTGGTTGAACGCAGCGCGGAACCAAAGGCCAAGCCGTGCTAGGATTGCGGCGATACAAATTGCATAGACGAGAGGCAGGGGTAATGGATCATTTCATCGGCACCATGCCGGTGGCGGAGAAGCAGCGCTTCGATGTCGCCCGCCTGGAAACTTATCTGCGCGCGCATGTGGACGGGTTCGCAGGCAATCTCGAAGTCGAGCAGTTCAAGGGCGGCCAGTCCAATCCGACTTATCGCCTGAGCGCCGGCGGCAAGCGCTATGCCATGCGCGCCAAACCGGGGCCCGCGGCGAAACTGCTGCCCTCAGCGCACGCGATCGAGCGCGAGTTCCGCGTGATTACCGCACTGGGCAAGTCCGATATTCCGGTACCCAAGGCCTACGCGCTGTGCGAGGACGAGGGCGTGATCGGCCGTGCCTTCTATGTCATGGACTGCGTCGAGGGGCGCGTGCTGTGGGATCAGTCCTTGCCCGGCATGGCCAATGCCGAGCGCGCCGCGATCTACGACGAAATGAACCGCGTCATCGCGATGTTGCACCAGGTGGATTACAAGGCCATCGGTCTGGCCGATTACGGCAAGCCGGGCAATTATTTCGCGCGCCAGATCGGGCGCTGGAGCAAGCAATACCAGGCCTCCGAGATCGAAAAAATCGAGGCCATGGATAATCTCATCGCCTGGTTGCCCAACAACATTCCCGCCGGCGACGAAACCGCCATCGTTCACGGCGATTACCGCCTCGATAATCTGATCTTCCACCCGAGCGAGCCGCGGATTCTCGCCATCCTCGACTGGGAGCTCTCCACCTTGGGGCATCCGCTGGCGGACATTTCCTATCACTGCATGAGCTGGCGCATTCCGCCGGGGCGGTTCCGCGGCATCGGCGGGCTCGACCTCAAGGCGCTGGGGATACCGACGGAGGAGAAATACGTCGCCGCCTACTGCAGGCGCACCGGGCGCGAGCGCATCGACAATTGGGACTTCTACCTCGCTTACAATATGTTCCGCATCGCCGCGATCCTGCAGGGCATCATGAAACGCGCGATGGACGGCACCGCGGCCAGCGCGCATGCGCTCGATGCCGGCAAGCGCACGCGGCCCATGGCGGAAATGGGCTGGACCTACGCGCAAAAAGTCATCGCAGCCGGAAACTAGCCCGGCTGCGTCCGCTCATTTTCATTCTACGAAAGGCAGGCAATGGATTTCGCATATACCGACAAGGTCAAGGCCATGCAGGCCAAGCTCATCGCGTTCATGGATGAACATATCTATCCGAACGAGCATCGCTTCCACCGGGAAGTGCTGGAAAACCGGCGCGAGGGAAACCCGTGGATACCGACCAAGATCATCGAGGAGCTGAAGCCCAAGGCGCGCGCTGCCGGCCTGTGGAACCTGTTCCTGCCGCATTCGAAACGCGCTCCCGAGGGCCTGTCCAACCTCGAGTACGCGCCCTTGTGCGAGATCATGGGCCGGGTAAGTTTCGCGCCCGAGGTTTTCAATTGCTCGGCGCCCGACACCGGCAACATGGAGACCATCGAGCGCTACGGCAGCGAGGAACACAAGCGCGCGTGGCTCGAGCCGCTGCTGCGCGGCGAGATGCGCTCGGCCTTTCTCATGACCGAGCCCGACGTCGCCTCGAGCGACGCCACCAACATCCAGTGCCGCATCGAGCGCCAGGGCGATGAATACGTCATCAACGGACGCAAGTGGTGGTCTTCCGGCGGCGGCGACCCGCGCTGCAAGTTGTATATCGTCATGGGCAGGACCAACCCCGACGCGCCCAGGCACAGCCAGCAGTCGATGATACTGGTGCCGCACGGCGCGCCCGGGGTCAAGATCCTGCGAGCGCTGTCGGTGTTCGGCTACGACGACGCGCCGCACGGCCACATGGAAATCGAGCTGAAGAACGTGCGCGTGCCGGCATCGAATATCCTCCTTGGCGAAGGGCGCGGTTTCGAGATCGCGCAGGGGCGCCTGGGGCCGGGCCGCATCCACCACTGCATGCGTCTGATCGGCGTGGCCGAACGCGCGCTCGAGCTCATGTGCAAACGCTCCTTGTCGCGAGTCGCATTCGGCCGGACCATCGCCGAGCAGGGCGTGACGCGCGAGCGCATCGCCCAGGCGCGCATCATGATCGACTCGACGCGCTGGCTGGTGCTCAACGCCGCCTACATGATGGACACCGTGGGCAACAAGGTGGCCAAGGCCGAGATCGCCATGATCAAGGTGCTCGCGCCCAACATGGCCCTGCAGGTGATCGACTGGGCGATGCAGGCGCACGGCGGCGCCGGCGTCTCGGACGACTTCCCGCTGGCGATGATGTACGCGCATTCGCGCACGCTGCGCTTTGCCGACGGCCCGGACGAAGTGCACCGCAACGCCATCGCCAAGCTGGAACTGGCCAAGCACATGAGCATGCCCAAATCGGCCAAAACGGCCTGAGGGGAGACCAGCCTGAGGAGGCTGTCACGGCGGTCTCGTGACAGCCCCTGGTTCAGGGGAGCGCGAGGGGAGGAATCCCCTCGTTTTGTTACGAATTACAAGGAGCCGACGATGTTGAAGCTGGGCGGATTTGCAGTCAGCAATTATTACAACAAGGTCAAGGTGGCGCTGCTGGAAAAGGGCATCCCGTTCGAGGAGGCGTTCTGCATGACCTCGCAGGACGAGGTTTACCTGAAGCGCTCGCCCATGGGCAAGGTGCCCTACCTCGAAATCGACGGCCAGTTTCTGTGCGAGTCGCAGGTGATATGCGAATACCTCGAAGACAGGTATCCGGACAAGCCGCTCTACCCGAAAGACGCGCTCGAGCGCGCGCGGGTGCGCGAACTCATCGCGACCGTGGAACTATACATGGATCTGGTTGCGCGCCGCGTGTATGCGCAGGCATTCTTCGGCGGCACGGTGTCGGACGAGATCAAGCAGCAAGTGGAGCAGGACCTGGCCAAAGGCGTACGCGCGTTCAAGCAGTTGGCCAAATTCTCGCCCTTCGTCGCCGGCGCGAACCCGAGCTACGCCGACTGCGCCGCGGGCGTGCACCTGCCGCTGGTATCGCTCTCGACCAAGATCGTCTACGGCCGCGACGCGCTCGACGATTGCGCCCCGGTGAGGCCGTACCTGAAGATGCTCAACGAGCGCCCGGCGTTCAGGAAAATGAACGACGAGCGCAAGGCCGCTACCGAGGCGATGGCCGCTGCGAAGGCGAAGAAGGGGTAAGGGCGGACGCGCGGCGTCTGCTTGTCAGTTCGCAGGGCTGGCGTTCGAGCCCTGGTCGGGGAGCTGACTAGGGCCCGACCCACAGTTAATGAATCGCCGCTTCGGCTGTGCCAGCCGAAGTGAACGTGGAATCCGCGCCGCTGGAGCAAGCGGAGGTAGAAAGTACGCCAGTCCCGCCGCGCTCGCGCGCTCAAATCACCGCGACTTCGATAGGCGTGATTGCGCGCGCACGGCGAGCCATTTTTGCGTCGAAGGTGCCGAATCGCTGCGCGCTGCCGATGCTGCTGGCGAGGTGCAGTGCATCGGCGAAGTCCATCCCTGCCCGATACCATTCGAGGGCCGCGTTAACGCGAACGCTGTCCTCTGCGGCGACCTGCGCCATGCCGAGCAATGCGGCGAGGCCCCGCAGGATCGCTGCCCGGTCGAGCCGGTAGCTGAAGCGCAGCACCCACTCGGTTTCAAGAAGCACGCTTTTGGCGATGTAGATCTGGTTCGCGGCAAAGGCGGCTGCCGCCCGTTTCGCCTGGGCGGGTTCGTCGTTGGTAAGGAGCCTCACCACCAGGTTAGTATCGACCGCGAGCATTTCTTTCCTGGACGCCGCGGGCGATGGCTTTTTCCATGTCGGCGAGGGATTTCGCCTTGCCGCTATAGCCGGTGGATCCGATTACGTCCTGCAAGGTGGTGGATTTGAAGGGCTTCAACGGCCGGAGCAGGACACCGTCCCCGACCGCCTCCACCGCGAACTCGGTCCCCGGGGGCCAGTTGTGGCCATCCCGGACCGATCTGGGCAGAATCACCTGCCCCTTCGACGACAGTTTCGTGGTTTCCATGGCAAGTCTCGATATTAACGGTAAGACGAAAGTAAGACAATCATAGCCCGAGCGGGTGCGAAAGGCAATCTTTTCCGGCACCGTTTACTTCATCCCGTCATCCCGCTTCTGGCAGCCATGGGATCGCGCTCGTCGCGCACCCAGGGGGACGTTATTTATCCGCCGGCAGGGGCAGCACCGTGCGCGGGCGGCGGTTGTTGTCGGTTGCGACGTAGGTGAGCGTCGCCTCGGTCACCTTGACGATTTCGACGTCCTCGGGATTGCGCTGCGCGTACACCTCGACGTTGACAGTGATCGAAGTATTGCCCACGCGCACGATCTCGGCGTAGAAAGAGAGCAGGTCGCCGATTTGCACCGGCTGCTTGAACTGGAACGAGTTCACCGCCACCGTGGCGACGCGGCCGCGCGCGTGGCGCGCGGCGAGGACGCCGCCGGCGATGTCGACCTGCGACATGATCCAGCCGCCGAAAATGTCGCCGTGATGGTTGGCGTCGGCGGGCATGGGTATGACCCGCAGCACCGGTTCCTTGCCTTCGGGGAGCGTCACTGGTTCAGCCATGGTGGTCGATCTTACGCCGAAAATTCTTCAGCCCGGCGCGGATCAGCGCGCGCAATGTGAGAAGGAAATATGGCTGAGAGCCGCGTGGATACTTGGCTTGCGGCATTTGCGATGCCGTTCGAGCGGGTGTGCTGTTCGCCGCTCACTTGAACAAACCCTTGATCGCGGATCCTGCCTTGTCGAGCGCGTCGCCGGCCGATTTCATCAGGCGATCGAAGCTCACCGCGCCGGTCAGTTTTGCCTTCAGCGCGCCGGCCACTTCCTGTCCCAATTCGCCCGGGGTGATGCCGCCCTTGGCGCGGCCGATGTTTTTCAGCGTGATGTCCGGAAGCGGCAGGCTTACGGTCTTGCCGTTCATGAAGGCGGCGCTGGCCTGCGCCTTCGCATCGCGAATGGTGAGCAGTTCGACGATCAGCCTCCTGCCTTCCTTCTTGCCGCCGGCGGGGCCGAGGTAAGCGGCGATGTTTTTCTGGATGGCATCGAAATTGGTCATCGCCTCGCCTTTTTCGTAGATGACGTCGGGAGCGACCACGGCGATACGGCGGATTACGATGACATCCGTGGCGACCGAGGCGATGTCGATGTCGATATCGATCCGGCCAACCTTGAGCGCATACGCGGTCTTGAAGCCCGCAGGATTGGCGATGGCGAGATTGCTGATCGTGCCCTTGCCGTCGGCGGGAGCGATCTTGACCGCGTTGACGCTCACCTTTGCCTGCGTCATGGCGCTGCCGTAATTCTCCAGAGCGTCCTTGATCAGGCCATCGATGTTGCCCGAAAGCCAGAACAGGGCGGCGCCGATGAGGGCGACGAAGAGGAGTAGGGCGGCGGCGATTTTTCTCATGTTCTTTTCCGGAGAAAGAGCGGCATGGCGTGAACCATCAAAGTCGGCATGGCCGAGGGATTGACGCTTGCGTATGATACATACTCCCGCGCCGCATCTGCGCCTCAATAGACATCCAGATAGCGGCGGCGATAGGTCTCGATCAGCTTCCAGCGCACCACGGGAAGGCTGCCAGCAAGCTCGAGCGGCAGCGCATAAGTCTTGGTGCGCTCGCGAAAACGTATCCTCGAGCCGCGATGCACCGTTCCGCCGAGCGGTCCGAGGCCGACATGCGAACCCGCCCCCAGCAGCTCGGCGGAGCCATCGGGCTTTTCCAGCAAGGCCGAGCCCGAATGGATCAGCAGCAGCATCGACTCGGGCGGCTCGCACTCGCTCGCCGCGTCGAATGTCCGCACTTGCGCCGCCTGGACCAGCCGGTTCAGCGTCAGTCCGGATACCCCTTCGGCAAATAGCGAGTTGCTGCGCAGAAAGTCGCTCTCCTGACGCGATTGCACGATGCCGCGGTAGAGCGAATTGCGCACCACGAAATCGCGGTAAATATCGCGCGGCACGCGCAGCGCCTGCACGAAACTTATGGCGCGATAGGCTTCCTCCGCGCCGGTGCCGAGCAATGCCGACATTTCGCCGAGCATGGAGCCTCCGAACAGCACGTATCCGCCGTCTGCCCGCGCGCCCAGCATTTCGGCGCTTCCGCTCAGGATGAGAAGCGGGTCGGATGCGGCTTGTCCCTGCTTGATCAGCAAAGCTTCCGGATTGAACGTGACGATCTGGTTGTTCATCAAATGCCGGATCCAGTGCATCTGCACCGTCGGAAAATATTCGCGCAGATAGTCGAACGCGTTTCGCCGCAGCTGATCGGTTGCGCCCTCGATCAGCACGTCGACGGTGCCGAAAGGCGCGCCGCTGCCGATTGCGCGCTCCTGCCCGGTCAGCAGCCGGTGCGTATGCGCAAGGACCAGGCGGTCCGATGCGTCGCCGTGGAAGTCCGCAGCGGCGCCATGGATCAGGCCGCCGCCGATGTCGATCTTCTTCACGTTCGCGGCCTCGGCATAGTCGCGCCGCGTCCGCGCCAGCCGCTCGGCGCTGATCCCCTCCGGGACATCATCGGCGGACAGCATCCCCTGCAGCACCTCGAATGAGGCAATGTCGGCCAGATGCGCATAACTGCGATAGCCGTTCTCCCAGAATACGCGGAAGCGAAAGCAGGTCGTCTCGACCGGGTGGGGCGACAGCATCGGCTTTACTTCCAGCCCGTCGATCTCGTTCCATTCATCGAGCTCGAGATCGCGCACGGCGAAGAAATCGCCAAACTCGAACTCCGTTTCTCCCAGCATTGCGGCGAGTTTTTTTGCCACCGTCGCGCGCACCATCGGCACGGCAAAATACTGTATCCGCCGGTCGCTGCACATGAGCTGCGTCAGGCCGGAAAAGTGATCGTCGTGGCAATGCGTCTGGAACACGCCTTCGACCTCGTTCACGCCGATGCCGAGGGCGTCGAGAGAGGCCTGAATATTCGGGCCGGCGTCGATAAGATAGATGCGCCCCTGGAACTGCACGATGGTGCTCATGGCGGGCCGGTTGATGTCCCAGCCGTCGCCGTCGCCGCTGTGAACCACGGAGAAGTAATCCCGCTTCAGCAGATGGCTCTCCAGGCGGTAGGAGCACTCGTAGGTTTCGCCCGGCGCGAGGTTGAGGTCGACATCGACGTGCTCGTCCCGGTACGCAATGCGAAACAGGTTGAGCCCGTTGCGCGATACCGTGACGCCTCCACCGACATCCTTCGGGGCGTCCTCCAGGTACACCGGCTGCAGCAGTTCCTGCGTCGGGCGTATGCGGCCGAATGCGAACGCGCGCTTCATGCGCATCAGCTCGTGGGCGAGCGCGGCGGAGACGCCCGCCTCGAGCAGTTCCTGCGTGGACTCCAGGCCATAGTTGCCGCGGAAAATGTACGCCATCTGCGCATCCACCTGCCTGCGCGAACCGATCAGCATCGGCAGGGTACCCCGGTTGTTCGGGTGCTCCGGGACGATCAGGCCTTGCATGTAGAGCATCTGCAACGCCGGGAATTCGGCGTAATTGCAGACGCGCCCGCTCTGAATGGCGAGGTCGGAGAGCAGGATCGCGTTCGGGCCGGTCTCGAACTCTATGCCGTCGCGCTCGACGCCGGCAATGAAACCTTTCTTGGCCAGGTGCTTGACCGCGTCGGCCGGGCAACCGCACAAAATCCGAACATCGGCATCCGCGATCTCGACCCAGTAGATTCCGCTGCTAACGGCAATTTTCCGAATTGCTGGCATGGTGTTTGGCCAGTATTGAGTTCACCCCAAACGTCTTTATATACCAAAACTCGAAAATGTCGCTGCGCGGGCTACGCCGGCGAATTTCGTCACGGTCTCCTGGTTCACGCCGGGGCGGGTTTCCCGCAACTGAGCTCTCCCGCCCGGAGCCTGCACGAAGGGGCAAATATCTGCCCCATGTGCGAAAATGGCAACTCCGCAGCGGCCGCGCCCCGTTCGGCGCCGCCTGAGCCCGTAGCCGAATCCATCCTCATTTTTCACCCCACCCAAACATGGCACATGGACGCCGTTCCTTCGCTTCATCCGTAGACGCCGAGCCGCCCGCGCCCGGCGCGCGGCCAAACGAATGGCGCGCGGTCGGCATGCTGCTGCCCTACCTGTGGGAATACAAATGGCGAGTGCTGGTCGCGCTCGCGTTCCTCGCTTCAGCGAAGTTTGCCAACGTCGGCGTGCCGCTGGTGCTGAAGGACGTGGTCGATGCGCTCGCGCCCGCGCAGCAGCCACTGGCGCTGCCCCTGGCGCTGCTCATCGCCTATGGCCTGCTGCGGCTGTCGACGGTGCTGTTCGCCGAGCTGCGCGACGTGGTGTTCGTGCGCGTGACGCAGCGCGCCATCCGCCGCGTCGCGCTCACCGTGTTCCGCCATCTGCACAGCCTGAGTCTGCGCTTCCACCTTGATCGCCAGACCGGCGGCATGACGCGCGACATCGAGCGCGGCACGCGCGGCATTTCCACGTTGCTCAATTTCATGCTGTTTTCCATCATTCCGGTGATCCTGGAATTCAGTCTGGTGGCGGCGGTGCTGCTGACCAAATTCGACTGGCGTTTCGCCGCCGTCACTTTCGCCGCGGTGGCGATCTACATCTTTTTCACCGTCAGCATCACCGAATGGCGCATGGACATCCGCCGCCAGGCAAATGAACTCGATTCCAGGGCCAACACCCGCGCCATCGACAGCCTGCTCAATTACGAGACGGTGAAGTATTTCAACAACGAAGAATACGAGGCGCGGCGCTACGACGACAACCTGCGCAAGTACGAGTCGGCCGCGGTGAAAAACGAAGTCTCGCTCGGATTGCTCAATGTCGGCCAGAGCTGCGTCATCGCCATCGCCGTGACGCTGCTCATGATCCTGGCAGCCGAGGGCGTGGTAAACAACACCCTGACGCTGGGCGACCTGGTGCTGATCAACGGCCTCTTGATCCAGCTCTATATCCCGCTCAATTTTCTCGGCATGGTCTACCGTGAAATAAAGCAGGCGCTGATCGACACCGACCGGATGTTCCGGCTGCTGCAACAAAACCGCGAAATCCAGGACAGCCCCAACGCCGTCACGCTGGCCGCGGGAAGCGCCTCCATCCGCTTCGAGCAGGTGGAATTCTTCTACGACCCGAAGCGCCAGATCCTGTTCGATGTGTCGTTTGACGTTCCCGCGGGCAGCAAGGTCGCCGTGGTCGGGCATTCGGGCGCGGGCAAATCGACCCTGGCGCGGCTGCTGTACCGTTTCTACGACGTCAGTCGCGGCGCGATCATCATCAACGGCTGGGACATCCGCACGCTGGAGCAAACGAGCCTGCGCGGCGCCATCGGCATCGTGCCGCAGGACACGGTGCTGTTCAACGACAGCATTTACTACAACATCCACTACGGCCGGCCCGCCGCCACGCACGAGGAAGTGATCGGGGCGGCGAGGGCGGCGCATATCCACGAGTTCATCGAAAGCCTGCCGGACAAGTACGAGGCGCGGGTGGGCGAGCGTGGCCTGAAGCTGTCAGGCGGCGAGAAGCAGCGCGTGGCCATTGCCCGCGCCATCCTCAAGAAACCATCGATCCTGATTTTCGACGAGGCCACTTCGGCGCTCGACTCCGAAACCGAGCAGTCGATCCAGGCGGAACTCGCGCGCATCGCGCAGGGACACACCACCCTGGTGATCGCGCACCGCCTGTCCACCATCATGGACGCAGACCAGATCCTGGTGATGGAGGGCGGGCGCATCATCGAGCGCGGCAGTCACCGCGAGCTGTTGGAGCGCGACGGCGCGTATGCGCAGATGTGGGCCCTGCAGCAGCAGGAGGAGTCGCAGCAGCCGCGCGCCAAGGCCGCCTGAACCGAGGGCAAGCTTGCAGCCTGTTTAACATTGTTCAAACTCCGCCTTAGATTGCATCGCTATCTCGTTATTTTTGCTTGCCAAATGAAAATTTGGCGGCTAGACTCCGCGAACATCTTTTATTCGCCGGGAGCGAGATGCCCTTGTCCATGCGTCATAGGTTAATTTATGCCGGCCTCAGTCTGGGACTCGCCTCGGCTGCCTACGCCGGCCATGCCCAAGCGCGCGGCCGCGCGGCCGATGCCGCGCCCGTCGCGCACAAGCTATCGCTGCGCTCGGCCGCGGCCATCATCCAGGACCAGGAAACCGGCGAGATTCTCTACGGCAAGAATGCGGCTACCGTGGCGCCCATCGCCTCGATCACCAAACTGATGACGGCGATGGTGGTGCTGGACGCCGGCCTCGATCTGCAGGAAACCATCACCATTTCGGGCGAAGACATGGATGCGCTGCGCGGCACGCACTCGCGCCTGAAACCCGGCGCCAGCCTCAGCCGCGACGAGTTGTTGCGCGTGGCGCTGATGGCCTCGGAGAACCGCGCCGCAGCAGCCTTGGGGCGCACCTACCCGGGCGGCTTCGAGGCGTTAGTGCGCGCCATGAATCACAAGGCGCGGATGCTGGGCATGAACGATTCACATTTTGGCGATGCCACCGGACTCTCCAGCGCCAATGTGTCTAGTGCCGAAGATCTGGCCAAACTGGTGCGCGCCGCGCATCACTACGAGCTCATCCGCAGCTATACGACTTTGACGGAACACGAGATTCATGTGGCCGGCAGGTCGCTCGCTTACCGCAATACCAACCGCTTGGTGGCGAACGGGAGCTGGAATATCAGCCTGTCCAAGACCGGTTTCACCAACGATTCCGGCCGCTGCCTGGTGCTGCAGGCGAAGCTCGCCCAGCGCCAGGTGATCATCGTGCTCCTGGATTCCTGGGGAAAACTCTCGCGTATCGGCGACGCCAACCGCATCCGCGCCTGGCTCGAGGCGAACGCCAGGCCGCAGATCGGCGCCGCGCACAAGTCCGCGCAGAAAAGCCGCAAGCCCGCGCCGGCCTAAAAGCTTGCGGGCGGATCCGACCACCTGCTGTCGAGGAACCGATGGCACAGCCGCAGCAGCGCCCCGCCAAAGGGGTGGTGCGCTTCTACAATTTTCTGCCCGAGGGCGATTCCTTCCTCGATGACGTACTGACGGGGTTGGCGCGGCCGCAGAAGACGCTGCCACCGAAGTACTTTTACGACGCGCGCGGCTGCGAGCTGTTCGAGAGAATCTGCACGCTGCCGGAGTACTATCCCACGCGCACCGAGCTCGCGCTCATGCGCGAGCATGCCGGCGCGATGGCGACGTTCCTCGGCCCGGATTGCCAGCTGATCGAGTTCGGCAGCGGCTCGAGCACGAAAACGCGCATCCTGATCGAGCAACTGCAGCCGCCGCTGTACCTGCCCATCGACATCGCGGGCGAGGCGATCAGGGAGGCCGCAGCCGGCCTCGCTCGGGCGTTCCCCTGGCTCAACATCAATGGCGTGTGCGCCGATTACACCGGGCCGCTGACGCTGCCCGAGTTCGCCGGCGTGCCGATCCGCAGAAAAGCCGTCTATTTTCCCGGCTCGACCATCGGCAATTTCACCCCGCACGAATCGGTCGAGTTCCTGAAGCGCGCCCGGCGCATGGTCGGTCCGGGCGGCGCCCTGCTCATCGGCGTGGATCTGAAAAAGGACAAGCGGCTGCTCGACGCCGCCTACGACGACGCCGCCGGCGTGACCGCGGCGTTCAACCTTAATCTGCTGGTGCGCATCAACCGCGAACTGGGCGGGGATTTCCAACTGCGGCGCTTCCGCCACAAGGCTTTCTACGACGAGGCCAAGGGCCGGATCGAGATGCACCTCGAAAGCCTCGCCTCGCAGTTCGCCCATGTCGGCGGCGAGCGCTTCCGCTTCAGCGCGGGCGAAACCATCCACACGGAGATTTCCTGCAAGTACGGCATCGAGGAATTCCAGGCCGTGGCGCAGCGCGCCGGCTTCGCGCCAGAGCAGACCTGGATCGATGCGGCCAAGCGGTTCAGCGTGCACGGCATGATCGCCGTGTAGGCCGGTTGATTATGCAATTACCCCTCAACAATTGCCACATCCGCGCGAATGTTTTTGTCCTTTTGGTTGCGGCCAGCGGCCGCGCTAAGGATAAGAGCAGCGACGGCTTGGGTTTGCCTTTATCCGAGATCCTCGATTGTGCACGGATGTGCTTTTCATCCGTGCGCAATCGAGGATCCGCGCGGACGGGACGCCGTCCGCGCAAGAGGAGCCGCAGCAGTTCGAACTACCCCGGTATAT
>JACRAS010000140.1 GCA_016234705.1 Betaproteobacteria bacterium | reverse complement strand
CGCAAAGGCGACGAAGGACATCCTGCAGGCCGCCGCACTGGCCGAATACTTTGCGCATAGCGGGCAGGGCCGGGCATTCAACCTGGCATGGCGCGACGCGCTTGGCCGCGGCCCGGGATGGCGGCGTCGGGCGCTGCAGGGGCACAAGGCGCTGCTTCGGCTCGCGCCTGAGCTCGGCGTTCCGGCGCTGTGGAAGCATTGATGCAGACAGATTGCGCGGAATCTGAACAGTCTCAGGTGGATCAATGTGCCAAATCCGCACGCGGTCGCACAACGAGCAGTACCGCAAGCTGGTGCCCGGCACCATGCTGCGCCACAAGGTGAAGCCGGGCATCACCGGCTGGGCGCAGGTGAACGGCTGACGCGGGGAGACCGACACGGTCGACAAAATGCAAAGGCGGGTGAAGCACGACATGCACACCATCCGCAACTGGTCGCTGGCGCTGGATTTGAAGATCGTGGCGCTGACGGTGGTGCGGGGGTTTGTGGGGCCGGGGGCGTATTAGGGGGAGTTGCTCATTCTCTGAACTCCGCTTGCCAAACGGCGTTTGCAACCGGGCGACAGTGATGATAGTATTACCTGGTATTACCATAGATTACATAGAGACAGACATGGAAGTCACATCGGTCACCAGCAAGGGGCAGGTAACAATCCCAAAGGAAGTACGGCAGCGCTTGGGCATTCGGCAGGGCAGTCGTATCGAATTCGTGCTGGTCGGCGATCATGTCGAATTGCGTATCAAGAGCTCACCGACCGGTGTGCCGGATAGCGGATTCGGCATGCTGAAAAGCCGTCGCGCAGCCGTGCCGGCGGACGTCGATCCGGCGACACTGCTCAAACGATGATTGGCCTCGATACCAACGTCCTCGCTCGCTACTACGTCGAGGGTCGGTCGGACGCCGAAGCGGAACGCCAGCGGATGGCAGCACGGCGCCTGATCGAGTCTGGCCGGCCGCTGTTGGTGTGCAAGACAGTGATCCTGGAACTCGAGTGGATCATGCGAGGCTACTACGGGTTTGCGCAAGTCGAATCGGTTTCAGTCTTGCGACACCTGCTCGGGCTGCCCCATGTCACTATCGAAGACCGCAATACGGTGGAGCAAGCGCTGTCGCATTGCGACGCGGGGATCGATTTCGCCGATGCCCTGCATCACGCGAGCTACCGAGCCTGCGTCAGCGTGGCGTCGTTCGACGATCGGAAATTCGCCTGCCGCGCGAAGAAGTTGGGTCTGACGCCGAAGGTGGTGGTACCGACCTAGCGGGTCCACTGCCGAGCGCTTCAGCCGCTGCCAGCGCCGCTACGGCTTGAGCGGCAAGGTGGTGGAGGTGTGGAAGTTCCGCAGCATGGGCGTGCAGGAGGATGGCGATGAGATTCCGCAGACGCGGCGCGCGGACCCGCGCGTGACGCGCTTCGGCGCCTTTTTGCGCAGAACGTCGCTGGATGATCTGCCGCAGTTCTTCGACGTGCTGCAGGGGCATATGTCGGTGGTCGGCCCGCGCCCGCACACGGTCGCGCACAACGAGCAAAACCGCAAGCCCGTGCCCGGCTTCCGGCTGGAAGCTTATAATACCGTTACGACGTGATTCAGACAGGATGTGTGCCATGCGCCCCTCACAGGTATTGGAATCGAACCGCGCGGCGATCAGAGACATCGCAGCCAGACATCGCGTGCTTGGCGTGCGCGTGTTCGGTTCCGTGTTGCGCGGTACGGACACCGATGGCAGCGACCTCGATTTATTGGTAGAGCCCACGGAACAGACCTCGCTGCTCGATATCGGCAAGATTCAGTTTGAGCTAAGCGAATTGCTCGGCATCGATGTGGACGTTCTTACCCCCGGCGCACTGCCCGAAACAATGCGGGAAAAGGTCCTCGCCGAAGCGCAGCTAGTATGACAGCGGACGATGTTCTGCGTGTGCGAGACTATCTTGAGCATATCGAACTTGCTATTGCACGGATCCGCCGCTATCTCGCAGGCTTGGACAGAAGTTCTTTCCTGGCCAGTGAGGAAAAGCAAGATGCGGTGATCCGGAATATCGAGATTATCGGCGAAGCCGCCCAGAGCATACGGCGCCGTCATCCCGAATTTGCGTCGCGCCACCCGGAAATTCCATGGGGCGGCGCCTATGGCATGAGGAACGCAATCGCTCACGGATATTTCGCCGTGGACCTCGACGTGGTCTGGAAGACCGTATGCGAGGACCTGCCGGTTCTGGCAGAGCAGGTTCGGGCATTGCGCGACGCATTGCAGAAAGACCCAGGCACTGGCGACTGATGGCGGGTAAAGGGCTCGCTCGCGATCAGCGAGTCGCCATCCTTGTCGCTCGCGATCAAACCCGCATCTGCAGCATGCTCGCCGGCGGCCGGGCCATATTCGCAACGGCCAGTCCGGAAACCCAGCTTTCATACGTGTTGGAAGGCTGCTGTCTGATGGTTCCGCCAGAGGCGCCAGAAATGATGGCCAAAGGATTGCGCCGCCTTGCCGGTGACGCGCCACTGCGCGAGCGCTTGGGCAAGGCGGCGCGGGTTTATGCAGAGCGGCATCTGGATGTGGCCGCGGTGACCGTCGCCGCGCCGCTGACGCTGGCAATCGCGCTCGGAGTGAAGCTCTCCTCCCCCGGGCCGGTGCTGTTCCGCCAGCGCCGCCACGGCTTGAGCGGCAAGGTGGTGGGGGTGTGGAAGTTCCGCGGCATGGGCGTGCAGGAGGATGGCGATGAGATTCCGCAGACGCGGCGCGCGGACCCGCGCGTGACGCGCTTCGGCGCCTTTTTGCGCAGAACGTCGCTGGATGAGCTGCCGCAGTTCTTCAACGTGCTGCAGGGGCATATATCGGTGGTCGGCCCGCGCCCGCACGCGGTCGCGCACAACGAGCGATAATTAAGCGTGATTTGACGGCTTTTCGGGATGAGGCGAGTTTAATTCCCGCGCCAAGCCGATTAGCGAAATCGCTTCGATGTCTGCGGTGATGCGGTAACCTTCCACCCCCGGATAGACGACAAATTTCCGCGCGGGCGCGAGGTCCGTGCAAGCGGCATAAAAGCCGCGTTCCACTTTTGGCGTAAGGCTGCGCTTGATTTCAACGGCCCAGAGCGTGCCATTCGGCCATGACAGGAGCAGGTCGATTTCGGCGCCACCGCCGCTGCGGTAGAAATAGCCTTGCACTTGTGCCGGGGCGCAGCCGAGCAGGTTTTCGATCACGAAACATTCCCAGCTTTGCCCGACTACCGGATGCGCAAGCAGTGCTTCCTTGTCGCTGATGTTGAGCAATGCGTGGACCAGGCCGCTGTCACGCACATATACCTTGGATGACTTGACCAGCCGTTTGCCCAGATTGGCGTGCCATGGCCGCAGCCGGCGCACGAGCAGCAGGTCAACGAGCAAATCGAGGTAGCTCGCGGCGGTCTTGGCATCTACGCCGAGGTTGCGGGCAAACTGTGCGGTATTGAGCAGACCACCTTGATGGTGGGCGAGCATGCCCCAGAAACGGCGCAGGGTTTCGGCGGCGATGCGTGGGCCGAATTGGGGAATGTCGCGTTCCAGATAGGTGCGAATGAAGTCTTGTCGCCAGCGCAGGCTGCGCGCGGCGTCGGCGGCAAGCAGGCTTTCCGGAAAGCCGCCGCGTTCCCATAGCTTGTCCGCCGGCAGTACATGTGTTTCCAGTACATTGAATGGGGCGAGCTCCAGGTAAGCGATGCGCCCTGCCAATGTTTCGCCGGACTGTTTGAGCAAGTCGAGGGATGCGGATCCCAGCAGCAGGTACTGCCCGGCGCGTCGGCCTGCGCGCCTGCCCTTGTCGATCAATCCGCGCAGAACGGGGAACAGGCCCGGGGCGCGGTGAACTTCGTCAAGGATTACCAGCTTGTCCTGATGGTCGCTTAGATAAAGCTCCGGTTGAGCAAGCTTGGCACGGTCCTGCTCGGATTCAAGGTCGAGATAGAGCGCGTTATGGCTCTTGCCAACTTCAAGCGCCAAGGTCGTTTTCCCGGCTTGCCGCGGACCAAGCAACGCCACCGCAGGTGACTGGGCGATTGCGTCTGTAAGGCTTGTGTAAAGGAGGCGCTTTAACATGCTTGCAATTATGGAGTTTAATTCCAGTAATTGCAAGGATAGCCTAAGACAAAGGCGTGTTGGCGTGGCTGTAGGTATGAACGGCGTGGCATGCCCGTCTATCGACGTTTCGAACAATCGCCGGGAAAGAGAGTTCGACCGACATTTGCCGGCAAGTGCGCTTCTACAGCGCCATTGTAGGAGATGGTATGGACGTTCCCCTTTCACGGTCGCGGTGAATGTCGACGGCGAGGTTTTTGGAATCCGAATGCTTGGCAGGAAAGAGGGAGGCCCCCCCGCACCTGCGGCATCAGATGTGCCAAAGTGGAAGCTCTACAGTTGGAGCACGACATGCACGCCATTCGCAACTGGTCGCTGGCGCTAGATTTGAAGATTGTGGCGCTTACGCTGGTGCGGGGGTTTGCGGGGCCGGGGGCGTGTATTAGCGGGGTGGGGTGTTCGCGACCCGTGGATGATCGCTTGGGGCCTTTATCTAAGGCCCCAATCTTGATTAAATCATTCTAAATCACTATGATTATGTTTGACCATTTTTGAAAAAGACAACCCATGGCGCAAACCGATACCAAAGTGCTCACCGCGCACGTGCCGCTGGCGCTGGCAGAGAAAGTAGACCAGTTGGCCACCCGCCTCGAACGTTCGCGCGGCTGGATCGTCAAGCAAGCGTTAGCGGCCTGGATCGATCAGGAAGAGGAACGTAACCGTTTGACCCGCGAGGCCTTGGCCGACGTGGACGCCGGGCGAGTCATCGACCACCAAGCCGTGCAGGGCTGGGCCGATAGCCTCGGCACTGACCAGCCGCTGCCGATCCCTCGTTGATGGAACTGAGGTGGACGAGCAAGGCGCTGTCTGATTTGGCGCGGCTTTACGACTTTCTGGTTTCGGTGAACAAGCCGGCCGCGGCGCGCACGGCGCAGGCGCTCGCCGCCGCGCCGGCAAGTTTGCTGGTGAATCCGCGCATCGGTGAAAAGTTGGACGAGTTCGATCCGCGCGAAGTACGAAGGATTCTGGACGGCAAGTATGAGATTCGCTACGAAATCCAGGAATCCACGATCTACGTGCTGCGGTTGTGGCATACACGCGAGGATCGGTAGGTTTCGGCCGGGCGTAGCAAGAGGCGATACCCGGCAAGGGAACCGGCTCGGCACTTATATAGTGTGAACTTTACGACCCGAGCAACGAAAGCGGGCACCGGTAGTTGAATGAAGAGATTGACCGTGGTGGACTGCTTGTCCGGAAAACGCTGGGTGTCGTTCCGGGCAACCGCTCTTCCCAGGTGCGGAAATGAAGAAAAGTAGGTATACCGCATACGGCATATTGGCGGCGACAGTGCTGGCCATTGGGCCCCAATTCGCCGCCGCCCAGAACGCCGCCGAGCCGATGGCCGCGCTCGACCTGCAATTCGACCAGAAAAAGGCCGTTGAAATCCCCCGGCTTCTGCAGCGGATCGGCGATCGGAGCCGCGCCGAGGCGGCGCAGGCCCGGGCGAAACGCCGCAACAAAGCCGCACTGGCCGAACTGCGCAAGAAAACGGAAGAGTCTAGAAATGCGCTGGCCGATCTGGCGGTCGACTATGTCGCCCAGATGGAAATGGCCGAGGCGCTGGTGCGCCTCGATTACAGCCAGGCGCTTGCCGATCGATACAAGAAGGATTTTCCGCACACGCTGTGGCGTCTGGATCAGCGGGCGAAGGCCGGCGATGCGCGTGCAAGCGCAACCCTCGGCAGCCTGTACCGCTTGGGTATCGTGGCCGAGCGCAGCGAGGCAAAGGCCTGCGATTACTATCGGCGCGCGGCGCGGAAGGGGCACGTCGCGGCGCTGTTTCACGCATCGGCCTGCGGCGACCCGGAATCGGAGGCGGCCAGGCACATGCGTGAGCTTGCCGCGGAGGGAGGCCATCCGCTTGCGCAGGAAATGAAGGGCCGTCAATGCCTGCGCGAGAAGCAGGATGCCGAATGCGCCCTTGCCTGGCTTGGACGAGCGGCCGCGCAGGGGCGGGCCGGAGCCATGAGCCTTCTGGGTTGGACCTATTCAACAGGAGAACTCGTGCCGCGCGACGACCAGCGCGCGTTTGCTTATATGATGGATGCGGCCAAGCTCGGCGACGCCGCCGCGCAAAACAACGTCGGACAGTTGTATGAAACAGGGCGAGGCGCGCCGGCGAACGGCGGCGAAGCCTTCACCTGGTACAAGCGGGCAGCCGAGGCCGGCTTGGGCAGCGCCCAAGTCAACCTGGCGCGATCATATATCGAAGGCCGGGGAACCGCCCCGGACAGGGCTGCCGCAATATTTTGGCTGGAGCAGGCGCGGAAACAGGGTGTCGCGGAAGCCGCGCAGTTGTTGGAGTGGCTCGCGGCGCATTGACCGGGCGGCATTCCGGCACAACGCGCCGTTTCCCGAGGGGACGCCTTGCGGGCTAGCCCCGCCTGCGGCGTGCAATTGCCTTCGAAATGCCCGGCAAAAAACAATAGGGGCTAGGCGTCAAAAGAAACTTTCTTCCACGGTGATCATATCACCGGGATGAATCGGGGCGTTGAGATCGACCTTCATGGGCGTATTCGACGAATCGCCTTCGCGGACGACGAAAATCTTGCTCATCGAGGCGCGCTCCTTGAAGCCGCCGGCAATAGTGGCGGCCTTGCGCACGGTCAGCCCAGGCTGGTACGGGTAGCTGCCGCCTTTTTCAATCTGGCCGTTGATGAAAAACGGCCGGTACTCGTCTATGGTGACCGATACGCGCGGATTCACTAGGTAGCGCCCGCGCAGGCCCTCGGTGATCATTTTTTCCAGGTCGCCGACGGTCTTGCCGCGGACTTCGATTTCGCCCAGTACCGGGTAGGAAATGGTGCCCGCGTCGGTGAGGCGCGTCTTTTCTTTTTTCAGATCGTCTTCGCCGAGCACCGTGATGCTGATCACGTCGCCGGCCGACAGCCTATATTTGGAAAGCGTCTCGCTCTTCGTGGGCGTGTCGGTAGCCGACTGCGCCCAGGAGCAGGCGCAGACCAGGCACAGGCCGATAAAAAGAATGACACGACGAAGAGGTCGTTTCAGAATTACCGAAACGGCCCCTGACTTAGGGGAACAGGCAGAAGAATGGTAATGTTTCAAGTTGTCCATTCGGGAATTTTATCAGAGGGTCGCATTCAGAAACAGCATGAACACATTGCGCTTGTAGTCGAAATTGCTGTCGTCGGAACTGCGGATGGTGTGCGCGTAGTTCCCGCCGAAACTCAGCCAGCGGCGCATTTTGTAGGTCGCCCTGAGTCCGTAGTCCTGGGTATTGTCGGTGCGGGCCGCGCCCTGGTAGGCGTCGGTGAGGTAGGAAGCCAGGGCCTCGGTGGTGAACGTGGTGGACCAAGCGTGCGTCCAGCGCGCCCCGGTGGAGGTTCTGTCGATGAAATTGCCCACCCCGCCGCTGGTCTCGGCCGGGGCTCGGTTGAGGTTCAAATCGACATGCGAATAGGTGCGGGGGCTCCAACGCACCTGTCCCGTCCAACTGATTCCCGTCGAACTGCCTCGGGCGGAGTCATCGAAATCCTTTTTCGTCACGCCGAACCTGAACGTGCCGCTGGTTTTCGCGCTCGCCTCCCAGGTGGCCCCCGCCAGAAACGCGTTTTCCATGCTGCCCAAAGTGGAAGTGGAGAGAACGTAGTCAACCCTGCTATGCTTGCCCTGGAACAGCAGCGTGGTCTTTGGTCCGACACGCCAGTAGAAGGTGGCGCCGAGGTTGTCGATCACGCGGTCGCTGGCGACGGTGGTCGCGCGGTTGTTCAAGTACTCGCGCCGAACCTGCCCCAGTTCGAGGTCAAGGTGCCCGCGGGCGCCTTGGGCGCCATAGGAAAAAATGCCCTGGCCACGGGTTTGGCGGTAATGGTCGGGAGTCGTCGAAAGCGGGTTGTTGGTCGAGCCGCGCGGGTCCAAGCCATCGAGATACTCGGCCTCCAGTCGGGCGCGCAGACGCGTGCCTAGATTGAGATTGGCCAGGCCGTTGAGGCTGGTATTGGTATAGTTGTCCGACTTATTATTTTGATACTCGCCTATGGCTGAGCTCATGCGCAAGCCGAAGACGTTGCCCGCTTGCTTGGTCTCGAGGCGCAGCGCCGGGGTCAGCACCAGGATCCGGTCGCCCGTCTTGTTTTTCGGGGTGCTGTAAATATTGTCGTTGTGTTGCATGTCCGCCGTCACCGAGGGATAGGCCGTGATGAGTACATCCATCAGCTTCAGAGTGATCGCGCCCGCCGGCGACGTGCCGCTTGGGGATGCTGCAGTACCGGTCGATGAATTTGGTCTCGCCTGATCCGCCGATCCGGCGGGCAAGATCTGCCCCGGCGGTTGCGCGAAGGTCGCCGAACTCAGCAGCGCCATGCCCGTCAGGGCAAACAGCAGCGCAGGATTCATGTATTCACGTTTGCGCATTGCGCCCTGATTCTCGTGTTTCGCTGGTCGCGGCCCGGGGCCAATACTGAAGTGAACAATTTTAGTCTACGGGATATTCCGCGCGCTTGTTTCGCGGGACAGGCAACTGTCAAATTTTGTGTACGCCGGCGGTTGTTGCCCGGCCCGCCGCTACGCGCCGCAAGCCGTATTGCACCAGGAAGATATAAAGCGCGAACACCGCCATGGCCGTGTAGAACATGACATATTCCGGCATACGCAGAGCCCATCCTGCGGCCCCCGCCGCGGCGAGCGCGAACGCGATGAGCAGAATCAGCGCGACGGCGCCCCCCACCGGCATGCCGAGATCGATCAATATATGGTGCAGATGGGTGCGATCGGGACGAAACGGATTTTGCCCTTTGGCTAACCGCCGGCTCATGCAGACTATGGTGTCGCTGATGGGAATCGCCACCAGCCAGATCGCGGTGACGGGCGCGAACAATGGTGTGCGCGACTGCGCCGCATCCACGGTGAGCCACGCCAGCACGAATCCGAGCGACAGGCTGCCGGCATCGCCAAGAAAAATTGTGGCACGACTGCGCCACCGCGTGCGCAGATTGAACGCCAGGAAAGCTGCAATGCAGCCCAATAATCCGAGCGATGGCGCAAGCGTGCCCGAATTCGCCGATACCACGCTCATCAGGGCGATCCAGAACACCGCGATGAAGACCAGACCGCCCGCAAGGCCGTCGGCGCCGTCGCAAAGATTGATCGCGTTGACCACCCCAATTACGGCAAACACCGTGAGCGGCACGGCGAACCGGCCCAGCATCAGGGGCTTGTCGCTCACCAGATCGCCGAGGGAAAGCAAAATCAGCCCACCCCAGTAGCTCATCAGCAGCGCGGCCGCAATTTGCGCCGCGAATTTGATGGTGGGTTGCAGGTCGAATAGATCGTCCGCCGTGCCGGTGAGCGCGATCATCAAAAGTCCCACCCAGAACGCCGGGTGAACCTGGCCCGCGAATTGCGCGAGCAGTGCCGTCAACGCCAGTCCGGCCACGATCGCGAGCCCGCCCACGGTGGGGGTATTGTCGGTGTGATCCTTGCGCCCGGCGCCCGGATGATCGATCAGGCCATAGCGTTCCGCCCTGGGGGCGAGGAAGCGGATCAGGCCCAGCGTCAAGCCGAAGCCCAGAAGCGCGGCGATCATGGGGGACGAACTCACGCCGAATCCTGCTTGTTCGCGCCGATGCGGCTTTCCTGACCCGCGAACAGTCGCCGGATGTTTTCCCTGTGCCTGTAGATCAGCATCAGCGCTATCGCCAGCACGCCCGGCAGCAGCGGGCTTGCCGTGCCGAACAGCCAGCCGGTGTAAAACGGCGCGAACACGGCGGCAATGATGGAGGCGAGCGAAACCATACGAAAGAACAACATGATGACGAGCCAGCTTGCCAGCGTCGCCAGGCCGAGCCAGAGGTTGATGGCGCACAGGATGCCGAGCGCAGTCGCCACGCCCTTGCCGCCTTTGAAGCGGAAAAACACCGGGTAGAGGTGGCCGAGGAACACCGCCAGCGCGACCAGCGCGATGCCAGTCATGTCCACGCCATAGTCCGCGGCGAAATGCCTGGCCAGGACCACCGCCAGCACGCCTTTTCCGGTGTCGCCCGCCAGCGTCAGCGCCGCAGCCGGCCGTTTGCCGGTGCGCAGCACGTTGGTCGCGCCAGGATTGCCCGAGCCGTAGCTGTGCGGGTCGGGCAGCCCGAACATCCGGCTCACGATTACGGCGAACGAAAGCGAGCCGATGAGGTACGCCGCAACTACGAAAACTATGGTCGCCATCTGAATTGAGTTGCCTTAAAGCTCATTGCAAAATGAGGGGATATCCCCCGAGGGGACTTTCCCCTCTCCCGTCAGGCGGGACCGAGGAAGGGGGATCGAGACCTTCGGGGCGCCTTCCCTCATGCTCCGTTAGTTCAGGAGGCCGTTTCGGTAATTCCGAAACGGCCTGTTAGAATGTGCTGCACATTTTACGCGGGATCCGAATCCCGCCCTAGCCCCCCAACCCGCCTTCCCCGACATGGACATCATATTTCTACGCGAACTCAGGCTGGACGCGCGCATCGGCATCTACAGGCGCGAGAAGGCCGTCACGCAGACGGTCGAACTGGATCTGGACATCGCGTTGCCCGACGATCGCGTGTTTACCAGCGGGAAAATGGCCGATACCATCGATTACGCCGCGGTGATCGAACGCATCCGCGCCACGCTGGTCGAGCGGCACTACGGCCTGGTGGAAAACCTGGCCGAATATGTGGCGCGGCTCATACTCGATGAATTTCACGCACCCTGGGTGCGCGTCGGCATCGCCAAGATCGGCTGCCAGCGCGACGCGCGGCGCGTCGGCGTGGTTATCGAGAGAAACAGGAATAAGTAGCTCATCTCGAAGAATCCCAATCTTGTCGTTCCGAGTCCCCCTCCGGGGATAAACTTCACGAAGAATTACGCGATCGAAGTTCCTCGAGATGCCCTTTAGCTATCCGCGCGGATGGTGCTTCTGGTGCAGCAGCTTCAGGCGCTCGCGCGCGACATGCGTATAAATCTGCGTGGTCGAGATATCGGCATGGCCGAGCAGCATCTGCACCACGCGCAGGTCGGCGCCGTGGTTCAACAGGTGGGTGGCAAAGGCATGGCGCAGCGTGTGCGGCGACATCGGCTTGCCCGGGACCGCCGCGCGCGCATGCTTCTTGATCAGATACCAGAAGGCCTGGCGCGTCATCGCCGCGCCGCGCGCGGTGACGAACGCCGCGTCGGACTGCGCGCGCCCGAGCAACTGCGGCCGCCCCTCCTTCAGGAAGCGCGTGAGCCAGTCCGATGCCTCCTCGCCCATCGGTACCATGCGCTCCTTGCCGCCTTTGCCGAACACCCGCACCACGCCCATGTCCTGGTTGATCTCGACGAGCTTCAGCGCCACCAGTTCGGACACGCGCAGCCCCGTGGCGTAGAGCATTTCCAGCATGGCGCGGTCGCGCAGGCCCAGGGCAGACTCCACATCCGGCGCCGCGAGCAGCGCTTCCACGTCGCTTTCAGTGAGCGACTTGGGAAAGCGCTGCGGCTTTTTCGGCGTGTCCAGCTTGAGCGTCGGATCCGCAGCGAGCCGGTTTTCGCGCAAGGCGAACCGGAAAAAGCGCTTGAGGCTGGAATGCAGCCGTGCCTGCGAGCTCGCGCGCAGCTTGGCCTGGGTGTAGCGGAAGGCGAAATACGCCGACAGGTCTTCCTCACGCGTATCGAGCAGCGCGCGCGCGCGCTCGCGCGCCAGCCAGTCGCCGAACAGGGTGAGATCCCGCCGGTAGGCTTCCAGCGTGTTCCTGGACAGGCCATCCTCGAGCCAGAGATGGTCGCAAAACTCGTCCAGCAACGCCGCGTCGCTTTCCATCATAGCGCTCGAGCCAGGCGCCGGGGCATACTGCTGAAGCCGGCGACAGCGCGACCAGATCGGCTAGCCATATTGTATGTAAGCAAATGTTTTTATGGAATAAGTATCAGGACTACGATGCCGCGACATGGCGGATTATACAAGTAAGTTCGAAAACCGGCCTAATCCACGAAAAACGTGCTAACATGTTGAATTTTCTGGGCTTCCAAAGCCGCCCTAGTGGCAGCATGGTCCGGGTATTTCAACCTGGGTTCGAGCAAGGTCAGGCGGAGGGCAAGCGGCTGTTTGCCGCTGTCTGCTTTTTGTGCCGGTTCGCGACACGAGCTGTGATTCTCTTTAGACTGTTTCCCCATGACCCGCCCGATACGCAACATCGCCATCATCGCCCACGTCGACCACGGCAAGACCACTCTGGTCGATAAGCTGCTGCGGCAATCGGGGACCTTCGCCGCCTACCAGCATGTGCAGGAGCGGGTGATGGACTCCAATGACATCGAGCGCGAGCGCGGCATCACCATTCTCGCCAAGAACTGCGCCGTCACTTACGCAGGCACCCACATCAACATCGTCGACACCCCGGGCCACGCCGACTTCGGCGGCGAGGTCGAGCGCGTGCTGTCGATGGTGGACAGCGTGCTGCTCCTGGTCGATGCGGTCGAGGGCCCGATGCCGCAGACGCGCTTCGTCACGCGCAAGGCGCTGGCGCTGGGATTGAAGCCCATCGTCGTCGTCAACAAGGTCGACCGCCCCAGCGCGCGGCCGGACTGGGTGGTGAACCATACGTTCGAGCTGTTCGACAAGCTCGGCGCGACCGAGGCCCAACTCGATTTTCCGGTGATCTATGCCTCGGCGCTGCATGGCTGGGCGGCCGCCGATCTGAAGGATGCGCCGGCCTCGATCGATGAATTGAAGGACGATCAGAGGTTCAACATGCGGTCGCTGTTCGATGCCATTCTCAAGCACGTGCCGGTGCGCAACGACGATCCGAACGGCCCGCTGCAGTTGCAGATCTGCTCGATCGACTACTCGAGCTACGTCGGCAAGATCGGCATCGGCCGCATTTCGCGCGGCCGCATCAGGCCGCTGCAAGACGTGGTCGTGATGAACGGCCCGGATTCGCTGCCGCTCAAGGCGCGCATCAACCAGGTGCTGACCTTCGAGGGCCTGGAGCGCGTCGTGTCCGAGGAAGCAGTGGCCGGCGACATCGTGCTGATCAACGGCATCGAGGAAGTGGGCATCGGCACGACCCTCTGCGCGCCCGAATGTCCCGATGCGTTTGCGCTGCTCAGGGTGGACGAGCCGACGCTGACGATGAATTTCATGGTCAACAACTCGCCGCTCGCCGGGCGCGACGGCAAGTTCGTCACCAGCCGCCAGATCCGCGAGCGCCTCGAGCGCGAGGTCAAGAGCAATGTCGCGCTCAGAGTCGAGTTCACACAGGATTCCGATACCTTCATCGTCTCCGGACGGGGCGAGCTGCACCTGACCATCCTGCTGGAAAACATGCGCCGCGAAGGCTACGAGATGGGCGTCGGCCGCCCGCGCGTGGTGATGACGGAAATCGACGGCGTGAAGCAGGAACCGTACGAACTGCTGACGGTCGATGTCGAAGATGGTCACCAGGGCGCGGTGATGGAAGAGCTGGGCCGGCGCAAAGGCGACATGCAGGACATGGTGTCCGACGGCCGTGGCCGCGTGCGCCTGGAATACCGCATTCCGGCGCGCGGACTGATCGGCTTTCAGGGACAGTTCCTGACCTTGACCCGCGGCACCGGGCTCGCCAGCCACATTTTCGATGACTACGGTCCGGTCAAGGGCGACATGGAAGAGCGCCGCAATGGCGTGCTGATCAGCCAGGAGGACGGCGCCGCCGTCGCCTACGCCCTGTGGAAGCTGCAGGAGCGCGGCCGCATGTTCGTCGCCCCCGGCGAAGCCTTGTACGAAGGCATGATCATCGGCATCCACAGCCGGGAAAACGATCTGGTGGTGAATCCCATCAAGGGCAAGAAGCTGACCAACGTGCGTGCCTCCGGCACCGACGAGGCCGTGCGTCTGACCACCCCGATCAAGCTGACCCTGGAGT
>JACRAS010000143.1 GCA_016234705.1 Betaproteobacteria bacterium | reverse complement strand
GCTCGGCGGCATTCTTCTTCATGCTGGTTTATCCTCACGAAATATTGCAAAATCACTCCCTCGGGATTGAGGGCGTGAAGGTGCAGAATAGTTCGTGCAGCAGAAGTACGCGACTCCTCCGCGTAGCGGCTTCGTCCAACCACGCGCTCAACGCGGACGCGCGCAAAAGCAGCGCGCGCCGGTTAGCGCGAACGTTGAGGCTGTAGAAAAACCCTGATTTCTCGAAATTCACGCTCGCAAGCTATTGATCTGTAAGATAGCGAAAATGCGAAAACGACTTTTTCTACAGCCTCGTTAGAGTGCAACCATGATCGTCGCCTTCCTCATCTTGCTGCCCGTAGTTGGTGTTGTGGGGTGGGCTTTTTTTCGTTTCGCGCCGATCCACGCAGACCGAAAGGCCGTGCTCCGATTTAACCTGTTGTCACTGACCGTCGCGCTCTTGCTGGCGGTCGCGTGGAGCGTGCGCACGTACCTTGTTATGTCGCCTACTGTGGATTCGGGGTGGTGGCCAATCATTTCTATGCTCGGCGCACTACTCATTGTTCCACTGGTGCTCGGGTTGGCAGCAATTCTGCGCAACTACGTGCTGTTCCGGCGGAGTACCGAGAGGCCTCGCCAATGAACATGAATTCACTCACCAAACGGTCTCTCAGATCGATCTACAATCGACGATCGCGTGCTTGGGAGAGGTTCAAGGACTCCCGAAAAACACCCCCTTTCGCTCGCGAAGGGCTTTTTGCACAGCGTCGTTAGCGTGCATCACTCATACCAGTGGTGACATAAGATTTCAGTTCATAGCATTTGACGCATAGTGAACGCTACCGGATAACCGACAATGACTCTTCAAGACCTCCTCGGCATTGAATATCCGATCATTCAGGCACCCATGGCTGGAGTGCAGGGTAGCGCCCTTACGGTAGCAGTTTCCAACGCGGGCGGGCTTGGCTCCCTTCCGTGCGCCATGCTTGGTCCGGAGGTCTTACGCAAGGAACTCGCGGCCATTCGTTCGCAGACAGCAAAGCCGTTCAACGTCAACTTCTTCTGCCACACACAACCAGAGCCCGACGTTGCGCGCGAGACTGCTTGGCAAGCCGTGCTCGCTCCGTATTTTGCGGAGTACAGAATCAACACTAGCGCCATTGCTCCGGGACCCGCGCGAACCCCGTTCAACGTTGAAGCAGCCGATGTGCTGGCGGAGTTTGCACCACCCGTTGTTAGCTTTCATTTCGGGCTACCCTCGGCGGATTTGATAGATCGGGTACGCTCATGGGGCGCGAAGATCCTGTCATCGGCAACTTCAGTTAAGGAAGCGCTTTGGCTAGAAGCTCACGGTGTTGATGCTGTCGTCGCCCAGGGAATCGAGGCGGGCGGCCACCGTGGCATGTTCCTTTCTGATGACTTGAGCACTCAACTTGGTACGTTTGCTTTGGTGCCGCAGATCGCAGGTGCGGTGAAGATTCCCGTCATTGCCGCCGGCGGTATCGCGGACGCCAAGAGTGTCGCTGCAGCAATGGCGCTCGGTGCATCGGGCGTGCAAATTGGAACGAGCTACATGTTGTGCGCAGAAGCGACGACAAGCCTGGTTCATCGGGCGGCACTCAAGAGCGAATCATCACGCCTAACCGCAATCACGAACCTCTTCACCGGCCGCCCTGCGCGCGGCATAGTAAATCGCCTCATGCGCGAACTTGGGCCAATCAACACCACCGCACCGAGGTTCCCACTGGCTGCCTCTGCGATTTCGCCCCTGCGGGCCAAAGCCGAGAGCCTGGGCATTGGCGACTTCTCGCCGTTGTGGGCCGGCCAGAATACTACTGGCTGCCGAGAGATATCGGCATCACTACTCACGCATGAACTCGCGAGTTCTCTACCAAATGCACGCTAACCCTTCGGTCAACACGGACGCCGCGCGATGAAGCCGCGCAGCGCCGGTTACCTCAAACGTTGAGGCTGCGCAAAAACCCTGGCACGGATATTTCCGATGAATTCACTCGCCAAACGGTCTCTCAGATCGCTCTACAATCGACGATCGCGTGCTTGGGAGGGGTTCATGGACTCCCGAAAAACACCCCCTTTCGCTCGCGAAGGGGTTTTTGCACAGCCTCGTTATATGCTTTTTCGGCCTGTTCCACGGTCAAGCCGAAATCTCGGACCGCACGTCTTGCCGACGCCAAGCGTAGGGGACAGTCATCCACTCCAGACATAATGCTTTCATGGAACGCCGCGTCAGATTTCTCCCCATTCTCCGTACCGATTATATTTCCGTGCGAATGGCTTGGGGTCAGGGGTTCATCCCACTTTCTCTTGCTTCTTCATTGGCTCACAAAGGGCTGCGGTATGAAGACTGATCGTGACGTTATTGGTGCCGGAGAGAGGAATTGAACCCCCGACCTTCGCATTACGAATGCGCTGCTCTACCGACTGAGCTACTCCGGCTTTTTTGCTGCAAGTGCCTACTATATGCCTACTAGCAGACTGATCGAAAAATCAGGCGTCAGGAAAATCTTATTTTATCAAATACCTTCGCGCATCTTCCGCTGGTCGCCCGTCTCATTGCGAATGCGCTGCTCTACCAACTGATCTAACCCGGCTCTGACCCTATCGGACACGTCGATGCGAAACGGAGCATCGGCGGAAGGGCGCTATTATATGCGCAGGCGTTTCGATCCGCTCGGGAAAACCTGCGAGGGAAGTGTAGCCCGGTTGCGGCCGATCAGCGCCCCGGACGGGTGCGCACTATGATGTCGATACCCTCGGTAACCATGCCCGGCGGCAACTGCGGCAGGCCATCGATACGCACCCCCGCAGCAGGGATGTCGGTGAGTTCGCCCGTGGCAACTTCGTAGAAATGATGGTGCACGCTGGTGTTGGGGTCGTAGAAAACTTTGTTCGGATCGACGATCAGTTCGCGCACCATCCCCTTGTCCACAAACAGCTTGAGCGTGTTATAGACCGTCGCTTTGGAGGTTTCGGTATGGCGCGCGTTGACCATCGCCAGGATTTCATCGGCCGACCGGTGCTGCGGATTTTCAAACAAGGCGAAGCCGATCTCGATGCGCTGGTGCGTAGGATTGATGCCATGGCTGCGCAGCAGTTGCGCCACGCTTTCGCGGGTGTGGTTTTGTAACTCCATGTTTGTATTCTAAATTAGAATTTCGACTTTGTCTAATTCCGCCATTCTGGCAAGCCCAGGCGGGTAAGCCCTGGGAGTCGCACCCGTCCGGATTACGCTTATGGGCGAAAGCTGCGTCAATGCGCCCGGGGCGAATGCGCCGCCGCACCACGGTGATATGATTACTTTGTAACCAAGGAGAAACGGAGTTCAGCTATGCGCATGCGATTTCTTGCACCTTTGCTGCTGCTCCCTGTGCTCGCGCAGGCGCAGATGTACCGCTGGGTCGATGACAGCGGCAAGGTGCATTATTCCGACCAGGTGCCGGCCTCCGGTGCCAAGAACGTGCAAAAGCAATCCGTGTCAGTAGGGCAGAGTTCATCGGCAGGCCTGCCTTACGCGTTGCAGCAGGCGGTCAAGAATTTTCCGGTTGCGCTGTACACCTCCGAGGCCTGCAAGGACACCTGCGCCCAGGCACGCGAGCTGCTGAACCAGCGCGGCGTGCCCTACAGCGAAACAACCGTCATCGATGAAGTGGACATCGCGCAACTGAAAAAACTCTCCGGCGGCTCGGTGGTTCCGGTGATGACCGTGGGACGCGAGCTGTACAAAGGTTTCGAGAGCGGGATTTACAAAGCCGCCCTCGACACCGCAGGCTATCCCGCGAGTTCGCAGCTTCCGACCGGAGTCCAGGCGCGGCAGCCCGTCACCAAGCCGGTGCGCAAGGCCGCGCCCGCTGCTGCCGGGACCGAAGGTACGCCCGCAGCGGCCCCGCAGGAAACCGCCGATACGGCCGCGTCAAAATAAGAACGCGGGCTTGGGTTCGCCGTAGCGCTAGGCGGTGGCGGACAGACCCTTGGGCAGGGGGAAGGTCACGCCCTCCTCCTTGCCCTTCAACTGAGTCACGCGCTTCGCCCCCAGCGCCCGCAGCCTGGCGATGACTTCCAGCACCAGCACTTCCGGCGCCGAAGCGCCGGCGCTGACGCCGATGCGCTTGCGGCCCTGCAGCCACTCGGGACGCAGCTCGGATGCCTGGTCGATCATATGCGCCTCCACCCCCAGGGTCTGCGCCACTTCGCGCAGGCGGTTGGAGTTGGAGCTGTTGGGCGATCCGACCACGATCACCAGATCGCATTGCGGCGCCATGAATTTCACCGCGTCCTGGCGGTTCTGCGTGGCGTAGCAGATGTCGTCCTTCTTCGGTCCGACGATGAGCGGAAAACGCTGTTTCAGCGCTAGGACGATGGCCGCGGCGTCATCCACGGACAGCGTGGTCTGGGTGACGTAGGCAAGCTGGCTTGAGTCCTCGACCTCGAGCCGCAGGACGTCCGCGACCGTCTCCACCAGGTACATCCCTCGCGCCGCCTGTCCCATGGTGCCCTCGACCTCGGGGTGTCCACGATGGCCGATCATGACGATGCCGCGGCCCTGCTCGCGCATCTTGGCGACCTCGACGTGGACCTTGGTCACCAGCGGGCAGGTGGCGTCGAACACCTTGAGGCCGCGCGCCTCGGCCTCGCGCCGGATCGCCTGCGACACGCCGTGGGCGCTGAATATCAGCGTGCTGCCGGCCGGCACCTGGTCCAGGTCCTCCACGAACACCGCGCCCTTTTGGCGCAGGTCATCGACCACGAATTTGTTGTGCACCACCTCGTGGCGCACGTAGATCGGCGTGCCGTGCAACGCCAGCGCGCGCTCGACAACGCCGATGGCGCGTTCGACGCCGGCGCAAAAGCCGCGGGGATTGGCTAGCAGGATTTCCATGATTGAACCCTAAGCCGGACAAGCCGAAAGCAAACAAAGTGTCTCCGGCAAAGGTAAAGCCATTATCCCACGAACAAGGGGGGGCGCGCCCCGCTTGTCCCCCAAGGGGACTTTCCCCTCAAAGGGGATCGAGACCTTCGGGGCGTAAATCCCCCCGCGGATGCGCTTGTGCCATTTATCGAGATATTCGCCATTTCTGTCAATTCCTGACCGCTTAGAGACTAATGAATGCGCGGGCGAGCGGCCGGTCAATACCGATGCGTGCGCTCATCGCGCCGCTCCCGCCCGCCTGGCGCCCGGACGAAAGCTGTCTGCGACCAGCAGCACTGCGCCCACGGTGATCGCCGAATCGGCCAGGTTGAACGCCGGCCAGTGCCAGCCGGCAAAATGAAAATCGAGAAAATCGACGACGTAACCGAGCGCAATGCGATCGATGACATTGCCTATCGCCCCGCCCAGGATCAGGGCGAGCGCGAGACAGAACAGTTTCTCGCCCGCATGGCGCGCCAGCAGCACGCCGATCGCGACGATCGCGACCAGCGCAATGCCGATGAAAAAACCGCGCTGCCAGCCGGAGGCAGCAGCAAGAAAACTGAACGCCGCGCCTTTGTTGTGCGTCAGCACCAGATTGAAAAAGCCGGTGACGGCGCGTGCCTCGCCGTAGTCGAAGCCGGCGCTGACCCAATACTTGGTCAGCTGGTCCAGCACCACCACCAGCACCGCCAAAGCGTACCAGGGCGCGAGCCTACGCATGCGCTCTTGCTTCGCCGGCGCCATACAGATTGGACACGCAGCGGCCGCAGAGTCCCGGGTGCCCGCCATCGGCGCCGTCGCCCGCGCGGCCGGCGTCATCCCGGCCGGCGTCATCCCGGCCGACGTCATCCCGATAATGCCAGCAGCGCTCGCATTTTGCGTGCGCGCTCGGCGTCACGATCACCGCTTCATCGGCGCTCGCGGCAACTGGTATTACCACCGCGCTCGAGGTGATCAGCACGAAACGCAGATCGTCCTGCAACGATTGCAGCAGCGCCAGCTTGTCGCCGCTCGCACGGATCTCGACTTCGGCCTGCAGCGAGGAGCCTATTTTTCCGGCGACGCGCGCCTCCTCCAGTTGCTTCTGCACCTCGCCGCGGACGCTGCGGATTTTTCCCCAGCGCTCGAGCAACTCCGGCGAATAAGCCGCGGCCGGGAATTCAGCCCAGGTATGCGTGAACACGGTCTCATCCTTGCCGCCGGCGGTCACCGCCCAGATCTCTTCCGCGGTAAAAGAGAGGATGGGAGCCATCAGGCGCACCAGGCGCTGCAGGATCTGGTACAGCGCGTTCTGCGCCGAGCGTCTTGCCTTCGAGTCCTTGCCGGCCGTGTACAGCCGGTCCTTGAGAATATCGAGGTAAAACCCGCCCAGGTCCTCGGAGCAGAAACCCTGCAGCTTCTGCGCCACAAAATGGAAATCGTAATTGTCGTAGTCGCGCGTCATTTCCCGCTGCAGGGACTGCGTCAGCGCGAGCGCGTAGCGGTCGATCTCGAGCCAGTCCTCGAGCGGCAGCGCGTGCGCCTGCGGGTCGAAGTCGGCGGTGTTGGCGAGCAGGAAACGCAGCGTGTTGCGGATGCGGCGGTAGCCCTCGACCACGCGCTTCAGGATCTCGTCCGAGATCGACAGTTCGCCCGAATAATCGGTTGCGGCGACCCACAGGCGCAGCACTTCCGCCCCCAGCGTGTCGGACACCTTCTGCGGCGCGATCACGTTGCCGAGCGATTTGGACATCTTGCGCCCGTGGCCGTCGACCACGAAACCGTGGGTCAGGAGCGCCTTGTAGGGCGGCACGCCGTTCAACATGCAGGACACCAGCAGCGAGGAATGAAACCAGCCTCGGTGCTGGTCGGAGCCTTCCAGGTACAGGTCGGCGGGGAACTGCAACTCGGCCCCGTGCGAGCCGGCGCCGTTCGTCCTGCCCTCCGGCCCGCCCATCACCGTCTGATGCGTCGAGCCGGAATCGAACCACACGTCGAGCGTATCCCTGATCTTGACGTAGTGCTCCGCCTCCGCGCCCAGCAATTCCTTAGGATCCAGGGTCTGCCAGGCTTCGATGCCGCCCTGCCCCACGCGCTCGGCCACTTGTTCCAGCAGATCCAGAGTGTGCGGATGCAGCTCGCCGGTTTCCTTGTGGATGAAGAAGGGCACGGGCACGCCCCACTGGCGCTGGCGCGACAAGGTCCAGTCGGGGCGGTTGGCGATCATGCCGTGCAGGCGCGCCTGGCCCCAGTCCGGGTAGAAGCGCGTGTTGTCGATGCCGCGCAAGGCGGTCGCGCGCAAGGATTCGGCGGGTCTCGCGCCGTTGAATCCCGGCGGCTCGTCCATGCTGGCGAACCACTGCGTGCTGGCGCGGTAAATGATGGGCGTCTTGTGGCGCCAGCAGTGCATATAGCTGTGGACGTAATCTTCGCAGTGGAACAGCGCGCCGCATTCCCCGATTTTCTTGACGATCTCGGGGTTGGCCTTCCAGATCGTCATGCCGCCGAAAAACGGCAGCGACGCGACGAATTTACCGCCGCCCGTCACCGGGGTGAGGATCTGCTCGTCCTTCATGCCGTAGTGCCGGCAGGAGTCGAAGTCCTCCACGCCGTAGGCTGGGGCGCTGTGGACGATGCCGGTGCCGGTGTCCAGCACCACGTACTCGCCCAGATAGACGGGCGCGAGGCGCTCATAGAACGGATGGTGGAATGCGATCAGTTCGAGCGCCTTGCCCTTGCACGAAGCGAGTGTCTCGCCGGAAAGCCGGTAGCGCGCGAGGCAGGCGTCCTGCAGGTCCGCCGCCAGGATCAGCAGCCCGCGTTCGGTTGCAACCAGATTGTAGACATGTTCCGGATGCGCGTTCAGTGCCTGGTTGGCGGGGATGGTCCAGGGCGTGGTGGTCCAGATGACGATCCAGCCTTTTTCGGCCGGCAGCTTGGCCAGGCCGAACGCCTTGGCGATTTTTTCCGGCTCGGCAAACGCAAAGCCAACGTCGATGGCAAAATCCTTCTTGTCCGCATACTCGACTTCGGCTTCGGCCAAGGCTGATGCGCAGTCGAAGCACCAGTTTACCGGCTTCAGGCCGCGGTAGACGTAACCCTTCTGCAGCAGCTTGCCCAACGTGCGGATCTCGTCGGCCTCGTTGCGGTAGGCCATGGTCAGATAGGGATGGTCCCAGTCGCCGAGCACGCCCAGGCGCTGGAAATCCTGTTTCTGCCGCTCGATCTGCTCCGCCGCATAGGCGCGGCACAGGCTCTGCGTCTTCTCCACCGGCAGGTGTTTGCCGTGCTGCTTTTCGATCTCGCGCTCGATCGGCATGCCATGGCAGTCCCAGCCGGGCACATAGACCGCGTCGTAGCCCGCCAGGTTGCGCGCCTTGACGATGATATCTTTCAGAATCTTGTTCACCGCATGGCCGATGTGGATGTCGCCGTTGGCGTAAGGCGGGCCGTCGTGCAGGACGAATTTCGGCCGTCCCTTCGAGGCGGCGCGGATTTTCCGGTAAAGCCCTCCTTCCTGCCAGCGCTTGACCCACTGCGGCTCGCGCCTGGCGAGGTCGCCGCGCATCGGGAAAGGCGTGTCCGGAAGGTTCAGCGTGTTCTTGTAATCAGCCATGTTGCATTTCTAAGGTTTCGATTGGTCGGGTAGATTTCAGGCGCATGGCGGCGGACAAATGCGTGCCAGGGATTCCGCGTTCATGCGCGTTCTTTCGCAGCCAGAAATTCCCTGGCGACGTCGCAGTCCTCGGCGATGCGCGCTTTCAACGCCTCGAGGTCGGGGAATTTTTTTTCGTCGCGTATCTTGTGCAGGAAATCGATGCGCAGATGCTGGCCGTAGAGGTCGCCGGCGAAATCGAACAGGTGCACCTCGAGCTTGGCCTGCCCGCTGTTGTCCACCGTCGGGCGCAGGCCCAGACTCGCCGCGCCGTTGCGCGCGTGCCCGTGCCCGTCGAGGGTGCGAACGGCAAAGATCCCGGACAAGGGCGGCCGGTTGTGCCGAAGCTGCACGTTGGCCGTGGGAAAGCCGATTCTACGGCCGAGCTTGTCGCCCTGCACCACCCGGCCGCTGATGCTGTAGGGCCGCCCGAGCAGCGCTTCGGCCTCCGCCAGCCGGCCCGCGGCCAGCGCCGCGCGCACCGCCGAGCTCGACACGCGCACTCCGTCCTGCTCGACCGTGGGCATCGCCTCCAGACCGAAGCCGTGTTTACGCGACGCCTCCCGCAGCAGGGAAAAATCACCGGCGCGCCGGGCGCCGAAACGGAAGTCATCGCCGATCAGCAGCCAGCGCATGCCCAGGCCAGCGAGCAATATGTGCTCGATGAAATCCTGCGGCTACCTGCTGGCGTAGGCGCGGTTGAAACGGCTGACATGCACGCGTTCGATACCGTGGGCCGCAAGCAATTCCAGTTTCTCCCTCAGCGAGGTAAGCCGGGTCGGCGCCGTTTGTGGCGCGAACAACTCGAGCGGATGCGGTTCGAAGGTGAGCACGCAGGCCGAGAGGCCGAGCGCGCACGCCTGCTCCTTGAGTCGGGCGAGCATCACCTGGTGGCCCTGATGCACGCCGTCGAAGTTGCCGATGGTAAGTGCCGTGGGCGACTGGCTGCGAGCGGAAATGGTGCGGCAAACGCGCATGTTCAGGATCGGCTTTGGAAAGCTAAAATCTTGAATTATAGCGGCTTTCCATCACCTCCGGAATACGAAATCCGGTCCGCGCCGAAGGTTCCGAAACCTTAGGCTGCGGCTCGCGCCGGCACCGCCGACAGCCATTTGAACCCGAAGAACACGGCAGCGAGAAACAGTACCGCATACCATGCCAGTGACCACTCCGGCACCACCAGTCCGAAGATGGGTTCATGTTTTGCGGCGCAATCGCCGTTCGCATAGAAAATCCAAGGCAGCAGTTTGGCGGTGGGCAGATTGTTGACAAACTGCTCCATCACATCAATGCCGCAGCCGAATTTCGGGTGATGCAGCGTCCATACATGCCAGATCGCGACACCCATGCCGGCAAGCGAGGCTAGCGCCATTGCAGCGGCATAAATCGCTGCGCCGCGGCGCTGCGGATTGTGCACGGCCGCGGCGAGCGCGATCAGCCCGAACAGGAAGAATCCCTCGCGCTGCAGGATGCAAAGGGGACACGGCGCCTGGCCTTGAAGATGCTGCAGAATCAGGGCTTCGGCGAGCAGCGCCAGGGGAACCAGCGTGAACGCTGCAAACACCCGTCTCGGGGTCAAATCGAATTTCATCTGGTTCCTCGCCTTCGTACTTTGAGGCCATTTCAGAATTACTGACATAGCCTCTGATCGTGTTCCTTGTGGTCAAACCTTCGACCATCAATTCAGCCGCGAACACAGCAGCCGCAGCACCGCGGCTTTGTCTCTGATCTCGTTCGCGTCCGCCGCATCCGGGCGCCGATCCAGGTAATCCTGCAAATCGGCAAGGGCCGCGCGGAAACAGTCGAGCTTGTAGTAGGCAAGACCCCGGTCGCGCACCTCCTCGGCCGCATGCGGCGCCACCATCACCATGCGCTGCATCACCTCCAGCGTATTTTGCGCCTCCCCCGACTGCAGGTAAATGCCTTTAAGGTTACGCAGCACGCGCGCCAGTATCTGCCGCGACGTGGCCGCCTGAAGAACTTGCGGCAGCGGCAGCGCCTCGGCTTCGCGCCGCGGCAACACCAGCGCCAGGCGTGCGCGCAGGTCCGATTCGGATTGGGTCTCGCCGCCGCAGAAAGGGTCGATCACGAGCTGGCCCCCGGTCACGCGCAGCTTTACCAGAAAATGTCCCGGGAAGGACACGCCCTGCAAGCGCAGGCCCAGGCGCTGGCCGATCTCCATGTACAGGATCGACAGCGTGATCGGCACGCCGGTGCGCCGCTCCAGCACTTGATTCAGGTAGCTGTTGCGCGGATCGTAATAGCCGCGCGCGTTTCCGCAAAAACCCAGCTCGTTGAACAAATACCGGTTCAGCACCACTACCTTCTGCTCGGCAAACGCATCGCTCGGCAGGCGGCGCTTCACCGTCGCGGCGAGCGCATCGATGCGCGACAGGCAATGCACGACGTCCAGTTCGGGATACGCGTCCTGCGCGATCAACAGGCAGGCCTCGGCAAGGCTGAAATTCTCCCGGCACAGCAGTGCTGAAAACTGGTCCAGTCGGTATTCCATAGACTAACGACTAAGAGCGCATTACAAAACGCGGGGATATCCCCCGAGGGGATTTTCCCCTCAAGGGGAATCGAGACCTTCGGGGCGCATGCCCTCATGCTCCCCTAAGTAAGAGGCCATTTCGGTAATTCTGAATTGGCCTCTTACTAATCTGCGGCGCGGCGCGCGAAATCCCCAATGCGAAAGCCGAGCAACCACAAGGTGGCAAAGTAGATGCCGGCGCCCAGGCACACTATACCAACTAAGCCTGCTATCCGGTACTGCCAGGCGGCGGCGAGCCACCAGTCCTCGCGGCCCATCGCCCCCCACAACGCCGCGGCCATCACCGCGAGCGCCAGCGCCAGCTTGTACGCGAACTCCGCCCAGCCGGTTTGCGGCCGATAGATGCGGTGCTGGCGCAGCTTGTAATAGAGCAAGCCGGCGTTCAGGCACGCACCCAGACCGATCGCCAGCGCGAGGCCCGCATGCTTGAGCGGCCCGATCAGGGCGAGGTTCATGAGCTGCGTCGCAACCAGCGTGATCACGGCGATTTTCACCGGCGTGCGGATATTCTGGCGGGCGTAGAAACCCGGGGCCAGCACTTTCACCAGAATCAGCCCGACGAGGCCGATACTGTAGGCAACCAGCGCCTGGCGCGTCATCCACACGTCCAGGACGCTGAACTCGCCGTAGCGGAACAGCGTGCTGATGAGCGGCACCGCCAGCAGCGCCAGCGCCACGGCCGCCGGCAGCGCCAGCAGCAAAGTCAGGCGCAGGCCCCAGTCGAGCAGGCGGCTGTACTGCTCGGTGGCATCGATCGAGTAATACTTGGACAGGCCGGGCAGCAGGATGGTGCCCAACGCCACCCCCAGCATGCCGGTGGGAAATTCCATCAGCCGGTCGGCGTAATACAGCCAGGACACGCTGCCGTTGGCAAGAAAAGAGGCGAAGATGGTGTTGATGAGCAGCGACAACTGGGCGATGGAAACGCCGAACACCGCCGGCCCCATGAGCTTGAGGATGCGCCGAACACCCGGGTCGGAAAAACCCGGGCGCGGGCGCGGCAGCATGCCGATTTTTGCCAGATAGGGCAGCTGCAATGCGAGCTGCAGCACGCCGCCAAGGAGCACCGCCCAGGCCAGCACCAGCACCGGCGGCCGGAAATACGGCGCCAACACCAGCGCGCAAAAAATGAAACTCAAGTTGAGCAGCGTCGGCGTGAATGCGGGAACGGCGAAGCGGCTCCAGGTATTGAGGATGCCGCCGGCGAGCGACACGAGCGAAATGAACAGCAGGTAGGGAAAAGTGATGCGCAGCATCGCCACCGTGAGTTCGAATTTGTCCGGCGTGGCGGAGAATCCGGGCGCGCTGACATAGATGATCCACGGCGCGGCGAGGATGCCCAGGATGCTGACTATCAGGACTCCGATCGAGAGCACCGTGGCAACGCGATCGACCAGCAGCCTGGTTTCGCCTTCGCCATTCCTGGTCTTGTATTCGGCCAGGATCGGCACGAAGGCCTGGGAGAAGGCGCCCTCGGCGAACAGGCGTCGCAGCAGGTTGGGAATGCGGAAAGCGACGAAAAACGCGTCCGTGGCGAGTCCGGCGCCGAACAGGCGCGCGATCACGGCGTCGCGCACGAAGCCGAGGATGCGGGACACGAGCGTCATGCCGCTCACCGTGGCGAGCGCGCGCAGAAGATTCATGCCCCGATTATACGAAAATGCGCTTGCGTAACAGGGACTAAATCAGTATCATTGCGCCCTTTCGTGTTCCTTACTTGGGTTTCATCATGGCCAATACAGATTCGGCGCGCAAGCGTTCCCGCCAAGCCGAAAAACAGCGGCGTCACAACGCCAGCCTGCGCTCGACGCTGCGCTCGGCGATCAAGGACGTGAACAAGGCCATTGCCGGCGGCGACAAAGCCGGCGCGAAGCAGGTACTTCGTCAGTCTTCGAGCATCGTCGATCGCATCGCCGACAAGAAGATCATCCACAAGAACAAGGCCGCGCGCCACAAGAGCCGCCTTGCCGCGGCCATCAAAGCGATGCCTTAAGCATCGAACTGAATCAACGAAACGGCCGGCGTAAGCCGGCCGTTTCGTTTTCTCGGTTCCCCCTTGCCTGCTTTTTCAGCAATCAGCGCCCAGGCGCAGCGGGTGATGGAGGCACGACCAGTCGCGGCAAGTGAGAAAAAATACCGTTGGAACATAAATTTGCGTTGAACTGGTAGAAGGCATATGCTATAGATCGCTTAAGAGCTTGAATGAGGGGGAATTTGTGGCATCTTCGGCGATCATAAAATACGGGTTCCGAATTCGCACCCGCAGTGGATTGATTGTGGATAACCTGTTGATACACGGCAGGGACGAAGTCGATGCAGAGCGCAAATTACGCCAGATGTATCGATATTGCAAAATATTGCAATGCACCGTGCATGAACCGGGCAAGCGCGCGGAACTTGCGGCAGCAAGGTAAGCGCAAGCACGCAATCGACCAGCGCCGTCGCGGCACTAGCGTTAATCTGGTGGCTGTGGCAGTGTGTTAAAATAAATCAGAAGAAATGAAGGCACACGGCGGCATTTGCCGCCGTGTGCGTTTTGTTTTAGGACGTGGCCATGTCGCACGTAATGAACACCTATACCAGGCTTCCCGTGGCCTTCACCCACGGCGAGGGCGTCTGGCTGTGGGACGCACAGGGCAAGCGCTACCTGGACGCTCTCGGCGGCATCGCCGTGAACACGCTCGGCCATGCCCACCCCCGCCTTGCGAAAACGCTTGCCACGCAGGCAGGCAAGCTGATTCACGCCTCCAATATCTATCAAATCACCGAGCAGGAAAATCTTGCCGACAAGCTCGCCGCGATCAGCGGCATGGACAAGATTTTCTTCTGCAACTCCGGCTGCGAGGCGAACGAGGCCGCGATCAAAATCGCGCGGTTGTACGCCAAGGGAAAAGGCGTCGACAACCCCGCCATCGTCGTGATGGAGAAAGCATTTCACGGCCGCACGCTGGCCACGCTCTCGGCCACGGGCAGCCGCAAGGTGCAAGCCGGTTTCGAGCCGCTGGTATCGGGATTCGTGCGCGTGCCTTACGACGATCTGGAAGCGGTGCGCCAGGTGGCCGAGCACAACCGCAACGTGGTCGCCGTCCTGGTCGAACCGATCCAGGGCGAAGGCGGCATCAACATCGCGCACCTGGAGTACCTGAGGGGCCTGCGCGAGTTGTGCGATCAGTACCAGTGGCTGCTGATGCTCGATGAGATCCAGTGCGGTCTGGGCCGCACCGGCAAATGGTTCTTCTATCAGCACGCGGGCTTGCTTCCCGACGTGGTCACCCTGGCCAAGGGCCTCGCCGCCGGCGTACCGATCGGCGCCTGCCTCGCCAGGGGCGCCGCCGCCGAGGTGTTCAAGCCGGGCAATCACGGTTCCACTTTCGGCGGCAATCCCTTCGCCTGCGCCGCCGCGCTCGCCACGCTCGAAATCATCGAGCAGGACAAACTGCTCGACAACGCCACGCGCATCGGCGATGCGATTCGCGCCGGCCTGGCTGCGGCGCTGGCCGGAATCAAAGGCGTGGTCGCGGTACGCGGCATGGGTCTGATGCTGGGCATCGAGCTCGACCGGCCCTGTACGGACCTCACCCAGCGCGCGCTCGATGCCGGGCTGCTCATCAACGTAACAGCCGACAAAATCGTCCGGCTGCTGCCGCCGCTCATCATGAACCAAGACGAGTCACGCCAGCTGGTCGATATGCTCTCCGCCCTGATCCGGGACTTCCTCGGCCAGCCGACCTCGGCGCATTAACGCCGAAGGCGCATCATGAAGCTGCGGCATTATCTGCAATTCCAGGATTTTTCCCGCGCCGAGTACGATTACCTGCTCGAGCGCGCGCGCTGGATCAAGGCGCAGTTCAAGCAATATAAACCCTACCACCCCCTGGTCGACCGCACGCTGGCGATGATTTTCGAGAAGCAGTCGACGCGCACGCGCCTGTCGTTCGAGGCCGGCGTGCAGCAGCTCGGCGGCTCGGCCATTTTCTTGAGCACCCGCGACACCCAGCTCGGGCGCGGCGAGCCGGTGGAGGACATGGCGCAGGTGGTGTCGCGCATGGTCGACATCGTCATGATCCGCACCTTCGAGCAGTCGATCCTGGAGCGCTTTGCCGCGATTTCGCGCGTCCCCGTGATCAATGGGCTCAGCAACGAATATCACCCCTGTCAGGTGCTGGGCGACATCTTCACCTTCATCGAACACCGCGGCCCGATCAGCGGCAGGACGGTGGCATGGATCGGCGACTCCAATAACGTCTGCAACACCTGGATGCAGGCGGCGGCAATTTTCGATTTCAACCTGCACGTGTCGACACCTCCCGGCTACGAAGCGGAAGCGGAACGCGCCGGCATCTACGGCAAAACCCATTACGAGCATTTTGCCGGCCCGATGGAGGCGGCGCGCGGCGCCGACCTGGTCACCACCGATGTCTGGACCAGCATGGGCTTCGAGGCGGAGGACGCGGAGCGCAAGCGCGACTTCAGCGACTGGCAGGTAGATGCCGACATGATGAAGCTGGCTGGCCCCGATGCATTGTTCATGCACTGCCTGCCGGCGCATCGCGGCGAGGAGGTATCGGCGCAGGTGATCGACGGGCCCCAGAGCGTGGTCTGGGACGAGGCCGAGAACCGCCTGCATACGCAGAAAGCGCTGATGGAATTCCTCCTGTTGGGAAAAGTCGCGTGAACCGCGCGAAGCACGCGTCGCAAGCCGTTGTTGCTTTTATCCATAACCGTGTTTTCTGTGCGGTTGCGCTTTTCATCCGTACGTAAAACACGGTCGGCGCGCGCGAGCGCGCAACTGCTCCCACATCTGCATCGAAGGACGCAGCACGACACATCGAGCTGCAGCGCTCGATCTTGCGCGGACGGCGCCCCGTCCGCGCGGATCGCCGATCGCGCACGGATGAAAAGCACATCCGCACGCAATCGGCGATCTTGTATAAAAACAACTCCCAAGCCGTTTTTGCTTTTATCCATAACCGTGTTTTCTGTACGGATGCGCTTTTCATCCGTACAGAAAACACGGTTGGCGCGCGCAGCGCGCAGGTTTTCGTCGCGCGCGACAGCGCTTAAAACGCCGTATCTAGCGTCGCCATCCGAATTCATCATTTTTCGAGCAAGCAAATGGCAACCAAGAAAAGCACGGTAAAAAAAGTCGTGCTCGCCTATTCCGGCGGGCTGGATACCTCGGTCATCCTCAAATGGCTGCAGGACCGGTACGGCTGCGAGGTGATCACCTTCACTGCCGATATCGGCCAGGGCGAAGAACTCGAGCCGGCGCGAAACAAGGCGAAACAGTTCGGCGTCAGGAAAATATTCATCGATGACCTGCGCGAGGAATTCGTGCGCGATTTCGTCTTCCCCATGTTCCGCGCCAACGCCATCTACGAGGGAGAATACCTGCTCGGCACATCGATCGCCCGTCCGCTCATCGCCAAGCGCCAGATCGAGATCGCACGCATGACCGGCGCCGACGCCGTCTCGCATGGCGCCACCGGCAAGGGCAATGACCAAGTGCGCTTCGAGCTCGGCTATTACGCCCTGGAGCCCAATATTCGCGTTATCGCACCCTGGCGCGAATGGGATCTGGGTTCGCGCCAGAAACTGCTCAAGTACGCCGACAAGCACGGCATCCCGGTGGAGGGCAAGAAGAAAGGCGGTTCGCCCTACAGCATGGATGCGAACCTGCTGCACATTTCCTACGAGGGCCGCATTCTGGAAAACCCGGCCAAGGAGCCGGAAGCGGACATGTGGCGCTGGACGGTGTCGCCCGAGACGGCGCCGGACAGAGCCGAATATGTCGAACTGGAATACAAGCAGGGCGATATCGTCGCCATCAACGGCAAAAGGCTCTCGCCGGCGAGCGTCCTCGAAACCCTCAACCAACTGGGCGGCAAGCACGGCATCGGACGGCTGGACCTGGTCGAAAACCGCTACGTCGGCATGAAGTCGCGCGGCTGCTACGAAACCCCCGGCGGCACCATCATGTTGCGCGCGCATCGCGCCATCGAGTCGGTGTGCCTGGACCGCGAGGTCGCCCACCTCAAGGACGACCTGATGCCGCGCTATGCCGCGCTGATCTACAACGGCTACTGGTGGAGCCCCGAGCGGAGCCTGCTGCAGACCATGATCGACGCTTCGCAGGCGCACGTGAACGGCTGGGTTCGGGTCAAGCTGTACAAGGGCAACGTCATCGTCGTCGGCCGCGACTCGAACACCGATTCCCTGTTCGACGCGAACATCGCCACCTTCGAGGATGACCGCGGCGCCTACGATCAGATGGACGCGGCCGGCTTCATTCGCCTGAATGCCCTGCGTATGCGCATTGCGGCGAATCTGAGCAAGCGGTCGAAAAAGTCGTAGGCGCTCTCCGCGGGGCGATGCGGCTGCACGCTGCGTTGCGCAGCCGCTGCTACATGTCCCTGATGGCGGGCTGGTATAATTTGCCGGCCGGCGTTTCCGGCGTTCGGTACCCCGCGAACGCCGCCGTTCCATCAGCTGCAACCGTAGAGGTAGACCATGCCCTCCTTCGACATCACTTCGGAAGTCAACAAGGTCGAACTGAAGAACGCGATCGAGCAGTGCAACAAGGAGATCGCCAACCGCTTCGACTTCAAGGGCTCGGATGCGCGCATCGAACAGGTCGAGTTCACGCTGAGCATTTATGCCGACGACGACTTCAAGCTGAAGCAGGTGATGGACGTGTTCACCGGGAAATGCGCCAAACGCGGCGTGGACGTGCGCGCGCTCGAACCGAAGGACATCGCGAAAATCAGCGGCGACAAGATCAAGCAGACGGTCGAGGTCAAGAACGGCGTCGAGTCGGAGCAGGCCAAGAAAATCGTCAGGCTGATCAAGGACCACAAGCTGAAGGTGCAGGCGAGCATTCAGGGCACCGCGGTGCGGGTCTCCGGCGCCAAGAAGGACGATTTGCAGGCGGCGATCCAGCTCGTCAAGAAATCGATCACCGAGATCCCGCTGCAGTTTCAGAATTTTCGCGACTAGCTCGCGACCGCGCTTAAGCTCAGGCCTTTAGTCCGGTGATCCAGTGTTCGTAAAGCCGCGCCGCCACGGCATTCAAGACTGAGACCCGCGGCTGCAGGTCGCGTTCGATTTCGCTCACCTGTTGCACCGTCGCGCAAACCGAGCGTTCTATCTCCCTTTTTCCCGACTCACACCAGCTCCGGATCATCTCCGGCGTCATTTCCACATGGCATTGCAGGCCCAGGTGCCGGTCAAGAACGAACGCCTGGTTGTGACAGTACGGACTGGAGGCGATGCAGGCGGCTCCCGGCGGGATGGTGAAGGTCTCGCCGTGCCAGTGAAACGAAAGAAAACCCCGGGTGTCGCCGAACCAGGCACGCGCCTGCTCGTTGTCGGCAACGTCCACCCTGCCCCAGCCGATTTCCTTGTGCGGGTTGCGACCGACAGAACCGCCCAGCGCCTTGGACATCAGCTGCGCGCCCAGACAGTGCCCCAGCACCGGGACTTGCCGCTTGACCGCGGCGCGGATCAGTTGCAGCACGCCGGGGATCCAAGGCAGGTCGTCATTCACGCTCATCGGGCCACCCATGAAAGCGAGTCCGGAGAACTCATCCGCGAAAGCGGGCAGCGCTTCGCCGGCGTCAATCTTCACCAGCTTCCAGTCGATCGAACGCGTTTCCAGGTATGTGGCAAAATAGCCCGGACCCTCGGTAGGGGTGTGGCGGAATATGGCGACCGGTTTCACGATGCAGTCCTGGATGGTTCGTTGCCGCGATTTTAGCCTGAGTTTGGTGGCGCTGGCAGTTTTTAGCGTGCCGGCGCTCGCTGCCGATGTCACCCTGGTCGGGCTGATCGGCGCCAAGGCCATCGTCGTTATCGATGGCGGAGCACCGCGCACGCTGGCGCCGGGGCAGAAAACCGCCGAAGGCGTGGTATTGCTCGGCACCGAGAAAGACGCGGCCAGCTTCGAAATCGGCGGCAAGAAAAAGACGCTGCGCATGGGGCAAGCCTACTCCGCCGCCAGCCGCGGCGGCAGGCAAAACGTCACTCTAGGCGCCGATGCGCGCGGCCATTTCCTCACCACTGGATCGATCAACGGCGGCAGCGTGCGTTTCCTGGTCGATACCGGAGCAACGCTGATCACCCTGCCGGCTGCCGAAGCCAAGCGCCTGGGCATCAATTACCTGCAAGGTCAGCGCGGCCAGATGCACACCGCCAATGGCGTGACCCCGACCTACCTCGTCAAACTCGACACCGTGAAAATCGGCGACATCGAGGTCAACAACGTCGATGCGGTGGTGATCCAGAACGACGCCATGGGCGTAACCCTGCTGGGGATGAGCTTTCTCAACCGCATGGAGATGCAGCGCGACGGCCAGAGCATGACCCTGACCAAGCGCTATTGATTGCACTGTCGCATGCCAACAACGGGCATTGCGAGCTGCGCGCGCCAACCGTGTTTTTGGTACGGATGAAAAGCAACAAGGGCTTGGGGTTGTTTTTACACAAGATCGCCGATTGCGCGCGGATGTGCTTTTCATCCGTGCGCGATCGACGATGCGCGCGGACGGGCCGCCGTCCGCGCAAGTTCGACCGCGGCAGCCCGATGCACCCTCCTGCGTCTTCCGACGTCTGCGCTCGGCCATTGCGCGCTCGCGCGCGCCAACCGCATTTTCTGTACGGATAAAAAGCGCATCCGCACAGAAAATGCGGTTACGGTTAACAACAAAAACGGCGTGGGGGTTTTACACAAGATCGCCGATTGCGCGCGGATGTGCTTTTCATCCGTGCGCGATCGACGATGCGCGCGGACGGGCCGCCGTCCGCGCAAGTTCGACCGCAGCAGCCCGATGCACCCTCCTGCGTCTTCCGACGTCTGCGCTCGGCCATTGCGCGCTCGCGCGCGCCAACCGCATTTTCTGTACGGATAAAAAGCGCATCCGTACCAAAAACACGGTTATGAATAAAAGCTACAACGGCGGGCGCCGCGCGACAAGCCTTAGGTCTTTTTCTTGTCTTTCTCGATCAGCGCATAGGCTGAATGGTTGTGTATGGACTCGAAATTTTCCGACTCCACCACGTACCAATCGATGCGCTCATCCCGGTTGAGCACGGCGGCGACATCGCGCACCATGTCCTCGACGAACTTGGGATTGTCGTATGCGCGCTCGGTG